>NZ_JBSFDW010000018.1:109137-177294 GCF_053594115.1 Streptomyces sp. NPDC001970 | reverse complement strand
TCGCAGTGGTGTCGGAGTCCTTCGGGCCCTCGCTGTGACCTGGCGACCTGCGGGTTCTCGCCCGGCTGATGCAATTCCCGAGGGTTGATGTACCGCATCGTGGTGGCGATCCAGGAGTGTCCGAGGACCTTCTGGATCCCGAGCAGGTCAAGACCCCCGAGGTAGAGCTCGGACGCGCAGAAGTGCCGTAGGACGTGCGGCGTGAGCGTGTCGGCCCAGCCGGGCAGATGGGCCTTCGCCGCGGCCACCAGGCCGTTGCGCAACGCGTCGTCGCCGACCCGGCGAGAGGACCCGTCGGAGTTCTTGCGCTCGAACGGGAACAGCGGGGCACCGGGTCGGGTGTGGTCGTCGTCGAACTGGCCCCAGACGTCCTCGATGAACCACCGCAGCGTGCGGTCGGCGCCGTTGATCAGCGGCACCATCCGCTCGCGCGGGCCCGAGCCGCGGGAGCCCTTGCCGTAGCGCACATGGAGCTTGCCGAAGCGGCCCAGGTCCCACTTGATGGCGGCAAGGTCGAGCTTGCATGCCTCGCTCACCCTGAGTCCGACCTGAGACATCAGCTTCGATGCGGTGTAGTTCCTGGCGGTCGGGGCGAACTTGCGGCAGGTCGCCAGCCCGCCGCCCCAGCCGGCGAAGAGTGTCTTGACCTCCGGCTCGGTCGGCGGAATCCGCAAGGCCGCGTCCTTGGACCCCCGCGGCCGGTTCATCTCGTCGATCGGGCACTCGACAACCCGCCCGGTCATCCGATGGATCTCGACCTTGTGCCGCAGCTCCAAGAACAGGAAGTACGTGGTCAGCGCCTGCGCGGGGGCCAGCCGGGTGCCACTCGGCGATTCCCGCAGCACCTTCCCGAAGTACCCGTCGGCGTCGCCGGCTCCATATC
The DNA here is from genome assembly GCF_053594115.1 of Streptomyces sp. NPDC001970. Taxonomy (NCBI): domain Bacteria; kingdom Bacillati; phylum Actinomycetota; class Actinomycetes; order Kitasatosporales; family Streptomycetaceae; genus Streptomyces; species Streptomyces sp. NPDC001970. Next base: position 176,411 of record NZ_JBSFDW010000018.1, on the reverse strand, counting down.
CCACAGCGGCCGACCCAACCAGGCCCGCATCTGATCCAGGTGCCCGACGTCCCCGCGGATCGTGCCGTCCGCCAGCCCCGCCGAAGCCCGCGCGAGCACGAACCCGGCCAGCACGTCGGTCTCGAACTGCTCCAGCTCCTCCGCCGAGACCGGATCGCGGAACTCGCGCAGGTCGCGTACGGTCGCCAGCCCCAACCCGAGCCTCCTCGCCTTCACCCCGATCACGGATCGATCGGACAAAGTGAGAACGCTTCAAGAATCCTGAAGTTACGTCACCAGCTCGAAGAACAGCCCAAGGAGACAGAACACCCTGGCCACGTGGACAAGGACTCAGCAGGGCTCAGGGGAACTCATGGGATGTCGCACAATCGCGGGACGGTTTGCCCGGGTCGAACCACGTTGCCGGGCCGGACGGTTGGTGCTGGCCCTGCTGTCGGACCTGCCGCGCAAGAACTGCTGGGTGCGCCACGAAGCGCCAGTGCGCCGTGAGGCGCGGTGAATCGAAGGAGGTGCAAGACCTCCTCGCCAGTCTGTCGCAGCAGGCTGGTGGGAGCTGAGCGCAGTCCGACGCGGGAGACGCCGGGGAGGGCGGGAAGCAGCGCTGACAAAGCCGGGACGGCCTGGAACTGCCAGACGGGCCGGGTCCGGCGAGCGAGATCAGAGGGCATACGAGAGGAATCAGTGGTAAAGCCGTCGACCGGCGAGGCGGCGGCTCATGACCATGCTCATCGACCAGAGAATCTCGACACCACCGCCGGCCGGCTCACCACCTACCTCGACGGCGTGGCGGTCTCCTTCGCCGAGACCGGCATCAAGGCCAAGGAGTTGCTGGACAGTTCGGCCGCGGCCGCCGGCTACATCGGCAAGTCCTTCTGGCCGGACCCGCTACTCAGGGGCGCGATCGACGACTTCACCGTGTGGCACCCAGCGCCGAGCAGGTGGCCGGCACGGTCGGGGCCGTGCCGATCCTCCAGGAGCTCTCGAAGACGTCCTTCGAGGTCCGTACGACGAGCGGGACCGCCCCGCCCCTGCCCGCCGCCGTCCGCTCCTCCTTCTCCGACGGCTACGACCGCGACACGCCGATCACCTGGGACGCCGTGCCACCCGAGAAGTACGCCCAGCCGGGGACGTTCGCGGTGGCGGGAACGGCAGCCGGGCGCACCGTGCAGGCGACCGTCACCGTGGTCCGCGAGGGGCAGCTCACCGTCGACCTCGGCTCGGACACCGGCACGTTCCACGGCGGCGCCTCCGGCACCCTCTACGGCGTGTACGGACCGGACGTTCCCACCAACAACCTGATCGAGGTCATGGGCCTGCGCACGGTCTCCACGAAGGCGCAGGACGGCCCACAGCACCCCGGTGCCGACGCGCTGGAGGTGGTGAAGCCGCTGGCCGACTCCACCAACGGCGATGTCTACATCTACATGACCGACATCCACCGCGGCTTCCCGTACCAGTGGCCGGGCGACACCTCCGAGGAGAAGTTCTAAGCTCTACAGGGAGAAGATCACCACGCAGGTCGACCAGGTTCTGCAACTACCGCAGCAGTACCAGGACAACGTCGTCTTCGTGCCGTTCAACGAGCCCGAGGGCAACATGTTCGGCACCGGCGAGTGGAGCTACAACAAGGTCAGCTGGCTCGACGACCCCGACGACTACTTCGCCGCCTGGGACGACGTCCACCGGCTCATCAAGGGCAGGATGCCCAGCGCCCGCATCGCCGGCCCCAACACCAGCATCCTGTTCGACCAGGTGAAGGGCTTCCTCACCCACGCCCTGGCCGACGGTACCCTCCCGGACGTCATTACCTGGCACGAGCTGAGCCACCCGGAGGCGGTGCGCGAGAGCGTCGCCAAGTACCGGGCGTGGGAGAAGGAGCTGTTCAGTGGCACCAACAAGGAGGGCACCCAGCTCCCGGCCAACATCAACGAGTACGCCTTCAACTATCACACCTCCGTACCCGGCCAGATGATCCCAGTGGGTGTCCGCCATCGAGGAGTCCAAGGTGGACGCCGACATCGCGTACTGGAACATCGACGGCAACCTCTCCGACTCCGCGGTGCAGTCCAACCGCGGCAACGGCCAGTGGTGGCTCCTGCACGCGTACGCCTCGATGAGCGGGCACGCGGTGAAGGTGGCCCCGCCGTCCCCCGGCGAGAACTACACCATGCAGGGCGTCGCCACGCTGGACGAGGACAAGCGGCAGGCCCGGCTGCTGTTCGGCGGGTCCACCGGAAAGGACCACATCACCTTCGACAACGTCCCCGAGGGGCTCTTCGGGGACCGCGTACACGCCTGGGTCCGGGAGATCGAATGGAGCGGGCAGGTGGGCGACTCCTCCGGCCCGAAGCTGCTGAGGAGCAGAAACTGTAGGTCGGCGACGACGGCACGGTCGTCGTCGACTTCGGCGACGGCGGGCTGCCGAAGCTGAACGAGTCCTCGGCGTACGAGATCGTACTCAGCCCGGCCGGGACGGGGGCGGGCACTCAGTCCCCGCCCGTGCGCTGGCAGGCGTCGTACGAGGCGGAGGACGCCGCCCACACCGGGTACGGCTACTCGAAGAACGGCCCGGAGGGCTCGCCGCGCGACGTGTCGAAGTTCTACACCTCCGGCGGCTACAACGTGGGCGGCCTGCGCACCGGCTCGGACGTCACGCTCGACTTCACCGTTGACGTGCCGCATGACGGCACCTACGACCTGAGTGTCCTCGCCAACTCCCTCAACACCTTCGACAAGGTGCAGGAGCAGTCTGGGACCACACCGACACCAAGGTCCACCTCACCCAGGGCAAGCACACCCTGACGCTCGCCGCGAAGAGCGCCGACGGCAAGCGCGCCACCAAGGGCGACGCCATCGTCGACCGCCTCACCCTCTCCCTGCCCGAGGCTTCGGCCGCCACCCAGGTGTACGAGAGCGAGCTGGCCTGGCTGGACGGCGGGGCTCAACCCGTCTACGACCTGCCGAAGCAGGCCAAAACCCCCGCCACCGGCTCGGGCGCGGTCCGGCTCTTGGAGGACGGGACCGTGACGTTCTGGGTCTACTCGCCCGCCGACCGCGAGGCCACCCTCAGGGTCGACACTCTCGGCGGCGCGGGCGCCCGGCTCTCCGTCAACGGGCACGACGTGCTGCGCCTGTCCTAGGGCAAGCACAGCGTGGCGGTCTCCCTCTCAGGCGGCGTCAACAAGGTGACGCTGACCGGAGGTTCGTCCGCCACCCTCGTCGACCGACTCACGGTGACGCCCACGGAGGGCGCGCTCCCGGCGCGTACGTACGAAGCGCAGGACGCCAGACTCGCGGGCTCGGCCACGTTCACCCCACTGTCCCTGGCCACCGACGGGACGGCGATCACCGGTATCGGCGGCGACCCGGGTAACGGCAACACGGCGACGTTCACCGTCGCCGCGGACCGCGCCGGTCTCTACGCGCTGCGCATCCGCTACTCCAACCCCGAGCAGTCGGAAGCCACCCACTACAACCCGGACCCGCTCGCCCGCCACGCCGACATCACCGTCAACGGCGGCGGGATGCGGCGCGTCGGCTTCCCGCACAGTTTCCACCAGAACAACTTCTGGGAGCTGACCGTCCCGGTCCACCTCGAGAAGGGACAGAACACGATCACCTTCCGCTCCGAGGAACTGCCGAACTTCGACGGCACCACCTACGCCTCGGACACCTTCCCCGGGGTGCTGCTCCGCTCCCGGTACGCGCCGCTGATCGACCGGATCACCCTCGCCCCGTACGCGCGGGAGGTGCGATGAGGTCATCACCACTGGCGGCAACGTGACTCGCACGGAGGCCGAGTAGCGGCCACCGCCTCCCACGCCCCGCCCGGTAGGGGCGCGCCCACTTCGCCGCCGGTGCCGCAAGCAGACGCCCGGATCCGTCACGGTCGGCGGGTCCACGGTCAGCCCTCGCCCACAAGGTCGAGGTCGTCACGAGACGCCTCCGGGGTGATCTCCGGAACGGGCCACTTGCGGTTCAGCGGCAGGGACACATCCCGCCACCAGGGGCGCGTAGGGAGGTCTCCAGCGGGCTCGAAGGGCTGGCCTGGAACTGGGACGGCGACTGCTTGTCCGACCGCGCCGGCTGCGGCCAGCGTCCACTCGCCAGGCTCGGCCCAGGGATGCAACGAGAGGTGGAATGTTCCCCAGTGGATCGGCAGCATGACACCGCTCGGCTGGCCTTGCTGCAGGTCAAGGTGGCTCTGGACCCCTTGCGAGGGGTTCATGTGAATGTCCGGCCACGCGCCAGGCAGCGGCGTAGAATCCGTGTGGTTCTTGGGCCAGTACTCGCTGTAGGCACCGATCTGGATCATGGTCGCGTCGAAGGGGCCGTGCTCGGCGCCGATCTCCTTGAAACCGGGGAAGTAACCGGTGTCCCCGCTGTGGTAGACCCGGTGCCCGGAGGGGCCCTCGACGGCCCAGGACGCCCAGAGCGTGTGCTGCTGGTTGCGCAGGCCGCGGCCGCAGAAGTGGCGCGCCGGGGTGGCGGTCAGCCGCAGTCCGGCCACCTCCGTCGACTCGGTCCAGTCCAGCTCGCGCAGCCGGCCCTCGGAGACGCCCCAGCGCTCCAGATGGGCGCCGACGCCGAGCGGCACCACGAAGATGGTGTCCGTGGCTGCCAGCGCGCGGATCGTGGGCAGATCGAGGTGGTCGTAGTGGTCGTGGGAGATCACGACGACATCGACCGGACCGAGCGAGGCGAGCGGCACGGGAGCGGAGTGCAGGCGCTTGGGCCCGGCGAAGGCGAAGGGCGAGCAGCGTGAGCCCCAGACCGGGTCGAACAGCACCCGTCGGCCGTCGATCTCGGCGAGGACGCTCGAATGACCCATCCAGGTGAGCCGCAGCCCGGAGACCGGCGGCTCGGCCAGGTCGGACAGGGTGGTGGTGTGCAGGGGCACGGGCGCGTCAGGGGTGCGGAGCCTGCGCGCCTCCTTCTGGAAGTAGATCTTGGCGAACTCCAGGGTGGAGCCGGACGGCCTCGTCCTGGCCCCGACCGGGTTCTGGAACACCCCGTCGGCGAAATTCGGCGAGCGGCGGATCCGCTCCATGCGCTCCCCTGCAGGGTCGGCCCCGAAAGCGGCGGGTCGCAGCGACCGCAGCGTGGAGCGCAGCGAATGCGGGGAAGCAGCGCCGGTCACAAGGCCTCCTGGAGGTGGGGGGCTTCCATTATGGGCGTCGGTTACACCAGTGCGGGAACGGAAAAGTGATGTGAGTTGTTCCCCGAGACCCCCGGAAACCGGGCCCAGGGACATGGGAATGTCACATCGGCGCCGTGCCATGTCACGTCGCACAGTGCCATGTCACATCGGAGTCGTGCAGTGTCATGTCACATCGGTGCCGTGCGATCCGTCGTACGCGTGTCAGGACGAGACGCGACACCGGAGGAGCCCGCCATGGCCCGTATTCCGCTCACCCCGCCCCGCACCCTTTTCCACCGCGCGACGGAGTGGTACTCGAAGCGCGCGTTCCAGGAGGCCCTCGACCCCGTGAAGGCGCTCGGCCACAACACACGCGTCCTGCGCGCCGACCTCCGCTTCGAGCAGGCCGTGGCCAAGTGGAACGCCCTGGACCCGGTCCTCAAGGCACTGGCCGAGATGGCCACGGCCGCCTCGATCGGCTGCAGCTGGTGCATGGACTTCGGCTACTGGGCGAGCCGGCGGAAGGGGATCGACGCCCGCAAACTGCAGGACGTGCCGGTATGGCGTGACAGTGACGTGTACACGTCGCTCGAGCGCGACGTCATGGAGTACGCGGAGGCGATGACCGCGAACCCGCCGGAGGTCACGGACGAACTGGCCGAGCGGCTGCTCCGGGCGCTCGGCGAGGCCGCGTACGTGGAGCTGACCGCGATGGTGGCGGTGGAGAATCTGCGCTCGCGGATCAATTCGGCACTCGGGCTGACCAGCCAGGGGTCTTCAACTGCTGGCCCCCGAAGTCGGGTGAGTGAGGGTAACCATGTATGAGTGAGTGTCGTTGTCAGAGCGTGAATCTCACGGAATGGGCGAAGACGCAGGGCGTGCATCCGCAGACCGCGTATCGCTGGTTCCGCGAGGGGACGCTGCCGGTACCGGCTCAGCGGGTCGGCCCGCGCACGATCCTCGTGAATGTGGGGGCCAACGCCGCGACCGGGGCAGTCGGCGGGCTGGGGCTGTACGCCCGCGTCTCCTCGCACGATCAGAAGGACGATCTGGAGCGCCAGGTCGCCCGGCTGGCCCGGTGGGCTGCCACCGAAGGCCACCGGGTGGTGCGGGTGGAGTCCGAAATCGCCTCCGGCATGAACGGCGCTCGTTCCAAGGCCAAGCGGCTGCTTGCCGATCCTGCCGTGCAGGCGGTGGTGGTGGAGCACAAGGACCGCCTCGGTCGGATGAACGTCGAACTGGTCGAGGCGGCCCTGTCCGCGACCGGGCGCCGCCTCGTGGTCCTTGATGACGGCGAGGTCCAAGACGACCTGGTGCGCGACATGGTGGAGGTCCTGACCTCGTTCTGTGCCCGCCTGTACGGGCGCGGGTCGGCGAAGAACCGTGCCCGCAAGGCGCTGGAGGCCGCCGAGCATGGCTGACCAGCGCAGGCCGCTGCGGCAGATTGCCCGGCCGTTCGTCGCCGACGGCCCGACGGGTGTCAGCATCCGCGACCGCCTGGGGGGACTGACGGCCGGGGACGAGAAGGTGTTGCGCCTGGCCGGCGCGCACCTGGGCACGCTGGCCTCGCGTGATCTGGCCCGAAGGTGCCGTGACGGCCTGGAGCACTCCACCGACACGTGGGCCGAACGCAAACGCGACCTGACGACGTTGTCGTCCTCCCGCTGGGCCGGTTCGATCACGTCCAGCACGCACGACCAGTGGGGACTGTCCCGGCGTGCGCAGCACGCACACCTGCAATCCCTGGATGCCGGTATCCGCATGATCCGGCACCGGCTGTCCCTGTCCGTCAAAGAGAAGGGCAGCCGGGGCAAGCCCGGCGGCTACCGGTCCTCGCACGAGTGGTTTAACAAGTCCCGGCGCCTGGCGGTCCTTGAAGAGCGGTACGAACAGGTCACGGCCGAACGCGACGCCGGACACGTGTCGATCACACGCGGGGGCCGCCGACTGCTGGGCACTCGTCACCACCTCACCGCCGCGAACCTGACCGAGGAGCAGTGGCGGGCACAGTGGGAGGCGGCGCGGTGGTTTCTGACCGCCGACGGCGAGTCCGGAAAAAGGTTCGGGAACGAGACGATCCGCGTCAGCCCCGGCGGCGAGATCAGCATCAAGCTGCCCGCCCCCCTCGCTGAGCACGCGAACGCGAAGCACGGCCGGTACGTGCTGGCCGCGAAGGTCGCCTTCTGGCACCGGGACGACGAATGGCGAGACCGGATCGAAGCGAACCGGGCCGTGGCCTACCGCATCCACCTGGACACGGTCCGAGACCGCTGGTACCTCGACGCCTCCTGGACCCGCAAAGACCTCCCCGTCGTGCCACTGGCCACGCTGCGCGCGGACGGCGTGATCGCCGTGGACACCAACGCCGACCACCTCGCCGCATGGCGCCTCGACGAACACGGCAACCCCGTCGGCACACCCCGCCGCTTCGACTACCAGCTCACCGGCAGCGCTTCGCACCGCGACGCCCAGCTCCGCCACGCCCTCACCCGTCTCCTGCACTGGGCCAAACGGACCGGCGTGCAGGCCATCGCGATCGAAGACCTCGACTTCACCGACTCCACCACCCGCGAGAAACACGGCCGCCGCAAGCGATTCCGGCAGCTCATCTCCGGCATCCCCACCGGCCGCCTGCGCGCACGCCTGCTGTCCATGTGCGCGGAAGCCGGCATCGGCGTGATCGCCGTCGATCCCGCCTACACCAGCGTCTGGGGCGCCCAGCACTGGCAAGCCCCCCTCACCAGCAAAACCCACAAGACCAGCCGACACGCCGCCGCCTCGGTGGCCATCGGCAGGCGCGCCCTCGGATACCGGATCAGGCGACGGACGACACCGCCCCGTGCACACCAGAGCGATGTGCCCGGGCATCGGACCGCCCAGGCCCGACCCGGCGACCGAGGGAGCGAGGGAAACCGCCCCCGCATCCCCGGACCACGGACACGATCCGTGCACGCCGGACGCGGAGCGAACGCGGTGGACCAGAACACCCAAGACCGTTCGGGGTGTTCGGCTGAGCATGAGTTCTGGCAACAGGACTCACTCCCGCTCAGTCTCTAGGAACGGTTCAAGGACCACTGCGAGGTGCCGCAGCCGCCATCCGCCGCATCGTCCGGGCGGTCCGGGCGGTCCGAGCGGTCCCAGCGGTCCGAAGGCAATTGAGGCAGCGGCGTCGTTCAGAAGCCGTACGCGCCGGCGCGCATCCGTACGCATCCTTGCGCAATGTCGCCGTGGTCCGCAGTCATCCGGAGCCGTCCGGAACCGTCCGGAACCGTCCGCGTTGACACGACTGCACCCGCCTCCGGATACTGACCGACGGTTCAGTTCGTCGTCGTGTCTGGAGGCACCGTGTCCGCCCTGGAGGCCCTCTCGATGGCCCGTCCCCTGATCTCGCTCACCTGGACGGACCACGTCACCGGCCGCCAGGGCTATCTGGTGGTCGACCGCCTCGTCCGCGGAGTGTCCAGCGGCGGGCTCCGCATGCGTGCCGGCTGCACGCTCGACGAGGTGGCCGGGCTGGCGCGGGGCATGACGATGAAGGAGGCCCTCCACTACAACGCCGACGACCCGACCGTGCGGTACATCCCGCTCGGCGGCGCGAAGGGCGGCATCGACTGCGACCCGCAGGACCCGGAGGCCTACGGCGTCCTCGTGCGCTATCTGCGCGCCATGCGCCCGTACATCGAGAGCGTCTGGACCACCGGCGAGGACCTCGGCCTCACGCAGGACCTCGTCGACAAGGCGGCCGCCGAGGCCGGCCTCGTCTCGTCCGTTCAGGCCGTCTATCCGCTGCTCGACGACGAGGCGGAGGCACGGCAGCGGCTCGCCGACGCGTTCGCCGTCGAGGTCGACGGCATCGGCCTCGACGAGCTGGTCGGCGGCTGCGGTGTCGCCGAGTCGGTGCTCACGGCACTCGACCTGGCGGGCGAGGGCCGCGCGGGCGTCCGGGTCTCCGTCCAGGGCCTCGGCACCATGGGCGGGGCGACAGCGCGCTTCCTGTCCCGGACAGGCCTGCGGATCGTCGCCGTGGCCGACATCAAGGGGACGATCGCCAACGCTGACGGCCTGGACGTGGAGAGGCTGCTGGCCGCGCGCGACGCCTACGGAACGGTGGACCGCGCCGCGCTGCGCCCCGGCGACACCGAACTGCCCGCCGACGCCTGGCTGTCCGCCGAGGCGGAGGTGCTGGTCCCGGCCGCCGTCTCGTACGCCGTCGACACCGCCAACCAGGCGCTGATCACAGCGCGTTGGATCGTCGAGGCAGCCAACATGCCGGTCCTGCCCGACGCGGAGGAGCTGCTCGCCGGGCGCGGGATCACCGTCCTGCCGGACGTCGTCGTGAACTCCGGCACCAACGCCTGGTGGTGGTGGACGCTCTTCGGCGACATCGGTGCCGACGCGGAGGAGGCGTTCGCCTACACACGCCGCTCGATGCGCGCCCTGGTCGGCCAGATGCTCGCACGCGCCCAGGCCGACGGCACGACGCCGCGCTCCGCCGCGCACGCGATCGTCGCCGACCGGCTGCCGGTGATCGCGGAACGCTTCGGCTGGTACAGGTAGGCCGGCGGCCGCCGCTTCTGCTCGGTGCCGGCCACCGCCCGGCGGTGCGACCGTCCACGGCGCTCATGGAGTGCTTCGATTCGACGGGAGGGCAGTCGCTGGGAGCCAGGGAGGTCGGGGGCCCATGGGGTCGGCAGGCATGACGGTGTGGCGGGAGAAGGGGGACCCGCTGGTCGGCGGTTCCGGCGGCGGGCCCCTGCACGGGCTGCGGCTGGCGGTCAAGGACGTGCACGCCGTCGCGGGGCACCGGCTCGGCGCCGGCAACCCGGCGTGGCTGGCCGAGGCCGAGCCACAGCAGGCCCACTCATGGGCCGTGGGCGCACTACTGGACGCGGGGGCCGACGTGACGGGCATCGCGCAGACCGACGAGTTCGCGTACAGCCTCAACGGCACCAACGCGCACTACGGCACGCCGCCCAACCCGGCAGCCCCGGAACGCGCCCCCGGCGGTTCGTCCAGCGGCCCTGCCGCCGCCGTCGCGCTCGGCGAGGCCGACGCAGGACTCGGCAGCGACACCGCCGGCTCCATCCGGGTGCCCTCCTCGTACTGCGGGCTGTACGGCCTGCGCCCCACGCATGGCGCCGTCCCGACCACCGGCATGCTGCCGCTGGCGCCGTCCTTCGACACCGTCGCCTGGCTCGCACGGGACGCGAGGACGCTGGCGCGGCTCGGCGACGTGCTGCTTCCCCGACTTCCCGAGGCCGGAGCCGTCCGGGCCCCGGAGGCCGGACCACCGTTCCGTACGGCCCTGATCGCCGCCGACCTCGTGGCCCTCGCCGATCCCGCGGTACGCGACGCCTTCCCGCAAGCGGCAGCGGAATGTGCCGCGTCGATCGGACTGCGCACCGAGAACATGCCCTCCGCGGGGTTCGATCCGGCGGGTCTGGCCACGGCGTTCGCCACGGCCCAGGGGGCCGAGGCCTGGGAGTGCGACGGCGCCTGGGTGAGCGCCCACCCCGGCGCCCTCGGCCCCGGGATCGGAGCCCGCTTCGCCCATGCGTCCGAAGTCACCGCGGAGCGCCGGGAAGCCGCCGAGCGGACGGTCCACCGGGCGGGCCGTGCGCTGCGCGCGGCCCTCCCCGAGGACGCGGTCATGCTACTGCCCGCGACGGGCGGCCCGGCACCGCTGATCGACGAGACCCCCGAGCGCAAGGCCGCCCTCCGTGACGCCACCTTCCGCCTCACGTGTCCGGTGAGCGCGGCAGGGCTCCCGTGCCTCGTGCTGCCCCGGATCTCGGTGGCGGGACTGCCCGTCGGCCTGGCGGTGGTCGCGGGCCGTGGGACCGACCGACGGCTCCTGGAGCTCGCACATGCGTGTGTAGGGTGACCGGGTGACGAGAGTCCGGTTGAGCGTGGCGGAGCGACAGGAAGAGCTGCTGCGGGCCGCCGTGGAGCAGATCGAGGCGCGGGGCGTGGCCGCCGTGCGGATCGCCGATGTCGCCTCCGCACTCGGGGTGAGCAACGCCCTGGTGCTGTACCACTTCTCGACCAAGGAGCGGCTCGTCGCCGCCGCCTTCGCCTATGCCGCGGAGGGCGACCTGGCCCACCTGCGCAAGATCCTCGGCCGCCGGACATCCGCGGTACGCCGTCTGCGCACCGCCGTCCGCTGGTACGCCCCGACGGGTCAGGCGAAAGGCTGGCGCCTGTGGATCGAGGGCTGGGCGGCGTCGCTGCGCGAACCCGCCCTGCGCGAAGTGGCCCGCGATCTCGACCAGCAGTGGAAGGCCGAGCTGACCGCGGTCATCGCGGAGGGCGCGACGGCCGGCGAGTTCCGCTGCGCCGACCCTGGGTCGGCGGCGTGGCGGCTGACGGCTCTGCTGGACGGTCTCGCGGTGCAGATGACGTCGTACGCGGGGTCGCTCAGCCGCGCCGCGATGCTGGAGTGGACGGACGAGGCCCTCGCCCGTGAACTGGGGCTCGACCGCGAAGCGCTGACACGGCAGAGTGCGTAGCGCATCGAAGGCTCATGGGAGGGGAAGCGGTGTCCGCGCAGTACAGGGACCGGCCGGAGCTTGACGTCCTGGTGATCGGCGGCAGCGGGGTCGACACGGTCGTCCGCGTCGACTCGCTGCCGGTCCCGCTCGCCGACTCGGTCGGGGTACCCCCGATCACGGAGTGGCCGGGGCACACGGGAGGAAACGTGGCCCTCGGCTGCCGCTCCCTCGGACTCGGCGTCAGATTCCTGGACTTCATCGGAGACGACGCGCCGGGCCTGCAGGTCCGCGAACGACTCGCGGAGGGCGGTGTGGACTTCGCGCACCTGGTCTCCCCCGCCGGTACGCGACGTGCGGTGAACCTGGTCGACTCGGCGGGCCGCAGAATGTCCTTCTACGACGCCCGTGACGCCGTGGATCTTCGCATGCCGCGGGACTTCTACCTGCCGCATCTGCGACGGGCCCGCCACGTCCATCTGTCGATCATGAACTTCGCCCGTTTCCTGTACGACGACATCGCCGAACTCGGTGTTCCCGTCTCCACCGACCTCCACGACTGGGACGGAGTGGACGACTACCACAAGGAGTTCGCACTCCGCTCCGACGTGGTCTTCCTCAGCGCGGCCGGGGCCGGGGATCGGATTGCGTCGGTGATGCGGGAGATACTGCGCGAAGGGCGGGCGGACACCGTGGTCGCGACGGCCGGAGCCGGCGGCTCGTATGTGATGACCCGCGACGGCGGCCGCACACCACGCCCGGTCCCGGCCGTGGCGCCACCCGCGCCGGTGGTGGACTCCAACGGCGCCGGGGACGCGTATGTGTGCGGCTTCCTCTACGGGCGGCTGGCCGGCCTCCCCGCTGCGGACTGTGCCCGGCTGGGCGCGGTGGCCGGGGCCCATGCCTGTACGGGCCGGGGCAGCTCGACGCTGATCCGCCCCGAGGACCTGGCTGCGGCTCAGGTCTGACGCAGCGGTTCGTACACCGACGCGTGGAGCCCGAAGGTCCAGGCGACTCCCTCCTTCGCGGTGCGGGTGCCGGGCGGCACACGGAGCCAGTACGTCTTGTACGTGCCGTCCGGCTCCGGTGTGGAGTTGACGACCTCGACCATGACGACGTCCTCGTCGTCATCGAGCGCGATGCGCCAGAGCACGCCGGTCTCGTCGCGGTGCACGGGCGTGGCGTTCGACTCGGTGAGGTACCGGTCGTAGCCGTAGAACTCGAGCATGACGCGCCGCAGTTCGGCGTTCTCCTCCGTGCGTATCCGCTCGGGGGTCAGTGAGGACAGTCCGGCCAGGAACTCGGCGGGCACGGGCATGCCGCGCCAGGCATGCAGTGCGAAGCCGTCGGGGAACGCGAGCGCCGGGCCGTCGCCGCGGTCGAGGCGCCCGACCTCGTCGCGGTGGAGCTCCACGGGCCGCTCGCAGATCACCACGGCCTTTTCGAACGGCCACCACCAGCCCGCGTGTCCGGCGACCCGGGCGAGTCCGTCGAGCCGCTCGCTGTGGCCGTCGAACGCGGCGAGCCACGCGGCGTCGTGCTGGCCGAGCACCGCGTCGAGCAGGACCAGCCGCACGGCCCTCCGCTCGGTGGCCGCCTCGTCGGCGTCCCCGTCGGCCACCGCAGCGGCCTCTTCGGCGAACGAGTCGGCGACACCGGTCCGTATCCGCTCGGCCAGCGTTCGCGTGCCGTCCCAGAGCAGGGCGCCGGTCCTCCCCCAGTGCTCGGTCCAGCCGGCGGGGCCGAGTTCGTCGTGCATCCTGCGCCGCTCGTCGGCCCAGGGCACAGTCCTCACTTCGTGCCGCACCGAACGTCCCGCGTCCTCGAGCGTGCGCACTGCCGCGACGGCCGACCTGGGCGAACCCGCCCAGACAAACCGCTCGGGTGCCGCGAGCCCGGCCGTGCGGTAGGCCACGCGGACCCCCTCCTCCGCGGCCGCCCGGTCCGCCGGGACCGTCGCCGCCGCGGCGGCACGCCACTTGTCCACGTACTGCATCTCTGCCCCGTCCCCTGATTCCGCTGCTTCCTTGCTGCCTTGCTGCCTTGCTGCCGCCGACTTCGGCTCGTCCGGCTCAGTCGGCCACGATCCGCACCGCACCCGGGATGTACTCCCGCTGGCGCACCACCCGGTACCAGCCCTTGGGGAGCGATATCGGCGCGTGCTCCTCGTGCACCAGCCGCCCGCCCTCGGGGAGATGCAGCAGCATCGGCCCGAACGCACCCGGTTCGCGGACGAGCCGGCCGGGCGCCGCCAGTGCGTGCGCGTGGCCGGTGACCTCGCCGAGGGCGAGCACCAGCCGCCCCCGCCCGTCGCGCGACTCCCCGGGGGCGTCGACGGCGTGTGCCGGGACGGCATCATCAGCGACGGGCACGATCAGCACGTCTCCCTGCCGGTACATGGCTCTCCCCTCCACGGCCGGCACCGAGTGCGCCGGACTCGGTACCGAAGCTAGAGGCAGGGTCTGACAGTCGCCCCGGACCGGCCGCTCCCCGCCCCACGTCGGGCGCTGTCGGTGCGGCTTGGTACAACTGCTCGCACATCACCCGATCAACGCCGTCCGGTGTCTGGAGCATCCGTCATGACCATCTCGGGCCATCTGCAGGAGCTGTACGGCCTGCCCGCGTTCGATTTCCCCGGCGCCGGTGCCAAGGTCGACCAGCTGCCCGATCCGGCCTCCGTCGCCTGGCGGATCGGCGTCGACGCGTACGAGAGCGAGGAGGCCTGGGAGGACGCCTTCGCGCGCTTCGTCGCCACCGTGGACACCACACAGGTGCGGGCGCTGATCGCCGGGGCGTGGAGCGATGCGTACGACAGCGGTCCCGACGAGGTCATAGCCGCCCTGCTGGAGGCGAAGGGGCAGCTGCCTGCGCTGCGCGGCCTGTTTCTGGGCGACATCACCTTCGAGGAGTGCGAGATCTCCTGGATCAACCAGGGCGTGGTGACCCCGCTGTTGGAGGGGTTCCCCGAGCTGGAGGAGTTCGGTGTGCGTGGTGGCTCCGGCCTCGGCTTCCCGGCCGTGGACCACGCGAAGCTGCGCACGCTGCGGGTCGAGACCGGCGGCCTGCCGGTCGAGGTGGTGCGCGGCATCGCGGCGAGCGAGCTGCCCGCGCTGGAGCACCTCGACCTCTGGCTCGGCGTCTCCGAGTACGGCGGGGACGCAGAGCTCGCCGACCTGGAGTCGTTCCTCGCCGGCACCCGGCTGCCCCGGCTTCGTCATCTCGCCCTGCGCAACAGCGAGATCCAGGACGAGATCGCCGCGGCCCTGGCCGGTGCGCCGGTCGTGGCCCGGCTCGAGACGCTGGACCTGTCGATGGGCACGCTCGGCGACGAGGGTGCGGCCGCGCTGCTCGAAGGACAGCCGCTGACGCATCTCAAGAAGCTCGACATGCACCACCATTTCATCGGAGAGGCGATGCGGCAGCGGATGCGTCAGGCCCTGGAGTCCGTCGGCGTGACGGTGGACCTCGACGACGTCCAGGAGCCGTGGGACGACGGTGACGGCCGTTTCACCGCGGTGGCGGAGTGACACGGCCCTCATCACAGCGCTTCGCCGTCGTCGGCAACCCCGAGAACCGTCGTGTCACGTTCTTCCAGGAGGCCGTGCGCGCGACGGGGCTGCCCGACGCGCGCGTGGTGCCATGGCTGGACGTGCTGCACGGCCGAGCGCGTTTCCTGCCGGGCGAGTTGGTCCGTATCGACTCGCCCGGTGAGAACGCAGAGGTGGACGCGCTGCTGCGCGGTGTCGGCGACCCGGCCAGAGTCGAGGGCACCGGCCGCTGGTACGCGCGGTTCACCGAGGCGGTCCAGGACGTGGCCGGTGCTGTCCGTGCCACGGGTGCGACGCTCCTGGACGATCCGGACGAGCTCTTCGTGCTGTTCGACAAGCGGCTCTGTCACGAACGGCTCGCGGCTGCGGGGGTGGCCGTGCCGCCCTCGCCGACTTCGGGGGCCGCGGCTCCTGCCGTGCGCGGCTGGGACGACGTGCGGGCGCGGCTCGCCGAGCCGGGCTTCCGGCGCGCGTTCGTGAAACTCGCCCATGGCTCGTCGGCCTCCGGTGTGCTCGCGGTCGAGGCGGCGGCGGACGGGGGGTTCCGGGCGGCGACCTCGGTCGAGCGGGCCCCGGACGGGCGGCTGTTCAACTCGCTGCGGCTGCGGCGCTACACCTCGGAGTCCGAGATCGCCGCGATCGTGGACGCCCTCGCGCCGGACGGTCTGCACATCGAGCGCTGGCTTCCGAAGGCGGTTCAGCACGGCAGGGCCACCGATCTGCGGGTCGTGGTCGTCGCGGGCAGGGCCACCCATGTCGTGGTACGGACGAGCCGCTCCCCGCTCACCAATCTGCATATGGGCGGGGAACGGGGCGACGTGGCCGGGGCCATGGCCGCCGTGCTGGCGGCGGGCCGCAGTTGGCGCGACGACGTGCTGGGCCTGTGCGAGCGGGCCGCTGCCCGCTTCCCCGGGACCCTGTGCGTCGGCGTCGATCTGCTCCCTGCCACCGGCTGGCGCCGCTTCGCCGTCGGTGAGGTCAACGCGTTCGGCGATCTGCTGCCGCGTCTGACCGGGCTGCCGGGCAGCGAGGCCGAAGGCCTCGACACCTATGCGGCGCAGGTTGCCGCCGCGATCCGCACGAACGACCAGGAACCACCCATGCCGACCTCCACCGACACGACGGACATGCTCGGCACGGCCGACCGGGCCGACCCCACCGGCACGGCCGGCACGGCCGCCACCATCGATTCACCCGACGCGGACACCGTCGACATGGCCTCGGTCGTCGGCTCCCACGATCTGCTCCTCGTCACCCTCGACACACTCCGCTACGACGTCGCGGCCGAGCTCGCGGCAGCCGGCCGGATCCCGAACCTGGCACGTCATCTCCCCGGGGGCGTCTGGGAGAAGCGGCACGCGCCCGGCAGCTTCACCTATGCCTCGCATCAGGCGATCTTCGCCGGGTTCCTGCCGACACCGGCCACGCCCGGCCCTCATCCGCGGCTGTTCGCCGCGCGCTTCGCGGGCAGTGAGACCACGGCGCCCGGCACGTTCGTGTACGACACGCCGGACCTGGTCACGGGACTGGCGCAGGCCGGATATCGGACGGTGTGCATCGGCGGGGTCGGCTTCTTCAACCGGCAGGCCCCTCTGGGCACGGTGCTGCCCGGACTGTTCCAGGAGAGTCACTGGGAACCGGAGTTCGGTGTGGTGTCCCCGGTCTCCTTCGAGGCGCAGGTGGAGCGGGCCGAGCGGATCGTCGCCGGTCTGCCCGACGACCGGCGCCTGTTCCTGTTCGTCAACGTGGCCGCCCTGCACCAGCCCAACTGGTTCCATCTGCCCGGTGCCACGCGCGAAGCGGGCGACTCGCGCGAGACACACGCGGCCGCGCTGGAGTACGTGGACCGCCACATGGGCCGGCTCTTCGCCGCGGCCGGCAGCAGGAGGCCCTGCTTCGTGATCGTCTGCTCCGACCACGGCACGGCGTACGGCGACGACGGGTACACCGGCCACCGGCTCGGCCACGAGGTCGTCTGGACCGTTCCGTACGCCCAGTTCGTCCTTCCGGGACCCGGCCCGGCCGAGGAGGACGCGCGATGAAGGCAATCCGCCCGTACCGGAGCTACGTGTACGCCTACCCGCACAAGACCGCGTACCGGCCGCTCGCCGACCGGCCCGCACTGCGCGAGCTGTGGGCCGCGGAGCCGAAGGACGCACTCTCGCTCTATCTGCACATTCCGTTCTGCGAGGTCCGCTGCGGCTTCTGCAATCTCTTCACCCGCATCGGCGCGCCCGACGAGCTCACCACGGTCTATCTCGACGCGCTGGAACGGCAGGCGACAGCCGTCCGTGACGCGCTCGGAGACTCGGACCCGGTGCGGTTCGCCACCGCTGCCCTCGGCGGTGGGACACCCACCTTCCTCACGGCCGGCGAGCTGGAGCGGTTGTGCGACATCGCGGAAAAGCGGATGGGCGCCGATCTGCGTGCGGTGCCGCTGTCGGTGGAGACCTCCCCGGCGACGGCGACCGCCGACCGGCTCTCCGTGCTCGCCGAGCGTGGCACGACCCGGCTGAGCATCGGTGTGCAGAGCTTCGTCGACGAGGAGGCGAAGGCTGCCGTGCGCCCGCAGCGCCGCGCCGACGTGGAGGCCGCGCTGGGCCGGATCCGGGAGGCCCGGGTCCCTGTCCTCAACATCGACCTGATCTACGGCATCGACGGCCAGACCGAGGCGACCTGGCGCGGGTCGCTCGATGCCGCGCTCGCCTGGCGGCCCGAGGAGCTGTATCTCTATCCGCTCTACGTCCGCCCGCTGACCGGTCTCGGCCGCCTCGCCGGCCCGGACGCGGACACCGCGTGGGACGACCAGCGGCTGCGCCTGTACCGCCAGGGGCGCGATCACCTCCTGGCCCACGGCTACGAGCAGGTGTCGATGCGGATGTTCCGGCGCGCGGACGTGCCGCAGCAGGGGGCAGACGACTACGCCTGCCAGACCGACGGCATGATCGGCCTCGGCTGCGGGGCCCGGTCGTACACCTCAGGACTGCACTACTCCTTCGACTACGCCGTCGACATGCGCGAGATACGGGCGATCATCGACGACTACACCCGGACCGAGGACTTCTCGCGCGCCGAGGTCGGCCGGCGGATGGACGACGACGAGACGCGCCGCCGCCATCTGCTCCAGTCACTGCTCCAGGCGCGGGGGATGAGGGCCGCGGAGTACCGGGAGCGGTTCGGCAGCGCCCCGGCCGACGACTTCCGCGCCGAGCTCGCCGCGTTCGCCGACCGCGGCTGGCTGGAGGAGAGCGACGGCCTGCTGCGGCTGACACCGGAAGGGCTTGCGTACTCGGACGCGCTCGGCCCGGAGCTGTTCTCACCCGCCGTACGCGCCGCGATGGTCGCGTACGAGCTCAAGTGACGAAGGGGTGAGAATCAGGTGGATCTGACGATCCTGTACCGGGGGCCGCTCGCCTCCTGCGACTACGACTGCCCCTACTGCCCGTTCGCCAAGCGCCGAGACAGCCGGGAGCAGTTGCGCGCGGACCGGCTGGCGCTGGAGCGCTTCGCGGACTGGGCGGCGGAGCGGACGGACGACCGTCTGTCGGTGCTGTTCACCCCGTGGGGCGAGGGTCTGGTCCGCTCCTGGTACCGGCGCACCCTGGCCGGGCTGTCCCGGCTGCCGCACATCCGCAGAGTCGCCATCCAGACCAATCTGAGCTGCCGCACCGACTGGCTCGCGGACGCCGACACGGGCACGCTGGCGCTGTGGTGCACGTACCACCCGGGCCAGACGCCGTACGACCGCTTCCTCGGCAAATGTCGTGAACTGACCGACCGGGGCGTCCGGTTCAGCGTCGGGATCGTCGGCTTCGAGGAGCATCTGGAGCAGGCGCGCCGGCTCCGGGCCGATCTTCCCCCGCATGTGTATCTGTGGGTCAACGCGGCCGAGGGGCGCACGTACACCGACCAGGAGGCCGACCGCTGGACGGCCCTCGACCCCCTCTTCCCGTACAGCCGCCATCCGCACCGCTCGGCCGGGCTGCCGTGCCGCACGGGCGAGTCGGTGATCTCGGTGGACGGGGACGGGACGGTGCGGCGCTGCCACTTCGTCCGTTCCGAGCTCGGCAATCTCTACGACGGCTCGTACCGGGCGGCACTTCGGCCCCGGCCGTGTCCGCTCGCCGTGTGCGACTGCCACATCGGATACGTCCATCTGGAGTCGCTGCCGCTGTACGACCTGTTCGCGGGCGGGGTCCTGGAGCGGATCCCCGCCGCCGCGAACGGGAGGGTTCACAGCGGAAGCAGATCAGGACGCTTCGGCTCCACGTGATCACCGGAGGACTCGCCCCGCAGCCGCCTGCCGATCCACGGGGCGAGGTACTCGCGCGCCCAGTGGATGTCGTCGCGCCGGACCTCGAGCGTGCCGCGCGGCGGCAGCGGGGGCCATGGCTGGTCCGGGTCGACGGGGACGTGGAAGCCGAGGACCTGGGCGGCGCGGAGCGCCACGCGCGTGTGTCCCTCGGGGGACAGATGCAGCCGGTCGTCGTCCCAGGCGCGCCTGTCCTGGACGGACTTGAGCGACCAGAGGTCGAGGACCGGGCAGTCGTAGCGGTCGGCGATGGCGCGGACGTGCGCGGTGTACGTGGCGATCTTGCCGCGCAGGTGGCGCAGCACGGGCACACCGCGGGTGTCGAAGCCGGTGGTCACCATGACGGTGCCGACGGCCGAGGTGAGGGCGGCGACGGCTCGTTCGAAGCGCTCGGCGACGTCGTCGGGGTCGGTGCCGGGCCGGATGATGTCGTTGCCGCCCGCGCAGAACGTCACCAGGTCGGGGGCGAGTTCCCTTGCGCGCGGGACCTGTTCCGCCACGATCTGGTCGAGAAGGCGGCCGCGCACGGCGAGGTTGGCGTAGCGGAAGGTGTGCTCCGGTGCGCGGTCGTCGAGCAGGACCGCCAGGCGATCCGCCCATCCCACGAACCGACCCTCGGGTCCGGGGTCCCCGACGCCCTCGGTGAAGCTGTCACCGATCGCCGCGTACGACCCGAATGCCCTGTTTTCCCTTGATCTCGAATCGTCTGCCACGTCGAGACATCATTCACGGCGCTAAGTGACCTACGCCACCGTAGGGAGGGGTTGACGGGGCGTGAGATAGACCACCTGGTCAGTTTTCCGCTCAGCGGGAATATGGCGGCACACACACGCCCGCCGCCCTCCGGGTCAGGTCGGAGGGCGGCGGACGCTGCTGACGTTACGTCAGGTTCAGATCGAGACGCCGTACTGGCGGAGGTAGGCGAGCGGGTCCATGTCCGAGCCGTAGTTCGGGGTGGTGCGGATCTCGAAGTGCAGGTGCGGACCGGTGGAGTTGCCGGTGGAGCCGGAGAGGCCGATCTGCTGCCCGCCGGTGACGCTCTCGCCGGACGAGATGGAGAGCTGGGAGAGGTGAGCGTACTGCGAGTACGTGCCGTCGTCGTGCCGGATGACGACCTGGTTGCCGTACGCGCCGGCCCAGCCGGCCGAGACGACGGTGCCGGGGCCGACCGACTTGACGGAGGTGCCGGTGGGGGCCGCGAAGTCGACACCGGTGTGGTAACCGCTGGACCACATGGCGCCGGCGGTGCGGTAGGCGGTGGTCATGCTCGCGTCGACCGGGGCGAAGTAGCCGGAGAAGTTGCTCTGCGCGGCGGGGGCAGGGGCGGCGGCAGCGGCACCGGCGGGGGCCTGGGCGGCACCGGATCCGGACTCGGCGCGCACCTGCGTGCGTTCGGCCTTCGCCGGAGCCTCGGCCCGCGCGTCGGCCTTGGCGGGCGCCTCGGCCTTGGCGGGCGCCTCGGCCTTCGACGCCTTCGCCTTCGTCTTCTCCTTGGCGGGGGCCTCGGCCGGAGCCTTCGCCTGGGCCTTGGCGCCGAGCGTGAGCTTGAGACCCGGGTGGATGAGCGACGGGTTCTCGCCGACGGCTTCGCGGTTGTCCGCGTACAGCTTCTTCCAGCCGCCCCGGACGTCCTGCTCCACGGCGATCTTCGACAGGTAGTCACCGGACACGACCGTGTAGGTCTTGGCCGCCTTCCCCGTCCGGTCCGCCTGGGGGGCGGCGGCCTTCTGGGCGACGGTGGCGACGCGCTCGGGGGTGACGGTGGGCGCGGACGTGTCCGCGGCGTGCGCACCCGCGGCGCCGATCAGGGGGAGTGCGATGGCGGCACCACCCGTGCCCGCGGCGACGAATCCGCGCGAGATGGGGTTGGTCCTCGGACGACGATGCTTGCCCTTGGGCATGGCGAATTCCTCTCCGGCGCCTACGAGGTGAGCTGTCGGGTGCGGGCTGGAGACGCCCGGCCGCGAGGTGTGCGGCTTGACCCCTAGCCGTCCGGAACTCCGGTCGGCGTTCTACCTGGGTCCCCCGCTCCTGCCACGCGTGGGGGTGGGTGCGTATTCCGGTCGGCGGCAGGATTAGGCGGTCCGACCGGATTGCGGCGAACTTAAGGGAGCCGGTCGACGGGAACAAGCCACCTCATTAACCCGGCATTCACCCAGGTAGCGACAACAGGGAATTCCCGGTCACCCTCCGTCGATTACGGATCTGTGATTGCCTTGCGGACAAAGGCAATTGATTGCGGGACACGACAACAGAACGTCACGAATATGATCCCGCTCACGCAACGGAGCCCATCCCCCTTGTAACCGGGGCGTGTTCCACTAAAGGCCTCAATACGGACAGAAGCCCCAATAGGCATGAATCCCACTAGATGTGCCCGTAAGGGCGGAAGGGTCAGATCCGGCCGGACCTGCGCCTCAGCCGGAGCACCACCGCGTCGCGATCACCGCGCAGCCCCGTGTCCATTCCGTGATGCAGCAGCACCGCACCCCGGTGGACGGTCTCCGTGTCCAGACACTCGTACGCCGCCGCCGGGTCGAGCCCGCACAGCCTGAGCGCGGGCGGCCGCTCCCCGTGGCGCTGCGCCTCGAGCCAGGCCAGGACGATGACCTCGTCGCCGCGCACGTACTGCACAGCGCTCAGCCCGCCCTCCGGCGGGCGCAGCCGGTGGAGCTCGCCGTGCTGCACGACCGGCCTGATCTTCTTATAGAGGTCCACCCAGCCGCGGGCCTCGGTCAGCTCGTCCTCACTCCACCGCGCGAGGTCGCCGCCGATGCCCAGCACCCCGGCCATCGCGCTGACGAAACGGAACCGCAGGGAGCTGATCCTGCCGTTGAGCTGCACATTCGGGCTGTCCGTCACCCAGGCGGCCATGACCCGGGCCGGATGCAGCTGCGAGAAGCCGTGCTGGATGGCCAGCCGGTCCAGCGGATCGGTGTTGTCGGAGGTCCAGACCTGATCGGTACGGGAGAGTATCCCCAGGTCGATCCGGCCACCGCCGCCCGAGCAGGACTCGAAGGCGACGGCCGGGTGCGCCGCCCGCAGCCGGTCCAGCAGGGAGTAGAGCGCCTCGACGTGCTCGACCCAGAGCCTCTGGGGGTACGGCTCCCCCGGCCAGCCGGCATCCGTGAAGCAGCGGTTGAAGTCCCACTTCACGTAGTCGATGGGGGCCGAGGCCAGCAGCCCGTCCAGCTGTTCCCAGAGGTGGTCCTGGACGTCCTGGCGGGCGAGGTTCAGCACCAGCTGGTTGCGGAATTCGGTCCGGGCCCGGCCCGGACGGTGCTGGATCCACTCGGGGTGGGCGCGGTGGAGATCGCTGTCGGCGTTGACCATCTCCGGCTCGACCCAGATCCCGAACTGCATGCCCAGCGCGTGCACTTCGTCGGCGAGCGGCTTCAGCCCCTGCGGGAAGCGGTCCGGATTCGGCGTCCAGTCGCCGAGCCCGGCCCGGTCGCTGGTGCGCCGCCCGAACCAGGCGTCGTCCACGACGAAGAGCTCGACCCCGATCCCGGCCGCCCGGCGCGCCAGGGCCCGCTGCTGCTCCTCCGAGATGTCGAAGCCGGTGGCCTCCCAGGAGTTGTAGAGGACCGGCCGGGAAGCCCGCGCGTCCGGAATGACATGGGCGAGCTGCCAGGAATGCCAGGCGCGGCTTGCCGCGCCGAAGCCACCATCCGTCCAAAGTCCGGCAAATACGGGCGAAATATATGATTCGCCCGGCGCGAGGAGCAGCAGCCCGGAGTCGTCGTATCCGGCTCCGCCGTTGATCTGCACCCGGCCGTCGGGCAGGTGCTGGACGGCGATCCGCCATGATCCCGACCAGCCGAGCGCACAGCCGTACACCTCGCCCGTCTCCTCCGTGGCCTCACCGTCGTCGACGGCGACCCAGGGCAGGTGCTGGTGCCCGGTGTGCCCGCGACGCGACCCGAGCACCTTCTCGCCGTACGTGAGCTCCGACCGCACGAGAAGGGACTCGGCCGCCCAGCGGCCGTGCAGCTGCGAGAGCCGGCGCCGGTCGCGACCCGGCAGTGTCCACACGGCGGCGTCGGCGCGCAGCAGCTCCAGCGCCGCTCCCTGGCCGGCATGGGCCACCGTGACCCAGCGCTCGATCACGTCGGAGTCGTCCCGCATCCGGTAGTGGAGGGTCAGCGCGAGACCGTGCAGCGGGTCAACGAAGCGCAGCCGCAGCTCGTCACCGTCCGCCTGGGCGTCGTCGAAGCGCCACTCGGTGCCGCGCACCTCCTGCGTGCGTACGGAGAGGGCGGGCCGTACGAAGCGGGGGCCGCCCTCGACCGGGTACTCCTCGTGCCCGTCGAGCTGTGACTCGAACGGCCAGTAGGGCGGGAGGGGCCGGGCCGCGAGCGCCTCGGCGTCGGCCGGTCCGATCCGGGGTCCCCAGTGCAGATGCAGCAGCTCGTCGCGGTCGGTGACGTGCAGCGCGTAGCTGCCCGTACGCCCGGACAGAAGCCAGATGCGCCCCTCACCGACCGACTGGATCACCGCAACCCCCCAGATCCACACAGGTCCGCACATCATCGACCGGAACCGTCCCTGGAGGCAACGGTCTTGGCGCCGCAACCGAGATGATTGCCTGAGGAATCGATGTCGTAGGGTCGGGAGCGCGCCATCGTCGGCGAGCAGTGCCGACCGCAGACACGGAGGAGCCCCCGTGACGCAGCAGCTGCCCCAGACCCCGTCGACCGAACCCGAGCTCGCAGGGGTGCGCAACTTCAGGGACGTGGGCGGACTGCCTACCGTCGACGGGCGACGCGTGCAGTACGGACGGCTCTTCCGCAGCGGCCACCTCGCGCACGCCACCGAGAGCGACGCCACCTTCCTCGCCTCGCTCGGGCTCCATACGATCTTCGACTTCCGCAACGCCGCGGACCACAAGCTGGAGGGCCTCGACGTCGAGCTGCCCGGCGTGCGGAACGTGAACATCCCGCTCAGCGACCCTGCCGACGGCGCCGAATTCTGGAAGATGGTCCGCGACGGCGACCTCGAGCAGCTCAGGTCGATCCTCGCGGACGGCAAGGCGGCCGACCGGATGTCCGCCTCCTACCGCATGATCATCAAGGAGCGCACGGCGGAGCACAGCCGGGTGCTGCACGCGCTGGCGGATGACAGCGTCCCGGCGCTGATGCACTGCGCGGCGGGCAAGGACCGCGCGGGACTGTCGATCGCCATCTCGCTGCTGGCGGTGGGCGTCGAGCGGGACGCCATCGAGGCCGACTACCTCAAGTCCAACGACCCCCACCGCCGCTACAAGGTGCGCCGCAGCGACACCTCCCCCGCCGGGATGTCGCCCGAGGTCATGGAGCTCCTCAGCCCGCTCTTCGACGCCCGGGCCGACTATCTTGCGGCGGCTTTCGAGACGATCGAGGAGACCTGGGGCGGAACCGAGCGCTACTTCGCCGAGGGCCTCGGGATCTCGCCCGAGACGCGTGAGCGCCTGCGCGAGCGGCTGCTGGACGGCTCGGTCTGAGTCTCCCGGCCGAGTCTGCGGACCGGCTCTCCGGACCGGCTCTCCGGACCACGGTCGGGGTCACTCGGCCCCGACGGTGAACAGCAGACAGAGGAAGGCCGCGAAGATGTGGCCTGCCACCAGATACGCGAAGAGCCGGACGATCAGCCCGACGGGGAACTTCTGCCCCTGGTTCGCCTCCTGGCTCGACGACCCCTGCGTGACGGGTCTCCTCAGGCGTGCGGGTGTGCGTGCGGGTCGGGGCTCTGCAGCAGGGTGTGGACGAACAGCAGCTCGGCGCCGCCGCGCGTGGCGGCGGCGATCCGGTGCGGGGTGAGCGAGTCGAAGTGGGCGCTGTCCCCGGATTCGAGCTCGTGCACGGTGTCGCCGAGGCCGAGCCGCAGCCGGCCTTCCAGCACGTACAGCCACTCCTCGCCGGGATGGACCCGGACCAGGGCGCCCTGGCTCCCGTAGGGCACACGCACGCGCAGGGCCTGCATGGCCCGCCCACGGCCACCGGCCTGCCGGTACGTCCAGCCGTCGGCCTCCGCCGGGCCCATCTCGCCGCCCCGGATGATCGCGTCGCGCTCCGGTGCCGACTCGCCGAGGAGGTCGGAAACCGTCGTACCGTAGGTCCTGGCGAGGGCGAGGAGCATCGGCAGCGACGGTTGCCGGTTGCCGGTCTCCAGCCGGGAGAGATGGGCGGGCGAGAGGCCCGCCCGTTGCGCCGCGGCCTCCAGGGTGAGGCTGCGGCGGCGGCGCAGTTCGCGCAGCCGGGGCGCGACGTCGGGCAGCTCGTCCGCAGACTGCCCCACCGGCCCGCCTGCCTGGTGTCCGCTGGGAAGGCTCATGCCTTCATTGCATCAGCACTTTTCCTCTGAGGCAAATCTATTGCCCCAAAGGCAAAGGACCGGAAGTGCCGCTTGCGCCGCCGCTCAGGCGGCGGGGCGCTGGTGCACCCCCGCCGCACCCGCGTCCACGCCCGCTGCTGCCCGCCCCCGAACGCCGCCGCCTCGATGGGCGGGGGACGCGACGCGGCGGCCGGATCGGGGACGGCGGTCAAGGGCCGCGGGCGCCACGCAGGCGCCGGCGGCAGCAGCCGGGCCGCCCGAAGCGACCGGCCGGAAGCGGGCCGCCGCCGAGAACGGCCCGCGAGGCTCAGCGGTTGGCGACGGCCTGCTTCACGAGCGTCTTGCCGAAGTCCCACATCAGCCCACTGCCGCCGTGCGCGTCGTCCATCACGGCCGTGAAGGCCTCGACGAAACGGTCGACGTCCGCCTCTCCGATGATCAGTGGCGGAATGAGCTTGATCACTTCCAGATGGTCGCCGGAGACCTGGGTGAGGATGCGGTGCTTCTGCAGCAGCGGTACGACCACCATCTGCGCGAAGAGTCCCTTGCGGGCAGCCTGCAGCATGGTCCAGCGGCTGCGCAGCTTCAGGGACGACGGCCTGCCGAACTCGATCCCGACCATCAGCCCGCGCCCGCGGACCTCCCGCAGCAGCTCGTAGCGGTCGACGAGCGCCGCGAGCCGCCTTCGCAGCAGATCCCCGGTCGCCCGTGCGTTGACGACCACCTGCTCATCCTCGATCACGGAGAGGACGGCGAGCCCGGCGGCCATCGCCTGCGCGTTGGAGCCGAAGCTGGCCGAGTGCACCAGCACCCGGTCCATCGACGAGTAGACCTTCTTGAAGATCCAGTCCTTGCCGAGGGTCGCGCCGACGGGCACATAGCCGCCCGAGAGCGCCTTCGCGACACACACCAGATCGGGCTCGACGCCGTCCTCGTGCTGGTACGCGTAGAAGTCGCCGGTCCTGCCGAGGCCGGTCTGCACCTCGTCGGCGATGAGCAGCGCCTTGTGGCGGTGCAGCAGCTCCTGGGCCGCGCCGAGGAATCCGGGCGGGGCCTCGTGCACACCCTTGCCCTGAATGGGCTCCACGACGAAGCCCGCCACATCGCCGCGCTTCAGCTCGCGCTCCAGTGCGGCGAGATCGCCGAGCTCGATCGCGGTGTCCGGCAGCAGCGGGGCGAAGCCGTCGCGGAAGCCTGCCTCGCCGTTGACCGAGAGCGAGCCGGTGGTGAGCCCGTGGAAGGCGTGGGCGCAGTACAGGATCCGGGGCTTCCCGGTCGCGTACCGGGCGAACTTGAGGGCCGTCTCGACCGCCTCAGTACCGCTGTTCCCGAAGAAGACCCGGTCCAGGTGCGGGCTGTGGGCCAGGAGCTTCTCGGCGAGCAGTCCGGGCAGCGGTGCGCAGTCGAAACGGGTGAGGTCGGCGAGCGAGGCGTCGAGGACGTCGTGCAGCGCCTTGCGGACGACGGGGTGGTGGCGGCCGAGGCCCATGACCCCGAAGCCGGCGAGCATGTCGAGGTAGTCGTTGCCGTCGGCGTCCCAGAAGTGCGCGCCCTCGGCCCGCTCGTACACCTTGTCGAAGCCGATGGTGTGGAGCATCCGCGGCAGCTGGTGGTTGAGATGCCGTGCGTGCAGCTCGTACCGTTCGCCGCCGCGCTCCGCGAGCAGCCGCCCGAGGTCGAACTCCTTGCTCATGGGCCGTACTCCTCGGTCTCGACGGTCTGCGTGCGGCGCGCCAGCGCGGCGCTGATCCGTCCGGCGATCTCCACCGGTGTCAGCCCGATGTCCGCCAGCACCTCGCCCCGCTTCGCGTGCGGGAGGAACTGCTCGGGGATACCGAAGGTGCGCAGCGGTACGTCCACGTCGGCGTCCTGCAGCGCCTGTCCGACCGCAGAGCCGACGCCGCCCGCCCTGCTGTTGTCCTCGACGACCGCGACCAGGCGATGCCGTTCGGCGAGCGGTGCGAGCTGCTCGTCGACGGGCTTGACCCAGCGCGGGTCGACGACGGTGCAGCGCAGTCCGCGGGCCTCCAGCAGATCGGCGGCCTGCAGGCACACGGACGCGAGCGCTCCGACGGAGACGATCAGTACCTCGGCGTCGTCGCCGCGGTGCAGGACGTCCATGCCGCCGACCCGCCCGAGCGCCGGGACCGGCTCGCCGGCCGCCTCCTTGGGAAAGCGCAGCACGGTCGGCGCGTCGGTCACGTCGACGGCCTCGCGGAGCTGGGCCCGCAGCTGGTCGGCGTCGCGCGGGGCGGCGATCCTGAGGCCGGGGACGACCTGGAGGATCGACATGTCCCACATGCCGTTGTGGGACGCGCCGTCGGTGCCGGTGACACCGGCCCGGTCGAGGACGAATGTGACACCGCACTTGTGCAGTGCCACATCCATCAGCACCTGGTCGAAGGCACGGTTGAGGAACGTCGCGTAGACCGCGAAGACGGGATGGACGCCGCCGGTGGCGAGGCCCGCGGCCGAGACCGCGCCGTGCTGCTCGGCGATGCCGACGTCCCAGACGCGGTCGGGAAAGCGCTCGGCGAACTTCGTCAGCCCGACCGGGTGCAGCATGGCCGCGGTGATCGCCACCACGTCGGGCCGCTCCGCCCCGATCGCGGCGATCTCGTCCCCGAACACCGAGGTCCAGGACGGGCCGCCGGCGGGCACCAGCGGCTCGCAGGTCAGCGGGTCCATCACGCCCACGCTGTGGAAGCGGTCGGCCTCGTCCTCCAGCGCCGGCTGGTAGCCGCGGCCCTTCTGCGTCAGGCAGTGCACCAGCACCGGACCGTGGAAGCGTTTGGCCCGGCGCAGCGCCGACTCGACGGCCGCGATGTCGTGGCCGTCTATGGGGCCGACGTACTTCAGCCCCAGGTCCTCGAACATGCCCTGCGGGGCGAAGGCGTCCTTGAAGCCCTTCTTCGCGCCGTGCAGCGACTCGTACAGCGGTCGGCCGACGACGGGTGTGTGCTGGAGGACGTCCTTGCCCCAGGCGAGGAAGCGCTCGTAGCCGTCGGTGGTACGCAGGGTCGCGAGGTGGTTGGCGAGGCCGCCGATCGTCGGGGCGTAGGAGCGCTCGTTGTCGTTGACGACGATGATCAGCGGGCGGTCCTTGGCGTCCGCGATGTTGTTGAGCGCCTCCCAGGCCATGCCGCCGGTCAGTGCACCGTCACCGATGACCGCGACGACGTGGTCGGTTCGGCCGAGGACCTGGTGGGCCTTGGCGAGCCCGTCCGCCCAGCCGAGGACGGTGGAGGCGTGGGAGTTCTCGATGACGTCGTGCTCGGACTCCTCGCGGGACGGGTATCCGGACAGGCCGCCCTTGCCGCGCAGCTTGGAGAAGTCCTGCCGGCCGGTGAGGAGCTTGTGGACGTAGCTCTGGTGCCCGGTGTCCCACAGGATCCGGTCGACCGGCGAGTCGAAGACCCGGTGGAGTGCGATGGAGAGCTCCACCACGCCGAGATTGGGCCCCAGATGGCCTCCGGTCCTGGCCACCGCATGGATCAGGAACTCCCTGATGTCCTCGGCCAGTTCGTCGAGTTCTGCTTCGTGCAGCGCCTTGAGATCGCGCGGCCCACGGATGTTCTCCAGAACGGTCACGTTCGGGCCCCCTCTCTGATCTGTTCGTCTCACGGCGACGGCGGGCGGCAGGGAGCCGCCCGCCGGCCCCTCCTCATCCGCTATTTCCGGTCACCGTGTCCCTGGCGGCACGCAGCGACTCCTTGAGGGAGCCCATGGTGGCGAGCACGGCCGTCGGCTCGTAGCCGCAGTGCGCCATGCAGTTCGCGCAGCGCGGGTCCTTGCCGCGGCCGTACTTGCTCCAGTCGGTCTCCTCGACGAGCTCCTTGTACGTGGGAACGTATCCGTCGCTCATCAGGTAGCAGGGCCGCTGCCAGCCGAAGAGCGAGTAGTTCGGGATCGCCCACGCCGTGCACGGGAAGTCGACCTTGCCCTCCAGGAAGTCCAGGAAGAGGGGCGAGTGGTTCAGCCGCCAGCGCCGCCGGTTGCCGTCGGCGAAGGCCTTCCTGAACAGTTCGCGGGTCTGCTCGACACCGAGGAAGTGCTCCTGGTCGGGCGCCTTCTCGTAGGCGTACGCGGGCGAGATCATCATCTCGTCGACCTTGAGGTCGTCGTTGAGGTAGTTCAGCACCTCGATGACGGTCTGCGGGGTGTCGGTGTTGAAGAAGGTGGAGTTGGTGGTGACCCGGAAGCCGTGCTGCTTGGCCTCCTTGATGGCCTCCACCGCCTCGTCGAACACGCCCTCCTTGGCGACCGACTCGTCGTGGCGCTCACGCAGCCCGTCGATGTGGACCGCGAAGGCGAAATAGGGCGACGGACTGAACTGGTCCATCTTCTTGCGCATCAGCAGGGCGTTGGTGCAGAGGAAGACGTACTTCTTCCGCGCCACCAACTGGCGCACGATTTCGTCGATCTGAGGGTGCATCAGTGGCTCGCCGCCCGCGATGGAGACCATCGGGGCCCCGGACTCCAGAACCGCACCCACGGCCTGCGCGACCGGCATGCGCTGCTTCAGGACTCCCGCCGGGTGCTGGATCTTTCCGCAGCCCTCGCACTTCAGATTGCACGCGAACAACGGCTCCAGCTCCACGATCAGCGGGAACTTCTCGCGCCTGCGGAGCTTCTGTTCAATGAGATAGGTCCCGATTTTGATGGTCTGGCGGAGCGGCATGGCCATCTGGCTCACCTCCTGGGGAGCAGCAAAGAACGGTGCCATTCGTAGAAAGACGGAAGGACGGCACGGAGAACGCGGAAGGCTGATATTCCACCGCGCACCGTGCCAATGCGGACCAGTTCATGCTCAGGAGCGTCGACGACCACCCGGACGGCCGCAACCGGGCGTCGCCCCGCGCTCAGGGCGCAGTGCAGCGTGGCGGCGGACTCCATGTCCACAGCGATCGCTCCGGTGGCGGCCAGCTCGGCCCGCTCGTGGCCGCGTACGACATGGTCGGAGCCGGTGAGCGGGCCGGTGTGGACCGTACGCCCCGGCACCGTCCGCGCCAGCTCGCGCACGAGCAGCTCCGTGCCGGTGCAGGGCGTGGCGCCCCAGGGGCCGCGGGTCTCGTCGGCCACCACCAGGTCGCCGGGGTGCATGCCCGGGGCGAGTCCTGCGCAGAAGCCGGCCGCGATGACCGCCGCGCCGGCCCGGCGGTCGTCGCGGAGGGCGTGTGCGACGGCACGCCGGGCGTTGTGGGGGCCCATGCCCGTACGGAGCACGGTCACCGGGCCCGGCGCGCCGCCGCGGCCGCGCCCGCCGCCGCGCAGGGCGAGCTGCTCGATGCCGAGCGCGCAGGCGATCAGCAGCGGCGGCGTGGTGGGGCCGGACGGTCCGGTGGCGCCGGACGGCTCCGTGGGAGCGTCCACTCAGCCCCCGTTCCGGTCGGCGAAGGGCTCACCGTGCACATAGCGGCCGAGGGCCGTGAGCGGGAAGACCTGCCGGTACAGGTGGTAGTTGATGGAGAAGTCCCACGGGAAGCCGGTGCCGGTGAAGTACGGCTCGTCCCAGGAGCCGTCCTCGCGCTGCGTCTCGGCGAGGTAGGCGATGCCCCGCTCGACCGCCTTCCCGTCCCGCTCCCCTGCCGCGAGCAGGGCCAGCAGCGCCCACGCGGTCTGGGACGCGGTGGAGGCGCCGTGGCCGATCGCGGACGCGTCCCGGTAGGAGCGCAGGTCCTCGCCCCAGCCCCCGTCGTCGTTCTGCACGGCTTCGAGCCAGCGGGCGGCGCGCCGGATCGCGGGGTGCGCGGTGGGCAGTCCTGCGGCAGTCAGGGCCGGTACCACCGAGCCGGTTCCGTAGACGTAGTTGACGCCCCAGCGTCCGAACCAGGCGCCGTTCGGTTCCTGTTCGGCGAGCAGCCACTCGACTCCCCTGCGCGTACGGGGTTGGTGGGACCTGCCCTCGTGGGCGAGCATCTCGACGACGTGGGCGGTGACGTCGGCGGACGGCGGGTCGATCACCTCGCCGAAGTCGCAGAACGGCAGCCGGTTGGGGAACCGGCTGGTGTTGTCGGCGTCGAAGGCGCCCCAGGCGCCGTTCTTCGACTGCATCCCGAGCGTCCAGTTGCCGGCCCGCGCGATCGCGGCCTCGACGTGTGAGGGGTCGGGATGCCGCACCCGGCGCAGCGCGAGGATGACCTCGGCGGTGTCGTCGATGTCGGGGTAGTTGTCGTTGTGGAACTCGAACGCCCAGCCGCCGGGGGCGAGCCGGGGCCTGCGCACGGCCCAGTCACCCTTCTTGACGATCTCTTCGCCGAGCATCCAGTCGGCCGCCCTGACCAGCGCGGGGTGGTCGGCGGGCAGTCCGGCGTCGGCGAGCGCGATGGTGGCGAGGCAGGTGTCCCAGACCGGTGACTGGCAGGCCTCGATCATCCTGGCCCCGTCGTCGCGCCAGACGGCGAAACGGTCCAGCGACTCCAGGCCGGCCCGCATCACCGGGTGCTGGAGGTCGTAGCCGAGCAGATGCAGGGCGATGATCGAGTAGACGGCCGGCGGCTGGATGCCGCCCCAGCAGCCGTCGTTCTCCTGACGCTCGACGATCCAGCGTGCCGCGCTGCTCATGGCCGCGCGGCGCAGCGGGCGCGGGGCGACCTTGTGGTAGCGGTGGAGCGCCTTGTCGAGACGCTGGAAGATGCCGTCCCAACTGGCCGCCGGGGCAAGGGGCCCGGGCGGGTTCGGGTGGCGTGCGTCCTTGTGGAGCTCGTCGAGCGCGAAGGGTGCGGGACGGACGGGCCGCTTCGCGGAGACGATGGTGAGCGGCACGATGGTCTGCCGCGCCCAGCAGCCGAAGTCGTAGATGTTGAGCGGGAACCACGAGGGCAGATAGATCAGTTCGGGCGGCAGCTCGGGCAGGTCGTCCCACTTCCACCAGCCGAAGAGCGCGAGCCAGATGCGGGTGAAGACCCGGCTCGCGGCGATGCCGCCCTGCGCGCGGATCCAGTCGGCGGCGCGGGACATGTGCGGGTCCTCGGGCCGGTCTCCCGCGAGGCGCAGCGCGACATAGGCCTCGATCGTGGTGGAGAGCTCGCCGGGGCCGCCGTAGAAGGTGGCCCAGGTGCCGTCGTCGCGCTGTTCGCCGCGGATGAAGAGGGCGGCGGCGTGCGTGGTCTTCTCGTCCTGGATGCCGAGGAACTGACGCAGCAGCAGATCTTCCGCGTCCATCGTGACGTTGGTCTCGAGGTCGCCCTTCCACCAGCCTTGGGGGTCCTGGTGTGCGAGCAGAAACCCGATGGAGCGCTGTGCCGCGCGTTCGGCGGCTGAACGGGTGTCACCCCCCGTGGGAGGTGGGGCGGGAGGTGTGTCGGTCGGTTCGCTGGCCGCGGCTGCGCGGGGTCCCGGGGCCCCTGTGCTTCCGTCGGTCGTCGCTGTCATGGCTTCCCCTTCGTGCAGTCGGAACTCTGCTGCTGCGGGTCTGCCGTCGGCCGGTGCCGGGAAGGGCACCGGCCGGCGACTGCGAGCTCATATGCGGTTGCTCGTGATCATCTCCGAGGCATGATCATCTCGTCCGTACGGCGTGACCGGCCGCCGCGCCACGACGGTGGTCACCTCTTGCGTACGACGACGAAGTCGGCGACCGCAACGAGCTGAGCCCGGACATGCTCGGGCATCTCGACACGGTCCAGTGCCCCGACCGCGACGGCGTGCTGCCTGCGGGCCTCCTGGGAGGTCCACTCACGGCCCCCGGCCTCCTCGATCAGGGCCGCCCTGGTGGCGAACTCCTCCTCAGAGAAGCTGTCGAAGTCATTGCTCTTGGCGTCGGCCGCGAGCAGCTCGCCGAGCCGCTCGGAGGCGGGACCACCCGCGGCGAGCGCGGCGACGACCGGTAGTGACTTCTTGCGCTGGCGCAGGTCGCTCCAGGTCTGCTTGCCCGTCGAGTCGGGGTCGCCCCAGATGCCGAGGAGGTCGTCCACGGCCTGGAAGGCGAGCCCGAGGTGGTAGCCGTACGCCTCCAGCGTGTCGGCGGTGCGGTCGTCGGCGCCGCCGAGCACCGCGCCGATGGACACGGCGCAGGCGAGCAGCGCGCCCGTCTTGTTGCCCTCCATCTCCAGGCACTCCTCGACGGTGACCCGCTCGCGGTGCTCGAAGGAGATGTCCTGGGCCTGTCCGTCGATGAGCTTGCGCGTCGCGGTGGTGAGGCGGCGTGTCGCGCGTCCGGCCTCGACGGTGCCGAGCTCCAGCAGAATCTCGTTGGCGAGCGCGAACAGCGCGTCACCGACGAGGATCGCCTGGGCCGGGCCGTGCACCTTCCACACCGTGTCGCGGTGGCGGCGCTGCTCGTCGCCGTCCATCAGGTCGTCGTGGAGCAGCGAGAAGTTGTGCACCAGCTCGACCGCGACGGCGCCGGGGATGCCGATCTCGGGGGCGGCACCGGCGGCTTCCGCGGACAGCAGCGCCAGCGCCGGGCGTACGGCCTTGCCGCCGTCGCCCTCCGCGGGGCGGCCCTGGGCGTCGATCCAGCCGAAGTGGTAGGCGGCGACGGTGTCCATGGGCGGCGCGAGCCGGTCCACGGCAGCACGCAGCACCGGGGTGGACATGGTCCGCCCGCGTTCGAGCAGCGCGGTGACGTCCGCGATGTCGACAGCCGGGTTCGCCGAAGGCGCAGTCGGCACTTTCTCTCCTCTGGTTCCAGACTCAGTTCTCATGCCGCCTCCTTGAGCGGATGTGCATGGGGACGGCCGAGGGCGGTGAGCGCGGCTCCGGCGGCGGTCAAGCCGCTGCGCACGGCACCCTCCATGGTCGCGGGCCAGCCGGTGGCGGTCCACGATCCGGCAAGGTACAGGCCGGGTGCACGGGTGCGCGCGGCGGGCCGGAGCCTGCCCACGCCGGGGGTGGGGGCGAACGTGGCCGTACGCTCCCGGGTGACGAAGAAGTCCCGTACCTCCGCTCGGCGTGTCGCGGGCAGCAGCCGCTCCAGCTCCGGGAGGTAGCGCTCGCGCAGTACGTTGACGGGCGTGTCGATCTCGTCCTCGGCGGCCGACTGGGACAGGGCCAGATACTGTCCCACCCGTCGCCCGCCACCGCCCTTGCTCGAGGGCCCTTCGGGCCCGCCCCTCAGCAGCCCGGAGGCATCGGTGCGGTCGAAGACCCACTGGACAGGGGTGCCCAGCGCGGCGAAGAACGGCCGGCGCAGCACCGTGCGGTCGTAGACCACATGGATGTTGAGGATCGGCGCGGTGCCGATGTCGAGGAGCCGGTCCGGGTTCTCCAGCGCGCCGTCGGGCAGCAGGGCATGCGTTTCGCGCTGCGGTACGGCGAGGACGACGGCGTCCGCGTCGAGCCGCTCGGCGCCCGCCGTGACGTTCCAGCGGCCGTCGCCGGTGCGGGTGACGGCGCTGACGCGGGTGCGCAGTTCGGTGCGGACCCCGGCGGAGTCGAGGGCCTTGCGGGCCAGCGTGTCGTGGAGGTCGCCGAGCGGTACGTGCGCCCAGCCGATGTCCGCGGCACCGGGCTCGGAGAGCAGTCCGGTCTTGAAGACCATCGCGGCCAGGCTCATCGAGGCGTTCGGCGCGGTGGCGTTGAGCGTGGCGACGCCGACGAGGTCCCAGAGGGCTTCGACGGCGCGCCGGGACTGGCCGTGGCGGCCCAGCCAGGTGGCGAAGTCGACGCCGTCGAGGGCGGGGTCGGCGGGGTCGAGTCCCTTGAGCGCGAGCGCGGCACGCCCGACGGCCGCCCGCTCGGCGAGGGAGAGATGCGGATACGTGGCCAGGCTGCCGGCGAGATGCAGCGGCACGGGCAGCGCGGTGCGGCGCAGCCGGCCGAGCCGCGGCCCCTTCGGGTGGGCGACGTCGACCACGGGGACGTCGAGGCGGGGCTGCAGCGGGGCCAGATGTGCGCCGTCGACACGGTCGAGGAACCAGCGGTAGGCGGTGCAGCAGCGCAGATAGACGTGCTGGCCGTTGTCGACGGTCAGGTCGCCCCGCCGGAAGGAGAAGGCGAGGCCGCCGAGGCGCGGCCGGTTCTCGACGAGGGTGACGCGCAGCCCCGAGTCGGCGAGCCGGAGGGCAGCGGTGACTCCGGCGAGTCCGCCGCCGACGACGACCGCGTGCCGTTCGGACGTCGTGCCGTC
This sequence comes from Streptomyces sp. NPDC001970, assembly GCF_053594115.1. NCBI lineage: Bacteria > Bacillati > Actinomycetota > Actinomycetes > Kitasatosporales > Streptomycetaceae > Streptomyces > Streptomyces sp. NPDC001970. The sequence continues at coordinate 140,542 of NZ_JBSFDW010000018.1, read as the reverse complement.
GTGCGTCATGAGCCCTCCCTCCCCGCCGGCGTGCCCGTGCACGGGCCGGCGGCCGGGCGCCGGCGCCCGGCGACGGCGTCACGCTCCTCCAGAGCTTCGCCCGGGAGATGCCCGCGGCCCTGCGGAACGACTGCTCGCGAACCGCTCGTGGGCGTGCCCACCCCGGTCGTCGCAGTCAGGGACGCAGCGCCGTCGCGGAGGGTTGCCTGCCGGTGACGCGCGTGCCTGTACCGACCGGACGTGAGAGGGCGCATCAGGCACGCCTCCTGACGGACTGTCGGGAGACGTGCCGGGCGTCGAGCCCGGAGAGGCCGCGGACGGCGACGTACGCCTTCTCCCGGCCGGGCAGCGAGACACGGCCGCGCAGCACGGCCTCGGGATCGCGCTCGATACGGTCGAGGAGACGCCGGTAGATCCCGGCCATGGCGGCGACGCAGGCTCCGCTGCGCCGGTCGAGCATGGGCAGCAGCCGGTAGCCCTCGGCGAACAGGCCCCGGGCGCGCCGGACTTCGAAGTGGACGAGGCCGGTGAAGTCGGCCCCGGACGGCGGGCCGGCGCGGTGGAAGCCCTCGGAGCAGCCGAACTTGGCGAGGTCGTCGGCCGGCAGGTACGTGCGGCTGTTGGCCGCGTCCTCGCGGACGTCCCTGAGGATGTTGGTGAGCTGGAGGGCGAGGCCGAGCGTGTCGGCGTACTCGGGGGCGCGGTCGGCGCCCCGCGCGCCCGGCAGCGTGCCGAACACGCCGAGCGAGAGCCGGCCGATGGCACCCGCGACACACCGGCAGTAGACCTTGAGGTCGTCCCAGGTCTCATAGGCCTCGCCGCGGACGTCCATGAGGACGCCGTCGATCAGTTCGTCGAGTCCGTCGAGCGGGATCGGGAAACGGCGCGCCGCGTCCGCGAGCGCGACCGCGACCGGGTCGGTGTCGTCCTCGTCGACCTCGTCGTCGCGGATCCTGCCGAGGAGCTCACGGGTCGCCTCGAGCCGGTCGCGCTTGGCGTCCTCGGCGAGGGCGCCGTCGCCGATGTCGTCGACGCGCCGCGAGAAGGCGTAGAGCGCCGACATGGCCTGCCGCTTGTCCGCGGGCAGCAGCCGGATGCCGTACGCGAAGTTGCGGGCCTGCTGTCCCGTGACGGCCTCGCAGTAGCTGTACGCGGCCTGCACCGGCGCGGACATGTGTGTCTGTCCCTCCATGCTCCGGCTCACCCCTCTCTACCGGCTCTACGCAAGACAGCTCCCACTTCGCGGATGAGTCGTGACCCGGTGGGTTTGGGCGGGCCGGGGAGTACGTCGTGTCCGGCGGCCGCGATCGCGTCGAGGGCGGCGCGCCCTCCGGCCACGAACCCGGCGAGCAGCAGTCTGAGCCTGCCGTGGACGCTACCCACCAGGGGAGTGCCTTCATCCAGCAGGCGCCGGGCGCGTTCGGCCTCGTACGCAACCAGGGCGCGCACCGATGCGCCCCCGATCGGCGCCGCCAGGTCGGCCTCGGTGACCTGGAACCGCCTCATGTCCTCGGCCGGGAGGTAGATCCGGTCGCGGGCCAGGTCCTCCGGGATGTCCTGGAGGTGCTCGACGATCTGGAGTGCCGTGCAGATCGCGTCGGAGAGGCCCACGCGCTCGGGGGTGGTGGTACCGGTGATCCCGAGGACGAGGCGGCCGACGGGGTTGGCGGAGAGCTCGCAGTACGCGACGAGGTCGTCGTACGTCTCGTAGCGGCCGACGAGCTGGTCCTGGCGGTTGGCCTCGATCAGGCCGAGGAACGGCTCGGGGGTGAGCGAGCAGCGGCGCACGGTCGGGACGAGGGCGCTGAGCAACGGATGGCGCGGGGTGTCACGGTCGCCGTCGCCCTCGCCGCTGCCGTCCGCGTGGGCGTCGTCGGCGGCGGCGGCGAAGACGCGTCGCAGGTCGGCCTCGAAGGCGTCGAGCATCACGAGCCGGTCGTCGGCCTGCGCGGCATCGAGGCCGAGATGGCGCGCGTCGGCACCGCCGGGCACGAGGTCGCCGTCGCCGATGTCGTCGACGAGGCGGGCGTAGCCGTACACGGCCATGAGGTCGTGGCGCCAGGCACGCGGCAGGAAGAAGGGGGCCACCGGAAAGTTCTCGTCGGCAGCCTTGTCGAGTGTGGTGCGCGTGGAGGCGTCGGGGCGCACCTGCCGGGTACCTGTCACTGCAGACTGCCCGGCGCGGGGACGGCACTACACACGCGGAGCTGGAGATTTTCCGTCATAGCCGTCACGTCTCCCGTTCTACACTGCCGACCCAATACATCCTATTTCGGACACGCCGCCGGTCTTTCCCGGTGGGGAACCGCCCCGGCGGGCGGGAAACCTAGGGGGTATCGCCCCACTTGCCGTGAATCAGCACCGGTACAGCTTACGTTGTACAACGCCCAGGACCGTGCCGGGGTGTTGCGCGCATTACGAGAACAATGCGATCCAACGCCAACCTCCCCAAACGACACAGGACTTGACGGTTGCTTGACAGCAGACGAACCGCGGCTTGACTCTCACTCCGCGCACTCGTGCCCGCCGGCACACCCATCCGGCGATTCAGGACTCGGACGACGAAGCGGGCCGGAGGGCGGGCCGCGGCGCCGTCAGACCGGCGGCGATCGTCGCGACGGTCCGGTCGATCAGGGCGTCGCACTCCTCGGCCGACAGCCGGTTCAGCGGGCCGTCGAGGAGCAGCATCGACAGGCCGTGGACGGTCGACCACGCGGCGATCTCGGCGGCCGGGCGGTCACCGGCCGGCATCCGGCCGGTGGCGACGAGCTGGTCGAGCGCCTCGGTGAGCAGCACGAACGCGCCGTACTCCGGACCGGAACCCACCGGGACCAGTCCGTCCCACGCCTCGTCCGGGCCGTCGGAGTGCTTGGGGCTGCAGAAGGCGGACCGGTAGAGGCCGGGCTGGGCGAGGGCGAAGCCGAGGTAGCCCCGGCCCATGGCGGCGATCCGCCGCTCGGCCACCTCCCCGGGATCCCCGGACGCGGACACCTGGGCGGCGGCACGCTTCATCGACTCGGCGAGCGCCACCTGGCCGTGGACCTTCACCGCGTGCAGCAGGTCACCCTGGCCGTCGAAGTGGCGGTACGCGGCCGTCGGCGACACGCCGACGCGCCGGGCCGCCTCACGCAGGACGACCTTCTCCGGGCCCCCTTCGGTCGCCAGGTCGACCGCGGCGGCGATCAGCGCATTGCGCAGGTCGCCGTGGTGGTAGCCGGTCTTGCCGCTCGTCGTCCCGTGAGTGCTTGCCATGACGTCATCCTGCCCGATGTTGACAGCATAAACATCCCCTGGGACAGTCCTGGTTAACGCCGTAAACATCGGCGGAAACACAAGGGGGAGGCCCATGCTGACCAGGATCGCCGCGCTCTCACTGCGCCGCGCGCGCCTCGTACTCGTACTCGCCGCGGCCGTAGTCGCCGTCATGGCCGTGCTCGGGACCGGGGCATTCGGCAAACTGCTCGGGGGCGGATTCGACGACCCCGATGCGCCGTCGACACGGGCGCAGGCCCTCATCGACAAGCGGTTCGGCGGTGAGACCGACCTCGTCTTCCTGATCTCGTCCGGCGGCCCGGCTGCCGGGGGCCTGTCGTCCCCCGCCGTCGAGAAGCGCGGGCGCGCCATCGCCGAAGGGCTCAGGAACGATCCCACGGTGACCAATGTGGTCTCGTACTGGGACGCCGAGAGCCCGCAGCTCGCATCCGAGGACGGCGACCAGGCACTCGTCGCGGCCCATGTCACCGGCACGGAGGACGAACGCGCGGACCGAGCGAAGAAACTGACCGACACCTACGCGGGCGACCGGGGCGGGGTCTCGGTGCGGGCCGGCGGCCAAGCGGCCATCGGCAACGAGGTCACCTCGCAGGTCGGTACGGACCTCGCGGTCGCCGAGGCCATCGCCGTCCCTGTGACTCTCGTGCTGCTCGTGCTCGCCTTCGGCAGCCTGCTCGCGGCGCTCCTGCCGCTGGTCGTCGGACTGATCGCGATCGTCGGGACCTTCGCCGAGCTCTTCGTCCTCGGGTCGCTCACCGAGGTGTCGGTGTTCTCGGTCAACCTCACCACCGCGCTCGGGCTCGGCCTCGGCATCGACTACGCCCTGCTGCTGGTGAGCCGCTTCCGCGAGCAGCTCGCGGCCGGTGACGAGGTCGAGGACGCGGTGGTGACGACCGTCCGCACGGCGGGCAGGACCATCGTGTTCTCGGCCGCCACCGTGGCAGCCGCCCTCGCCGCGCTGCTCGTCTTCCCGCCGTTCTTCCTGCGCTCCTTCGCGTACGCGGGCATCGGCGTCGTCGTGATCGCGGTGCTCGCCGCCCTCTTGGTCGTACCGCCGCTGCTGGTGCTCCTCGGACACCGGTTGAACAAGGGCCGGCTGCCGTGGGCGGCATCGGCGCGGCGGCCCGACGCGCCCTTCTGGGGACGCCTCGCCGGCGCCGTCATGCGCAGGCCCGCCCTGACCGCGCTCCCCGTGCTCGCGGTCCTGCTGGTGGTCGCGAGCCCGCTGCTGGGCGTCGGCTTCGGCACGCCGGACGAGCGGGTGCTCCCCGAGACCGCGGCGAGCCGCCAGGTCGCGGCCACCGTCCAGCGGGACTTCGCCGGCGACGACACCGGTTCCGTGCAGGTCGTCACGACGGGGCCCGTCGCGTCCGGGCCGCTCGCCGCGTACGCGACCGAGCTGTCCCGGCTCGACGGCGTCGTCCGCGTCGACGCGAGCAGCGGCACGTACACGGACGGCGCGAGCGGGGACGCCACCCCGCAGAACGCGGCACTCGGCCGCCCCGACGCCCAGCGCCTGGTCGTCGTCACCTCGCTCACGCCGAAGTCGGACGCGGCCCAGGATCTCGTCCACGACATCCGTGCCGTGCCCGCGCCTGCCGGCACGGATGCCCTGGTCGGCGGCGACGACGCGCGGCTGGTCGACTCCAAGGCCGCCATCTCCGACCGGCTGCCGCTCGCCATCGGCATGATCGCGGTGTCGACCTTCGTCCTGCTCTTCCTCTTCACCGGCAGCGTCGTGCAGCCGCTGCGGGCGCTGCTGCTGAACCTGATCAGCCTGTCCGCGGCCGTCGGCGCGATGGTGTGGATCTTCCAGGACGGCCATCTCGCCTCAGTCCTCGGCTTCACACCGATGCCGCTGGACACCTCGATGACCGTGCTGCTCTTCTGCGTCGCGTTCGGTCTCTCGATGGACTACGAGGTCTTCGTGACCAGCCGGATGAAGGAGCTGCACGACGCCGGGGCGGACCGTACGACGACGGTGACGGCGGGCCTGTCGCACACCGGACGGATCGTCAGCATGGCCGCCGGGCTGCTCGCCGTGAGCTTCTTCGCCTTCGGCACCAGCAACATCAGCTTCCTGCAGATGTTCGGACTCGGCAGCGGGCTGGCCATCGTCATCGACGCGATCGCAGTGCGCGGGGTGCTCGTGCCCGCGGCGATGCGGCTGCTGGGGCGGCAGGCCTGGTACGCGCCGAGGCCGCTGCGCAGGCTCCACGCGCGGGTGGGGCTGCGCGAGGCGCCCCCCGCGGAGGAGGCGCGAACGCCGGTGGGCGTCTGACAGCGGCGGCGGCCTGCGGGTCCGCGCCCCGCGCCTGGGTCGTGGGGCCGGGCCCCGGCGGCGACCACGCGGCGACTGCGCCGAGTGGTCGCCGAGTCGTCGCCGCCGGGCGGGCTCAAGAAGAGCGGCACGGGCGTCCACCGCGCCCAGGGCGTCACGGCCTCGCGTTCGGGGCCGGAGCCCTTCACGCGCCGGAGCCGGAGGCGTCGGGGGCTCGGGAGTGCGTGAGGCCCCCGTCGGAGCGATCCGGCGGGGGCCTGTGACGACCGGGAGGCTACTTCCCGGTCTCCTTCTCGTACGCCTTGATGACCTCGTCGGTCGGGCCGTCCATCAGCAGCTCGCCCTTCTCCAGCCACAGGACGCGGTCACAGGTGTCCCTGATCGAGCTGTTGCTGTGGCTGACCAGGAAGACCGTGCCGGCCTCCTTGCGGAGCTCTCGGATGCGCTCCTCGGAGCGCTTCTGGAACTTCCGGTCACCGGTGGCCAGCGCCTCGTCGATCATCAGGACGTCGTGGTCCTTGGCCGCGGCGATGGAGAAGCGGAGCCTGGCACCCATGCCGGAGGAGTACGTGCGCATGGGCAGCGTGATGAAGTCGCCCTTCTCGTTGATCCCGGAGAAGTCGACGATGCTCTGGTAGCGCTCGCGGACCTCCTCGCGCGACATGCCCATGGCCAGGCCGCCGAGGATGACGTTCCGCTCACCGGTCAGATCACCCATCAGCGCCGCGTTGACGCCGAGGAGAGACGGCTGGCCGTCGGTGTAGACCTTGCCGCTCTCGGTGGGCAGCAGGCCGGCGATGGCCCGCAGCAGGGTCGACTTGCCGGAGCCGTTCGTGCCGATGAGGCCGATGGCCTCGCCGCGGTACGCCGTGAAGGACACCCCGCGCACGGCGTGCACCTTGCGGACGCCGCGCGACTCGCCGCGGTCCCGTCGCAGTATCCGGCTCAGGGCCGCGGTCGCGCTGCCCCGTCCACCGGTGCTGCCGTGGACGCGGTACACGATGTGCACGTCGTCGGCGATGACGGTGGGAACCCGGGCGCCGGGTACCAGGTCTTCTTTCTGCAGGTCAGCCACGGCCGTACCGCTCCTCCGCCTTCCAGAAGTACACAAACCCCGCGACACCCAGCAGGACCGCCCAGAGCAGGCCCGCGACCCACACGTGCGCGGGGAGGTTCGACGAGTCGTACGAGTCGATCAGGGCGAACCGGATCAGGTCCATGTAGATCGCGGCCGGGTTGTACATCAGGACGTCCGCGATCCAGGCCGGCTTGTCCTCCAGCATCACCGGGATCGAGAACATCACGCCCGAGCCGTACATCCACGTGCGCAGGATGAACGGCATCAGCTGGGCGAGGTCCGGGGTCTTGCTGCCCATCCGGGCGAAGATCAGCGCGAGGCCGACGTTGAAGACGAACTGCAGCGCGAGCGCCGGCAGCACCAGCAGCCAGCTCAGCGACGGGTAGCTGCCGAACGCGACCACGATCAGCACGAGCACGATCATCGAGAACAGCAGCTGCTGGAGCTGCTGCAGCGCGAACGAGATCGGCAGCGAGGCGCGCGGGAAGTGCAGCGCCCTGACCAGCCCCAGGTTGCCGGCGATCGACCGGACACCCGCCATCACCGACGTCTGGGTGAACGTGAACACGAACACGCCCGTGACCAGGAACGGGATGTACGTCTCCTTCGACATCCCGCGTCCCGCGCCAAGGATGAGCCCGAAGATCAGGTAGTACACGAGAGCGTTCAGCAGAGGTGTCGCCACCTGCCACAACTGGCCGAGCTTCGCCTGGCTGTACTGGGCCGTGAGCTTCGCCTGGGAGAAGGCCAGGATGAAGTGCCGACGGCCCCAGAGCTGCCTGACGTACTCGAAGAGCCCCGGTCGGGCACCGCTCACCGACAGGCCGTACTTGGCGGCGAGTTCCGCCGAGGTCAGACCGTCGTCGGGAGACGGCGGAGCGCTGGTCGCGATCGCGCCGTCGTGGGTTGTGTCACTCACAAGTTGAAACTTTCGTGTTCAAGATGCGCGGCAGGTGGGCGCTCAGGTGGCGGCCAGGTCCCGGAGTACGCCCGATGCTCTCAGATCCCGGTCCGTCAGACGACAGGTGGTCGGCCCAGCCGGGTCAGTCGCCACACGGTACGCCACTTCATCGGACGCCTAGGCCCGCACGGAGTCGTCCAGCCCTCCTTGAAGCCACCGAACCACGCCTTGAGCGCCGAGACCGAAGGCCGCCTCACCAAGGTAAGGAGGACCCAAACGCCCAGGTAGAGCGGCACCAGGGGGGCGGGCAGATTGCGCCGGGCCAGCCACACGCGGTTGCGCGCGACCATGCGGTGGTAGACCGCATGCCGCGAGGGCGGCGTCGTCGGGTGGAACAGCACCATGTCGGAGCGGTAGTCGATCATCCAGCCGGCGTCCAGCGCCCGCCAGGCGAGGTCCGTCTCCTCGTGCGCGTAGAAGAACTCGTCCGGGAGACCGCCGACCTCGCCGATGACCTTCGTACGGACGGCGTTGGCGCCGCCGAGGAAGGTCGTCACCCGGGACGAGCGCATCGGGTCGGACGCGCGCAGCCGCGGGACGTGCCGGCGCTGGGTGGCCCCGGTGTCCGGGTCGGCGATCCGGAAGCTGACGATGCCGAGGCACGGGTCCTCCAGGAACGCCTGGCGGACCAGCTCGCCGGTGTCGTTGTTGGGCAGCAGACCGTCGTCGTCGAGGAAGAGCAGGACGTCGACGTCCCGGCCGCCGGGGCCGAAGGCCTCGATCCCGGCGTTCCGGCCGCCGGGGATGCCCAGGTTCTCCGGCAGGTCGACCGTGCGGACGCCCTCGGGCACATCGGTCACCGGGGCGCCGTTGCCGACGACGACGACCTCGATCGGGTCGCCCTGCTGCTTGGCGACCGAGTCGAGGAGGGCACGCAGGTCGTCGGGCCGGTTGCCCATGGTGATGATGACGGCGCCCAGCTTCACGGTGCTCACCTCAGCCTGCTCGACGCGAGGATGGACACGAGGTGCAGCAGCGTCTGGACGATCGCGACACCGGCGAGTACGGCGACGCCCAGGCGCGAGAAGAACAAGTCACCCCTGACCGTGTCCAGGATGGCCAGGACCAGGATCAACAGGGACGCCTCGATCCCGAGGACGAGCCGGTGGAACTTCAGCGCCGCTGCGGCCTTGCGGGCCAGCGCCAGGCCGGACGAGCGCGGCTCGGACGCCGCCTCCTTCACCGGCGGCAGTCCGCCCTGGTGACGGGCGACGCCGACCAGATCGGTCTCGGCCTTGATCAGGATTGCGCCGAGGGCGGCGAGGGTGCCGAGGAACGCCCACAGCCAGTCCACCCGCCCCTCGCCCCACAGGTCGGCGGCGCGCAGGCCGAAGCCGACCAGTACCGCCGCGTCGCACAGGTAGGCGCCGACGCGGTCCAGGTACACCCCGCCGAGCGAGTACTGCTTCTTCCATCGGGCCAGCTCGCCGTCGACGCAGTCGAGCAGCAGATAGAGCTGCACCATGACGACACCGAGCACCGCCCCGGCGATCCCCGGCACCAGCAGGGCCGGGCCCGCGAGCACGCCGGCGACGGTCATCAGATAGGTGACCTGGTTCGGCGTGATCCGGGTGTCCACCAGGTACCGGTCGACGCGCAGCGAGATCTCGCGCATGTACAGGCGCCCGGCCCAGTGCTCACCGCTCCGCCGGTCCTTCACCCCTTCCGGGTGAACGACCGGACGGAGCTCAGCTACGGATGGTCTTGGCATAGTCGGCGTACGCGTCCCTGATCTGGTCGGTGGACAGGTCGAGGTGTTCGAGGATGGTGAAGCGTCCGGGGCGGGTCTGCGGTGCGTACTCCACGGCCTCGACGAACTCCTCGACGGAGAAGCCGATCTCCTCGGGGAGGACCGGCAGTCCGTGGTTGCGGAGCACTTCGGCGAAGAGCCCGGACTCCTCGTGGGCGCCGCGCAGATGCATCGCGAAGGCGGCACCCAGTCCGACCTGCTCGCCGTGGCTGGCGGCCCGCTTGGGGTGGAGCAGGTCGAAGGCATGGCTGATCTCGTGGCAGGCGCCCGACGACGGCCGGGAGTCGCCACTGATCGACATGGCGATACCGGAGAGCACCAGCGCTTCGGCGAGGACGGTGAGGAACTCGTCGTCACCGACGCCACCGGGGTGGCGCAGGACGGCCTCTCCCGCGGTACGGGCCATGGCGGCGGCCAGTCCGTCGACGGGCTCGCCGGTGATCCGGTGGGCCAGTTCCCAGTCGGCGATCGCCGAGATGTTGGAGATCGCGTCCCCGATGCCCGAGCGGACGAAACGCACGGGTGCGTCGCGGACCACGTCGAGGTCGATGACCATGGCGATCGGCGAGGGGACGCCGTAGGAGCCCCGGCCGTTGTCGTTGTCCAGGATGGAGATCGGCGAGCACAAGCCGTCATGGGCCAGATTCGTCGCCACGGCGACCATCGGCAGGCCGACGCGCGCGGCGGCGTACTTCGCCACGTCGATGATCTTGCCGCCGCCGAGGCCCACGACCGCGTCGTAGCGCTTGCCCTTGATGTCGTCGGCGAGCTTCACCGCGGAGTCGATGGTGCCGTCGCAGACCTCGTACCAGGCCGCGCCGGGCAGCACGGGTGCGAGCCGCTCGCGCAGCGCCTGGCCGGAGCCGGCGCTGACCGCGACGGCGAGCTTGCCGGAGCCGGAGATCCGCTGGTCGGCGAGGAGGCCGGCCAGGTCGTCCAGGGCGCCCGGCCGGATGTCGACGACGACCGGCGACGGGATGAGCCGGGTCAGTACTGGCACGCGATCTCCCGGCCCTTCGCGAGGTCGTCGTGGTTGTCGATCTCGACCCACTTGACGTCGCCGATGGGCGCCACGTCGACCCGGAAGCCGCGGTGGACCAGCTCCTGGTAGCCGTCCTCGTAGTAGAGGTCGGGGTCGCGCTCGAAGGTGGCCTTCAGCGCGTCGGCGAGCTCCTCGGCGGCCTCGGGCTCGATGAGGGTGACACCGATGTACTCGCCCGTGGCGGTGGCCGGGTCCATCAGCTTGGTGATCTTCTGCACACCCTTGCCGTCGGCGGTGATCACCTTCATCTCCTCGTCGGCGAGCTGCTTCACCGTGTCGAGGGCGAGGATGATCCGCCGGCCTTCGCCGCGGGCGGCGAGCAGCGTCTCCTCGACGGAGACCGGGTGCACGGTGTCGCCGTTGGCGAGGATCACGCCCTGCTTCAGGACGTCACGAGCACACCAGAGGGAGTAGGCGTTGTTCCACTCCTCGGCCTTGTCGTTGTCGATGAGGGTGAGCTTCAGGCCGTACGTGGCCTCGAACTCCTCCTTGCGCGCGTACACGGCTTCCTTGCGGTAGCCGACGACGACGGCGACCTCGGAGAGGCCGATCGCGCTGAAGTTCTTCAGCGTGAGGTCGAGGACCGACAGGGCTGCCCCGTCCTGCTCGGGGCCTACGGGCACGAGGGCCTTCGGAAGCGTGTCGGTGTAGGGACGCAGACGGCGTCCTGCACCGGCTGCCAGTACGAGGCCGATCATGCGGGTTCTCCTTCGTCATGTACGGCGGGTGCTCCGGCGGAGACCCAGAAGCGGATGGACTCCACGAGCACCACCAGCGCCACGGCCACCGCGAGCACGGTGAGCGCGACGGCGAAACCGCCGCCGTGAGACGCCAGGAGCGCAGCGAGAACCGCCACCGCCAGCGTGCGGCCCTCGTGCCCGCCGATCGTCCGCACCAGCCAGGCAGGCGGCGCGCCGGTGCCGCCGCGAATGCGGTACACCGTGTCGTAGTGATGGTAGGCGACCGCGGCCACCAGGCCGAAAGCCGCGGGCAGGGCTCCGTTCACCTCGGAGCGGGCGGCGAGGAGCAGGATCACGCCGTACTCCACGGCCCGGAAGACCGGGGGGACGAGCCAGTCGAGGGCGCCCTTCAGGGGGCGGGCGACGGCGAAGCCGGAGGTCGCGACGTACAGCGCGGCGGCCGCGACCGGCCACCAGCTGCCGACCTCCGCGAAGGCCGCGGCGCTCACGACGGCGGCGCCGCCGGCCACGGCGACGAGGAGGGGCGCGATGCCGGGCAGCGGACGGGCGGCCTTGGCGAAGGCCGCCGCGAAGCTCTCGGCGAGCTGGCCGGAGTCGGTGAGCTCCGCCAGGGCGGTGGCGGCCCGGTCCGTGCTCCCCCAGAGCTTCGCCTGGGAGGTACCCCCAGCCTTCCGGGTCAGAGACCGCAGGACGCGGCCGGCGGTGGTGTACGTGGCGGCGAAGGCGCAGCCGACGAGCAGGGCGTAGAAGACGATCCGGGGCGTGGCCACGGCCGTCAGCACGGCGATCATGGCCCAGCGCTCGCCGATCGGCAGCACGATCATGCGCCGTACCCAGACCGTCCAGCCGACGCTGTCGAGTTTGTCGGAGAGTGCGGCGGTGGGGCTGGTGTTGGACACCGCGTCGTGGTTGGCCTCGTTGAAGGAGAAGTCCACGACATGGCGGCAGGTCTGCAGCACCATCGCGCCGAGGGCCAGCGCCCAGACGTCGTCCCCGCCGCGGGCGGCACCGAGGGCGAGGCCCGCGTAGTAGGCGTACTCCTTGGCCCGGTCGAAGGTGGCGTCGAGCCAGGCGCCCATCGTCGAGTACTGCAGCGAGTAGCGGGCGAGCTGCCCGTCCGTGCAGTCCAGCACGAAGGAGAAGAGCAGCAGCACGCCGGCGGCCACGTATCCCCCGCGCGTGCCGGTCGCGGCGCATCCGGCCGCGATCAGCGCGGTGATCAGCGACGCGGTGGTGACCTGGTTGGGGGTCAGCCCCCGCCGGGCGCACCAGCGGGCGATGTACCTCGAGTAGGGGCTGATGCAGAAGGTGGTGAAGAACCCGTCCCGCGCCTTCACCGCCGAGCGCAGCCGTACGTCCTCGTCGTCCACGGCCGCGACGGCCTGCCGGGCCTGGTTACGGGCCTGGGGGTCCCCCGGCACGGTCGCCACGAGCGATCCGAGCTCGGGCCGGTGCAGGGGAGTGCCGCCGGCGTCGATCGCCTCCGCGACCCGGTCGGCGAGCACGCCGCCGTGCACGGGGACGCGCGCGCCGGCGGACGACACGGCGTCCGGGGCCGGGGCCGAAGCCGGGGCTCCGGCCGACCGCAGCGCGCTCAGCAGGGCCGTGCGCGCCCCGGCCTGGGCCGTGACCGCGCCCGGGACGGCGGCCGCCGGGAAGCGGGGGTCCGTGAGGGCCAGGCGCAGGGCGTGGAGGTGGCCGACGAAGCCAGGGTCGACCAGGGCGACCCGGTCGGCGGCCGGAACACCGGCCAGGAGCGTGGCGGTCTCGTCGGCGCCGGAGGCGGCGACGCGGACATCGAAGCCCAGCGACCTCAGATCGCCTTCGAGCGGCGATCCGGGTACCGGCGGACCGGTGAGGATGGCGGTCGACAGACGGACTCACTCCTTGGCGCTGAACAGGTGGGTGCACACGGCGGCTCGGCCCGTGACCCGGGCGGCGGTACGTCGGGTGAGGCTATCGGATGTTCGGAATCTTGAGTTCACCGAGGTTTACCGCTGGGGACATCCCCGCTCCCCCGCCCGGCCTTCCGTGCCCTCTCGGGCGACGCGGTTCTCCCGGCCGGGGCCGCAGTCGTCACGGCCTCAGGGCCTGTCTCCCGGATCGGACCGGATCGGGGAGGCAGGTCCTAGATCATCATCGTCGATCCTCCCCTTGCCCCACAAACCGCCCCGGCGCACCCCCTAGGGTGGCGGCTATGACTTGGCTGATCACAGGTGGAGCGGGGTACATCGGGGCCCATGTGGCGCATGCCATGACCGAGGCCGGGGAGCGCGTCGTCGTCCTCGACGACGTCTCGTCGGGGGTTCCCGGACGGCTGCCCGACGGCGTGCCCCTGGTGCACGGCTCGGTGCTCGACCGGGAGGTGCTGGACCGCGCGCTCGCCGAGCACGCGATCACGGGTGTGGTGCATCTCGCCGCGAAGAAGCAGGTCGGGGAGTCCGTGGAGCAGCCGCTGCGCTACTACCGCGAGAATGTGCACGGGCTCACCGTCCTGCTGGAGGCCGTGGTCGACGCCGGCGTGAAGCGGTTCCTCTTCTCGTCGTCCGCCGCCGTGTACGGGGTCCCCGATGTGGAGCTCATCACGGAGGACACCCCCGCGGTGCCGATCAACCCGTACGGCGAGACCAAGCTCGCGGGCGAGTGGCTGGTGCGGGCGGCGGGGCAGGCCCACGGCATCGCCACGGCCTGTCTGCGCTACTTCAACGTGGCGGGCGCCGCCCGGCCCGACCTCGCCGACACCGGGGTGTTCAACATCATCCCGATGTTCTTCGACCGGATCACCCGTGGCGAGGCGCCGCGGATCTTCGGCGACGACTATCCGACTCCGGACGGCACCTGTGTCCGCGACTACATCCATGTCGCCGATCTCGCCGACGCGCACCTCACCGTGGCCCGCCGCCTGGCCGCCCAGGACGGCGCCGGGGACCTCACCGTGAACATCGGCCGCGGCGAGGGCGTCTCGGTGCGCGAGCTCGCCCGCCTCGTCGCCGAGGTGACGGGCCACGGGACACCCGCGGTCGTCGAGCCGCGGCGGGCCGGTGACGCGGCGCAGGCGGTCGCCTCCGTCGAGCGGATCGCGAAGGAACTGGGCTGGACGGCCTCGCGCGGGGTCCGCGAGATGGTCGAGTCGGCCTGGGAGGGCTGGGTCCTGCGCCACCCCGAGGCGGCCCGCGTCGGCTGAACCGCCCGGCCGGCGGGTCCGACCTTCACGCCGAGCCCTCGGCCCTGTCCCACCGCCGAGCACCCCGGCACGCCGGCCCGGCCCCCAACCTCCCGGCCGACGGCCGCGCAGATCGTCCGGCGCTCTGACCTGCGGACATAATCGCAGGTCAGAGCATATGACAACGGTGTTCAACGTCGTGTTGCCGGATACCCCCCACCCGTAGTTCACTGGCCACGCGGACAGATCGAATCGGACGATCCGGGAGGCGTCTCTCATGGGGGCTGGGCACGACCACGGACACACGCACGGCGGCGCCCCGCCGACGGGCACCGCGGCCGCCGCCTACAGGAACCGGCTGCGCGTCGCGCTCGGGATCACGCTGGGCGTGATGGTCCTGGAGATCGTGGGCGGAATCCTGGCGGACTCGCTGGCCCTCATCGCCGACGCCGCGCACATGGCGACGGACGCCCTCGGCCTCGCCATGGCGCTCCTGGCGATCCACTTCGCGGCCCGCCCGGCCGACACCCGGCGCACGTACGGGTTCGCCCGCGCCGAGATCCTCGCCGCGCTGGCGAACTGTCTGCTGCTGCTGGGGGTGGGCGGCTATCTCGTGTACGAGGCGGTGCAGCGCTTCATCACGCCGGCCGACACCCGGGGCGGCCTCGCCATCGCGTTCGCCCTCGTCGGGCTGGTCGCCAACCTGGTGTCGCTCACCCTGCTGATGCGGGGCCAGAAGGAGAGCCTCAACGTGCGCGGCGCGTATCTGGAGGTGCTCGCGGACGCACTCGGCTCGGTGACGGTGCTGATCTCGGCGGGCATCATCCTGGCCACCGGCTGGCAGGCCGCCGACCCGATCGCCTCGCTCGCGATCGGGCTGATGATCGTGCCGCGTACGGTCAAGCTGCTCCGGGAGACCCTCAACGTGCTGCTGGAGGCGGCGCCGAAGGGCGTGGACATGGCCGAGGTCCGGGAGCACATCGTGGCCCTGCCCGGCGTCGAGGACGTCCACGACCTGCACGCCTGGACCATCACGTCCGGGATGCCGGTGCTCTCGGCTCATGTCGTCGTCGCCCAGGACGTGCTGGACGCGGTCGGGCACGAGAAGATGCTGCACGATCTGCAGGGCTGTCTGGGGTCCCATTTCGACGTGGGGCACTGCACGTTCCAGCTGGAGCCGAGCGGTCATGCCGAGCACGAGGCCGGCCTCTGCCACTGACAGCTGCTAGATTCGTGCGGAGCCGTGATCGTGAGAGGAGCTGAGGTTGATGACCGTCGCAGTGTCGGCTGCCGTGCTGTGCAGCCCCCGGTCCGTCATCTGCCTCCGGGCTCCCGGCCTGCCCGACTCCGTACGCTGACCTGATTCCGTACGACACGTCGGCCGGGGCCCACTCACTCAAAGGGTTCCCACGTTGTCCGACAACCCACGCCGCGGTAGCGGCACATCCAACGCAGCGCACGACGCTTTCTTCTCCCTTCACCATGGCCTGCCCCGGCAGGGCCCCGGCTCCGACGGCACCACCCGCCGGCTGCTGGCCCTCGCGGGTCCGCTGCCGTCCCGTCCGCGCGTCCTCGATCTGGGCTGCGGCCCCGGCCGTGCCGCGCTGCTGCTGGCCGCCGAGGCCGGCGCCGAGGTCACGGCCGTGAATCTGCACGAGCCGTTCCTCGACGAGCTGCGGCGGGCCGCCGAGGCCCGTGGGCTCGGCGACCGTATCCGTACCGTCAACGCCGACATCGGCGAACTGCCCTACCCGGACGGGTCGTTCGATCTGGTCTGGGCGGAGAGTTCCGCGTACTCGATCGGGTTCGACACCGCTCTGCGCGGCTGGCGACGGCTGCTCGTACCCGGCGGCGCGCTCGTCGTCACCGAGTGCGAGTGGAGCTCCGACACACCCGGCCCGCAGGCCCGCGCCTTCTGGGAGGAGCACTACCCGCTGCGTACGACGGCGGCGAACACGGCGGCCGCGGTCGAGGCCGGCTACCACGTCCTCGGTGTGTACCGGCAGCCGGTGAGCGACTGGGAGGAGTACTACGGCCCGCTCGGCGCCCGCGCCGACGCCGCCGATCCCACGGCTCCCGGAATGGCGGAGGCACTCGCCGCCACCCGGGCCGAGCTCGCCATGTGGCACGACCACGGCACGGAGTACGGCTACACCGGCTTCGTGCTGCGGCCCGCCGACGCCCGCCGGCGGACCCTCCCCCAGGGCTTCGCCCGGGGGTGCCCCCGGTGACGGGCGGCCGGCATCCCGGCGGGGCGCGCGGTCGACACGGCGGTGTTCCCCACGGGGGAGGAGGCGGATCCGGTCGACGCGCTGCGCAAGGACGCGTCGGCCTGGCTGCCGGGTCTCTCGTACGTGGCGGAGGCGCCGGACGGCTCGGTCGCGGCGTACGCCCTGCTGCCCCTTCCCCTGCCTTCGGCGCGGAGGCCCCGAGCCGGGTCGGCGACGCGCCCGCGCCGGCCCTGACGCCGTGCGCCACCGCACCGGAGCATCGGCGGCGGGGCGCGGGCTCCGCGGTGATCCGGGCCGTGCCGGACGCGGCACGGGCACGCGGTGAGCGGCTGGTCCTGGTGATGAGCCATCCGGAGTACCGCCCGCGCTCCGGTTTCGCTCCCGCCTCGCGGCTCGGCGTCACACCGGGGTGCGAGGTGCCCGACCAGGCGATGTCGGCGCTGTTCCTGGACGGTTCCACAGCTGTGCCGCAGGGCACGATCACCTACCCGGGGGCCTTCGGAGTCTGATCCACCGTCCGCGCCCGCCGCGCATCCGCGCGGCGGGCGCGGACATGCCCAGGGCGGTGAAGTGCGGACAAGCCGCTTTTGTACGGCAGACTGGGTGCGCCCCGCAGGGCCGAGGAACGAAGCGAAGGATGGCTATGCCGACCACACCCGCCACCGCGGCGAACAGCTCGCCCACCGGCACCCAGCAGCCGATCTTGCTCGAACTCGTCGACGAGAACGGCCATACCATCGGCACCGCGGAGAAGCTCTCCGCCCATCAGGCGCCCGGGCAGCTGCACCGGGCGTTCTCCGTGTTCCTCTTCGACGAGCAGGGGCGGCTGCTGATCCAGCGCCGCGCGCTGGGGAAGTACCACTCCCCCGGCGTCTGGTCGAACACCTGCTGCGGCCACCCGTACCCGGGCGAGGCGCCGTTCGCCGCCGCCGCGCGGCGTACGTACGAGGAGCTGGGAGTGTCGCCGTCGCTGTTGGCGGAGGCGGGCACGATCCGCTACAACCATCCCGACCCGGCGTCGGGCCTGGTGGAGCAGGAGTTCAACCACCTCTTCGTCGGCCTGGTGCAGGCTCCGCTGCGGCCCGACGCGGACGAGATCGGCGAGACGGCGTTCGTGACGGCGGGCGAGCTGGCCGAGCGGCACGCCCGGGACCCGTTCTCCGCGTGGTTCATGACGGTGCTGGACGCGGCGCGCCCGTCGATCAAGGAGCTCACGGGGCCGGCCGGCGGCTGGTGAGGACGCCGCCTGGGGACGTGGCTACGACTACGACTACGGGACCTGAGCGGTGACTACTGAGGCACCACGCCATGGGCGCCGGCCGTCGCGAGCGGCAGCGCCGCCCAGATGATCTTTCCGCCGGTCGCGGTGTGCTCCACGTCGCAGATGCCGCCCGCCTCGCGGGTGATCTCCTTGACGAGCAGCAGGCCGCGGCCGCCGGTCTGTGCGTAGTCCGTCTCCAGCGCCTTGGGCCGGTACGGGTGGTTGTCCTCGACGGCCACCCGGATCCACTCGGGACCGATCGCCACCTCGACGGCGACCTCGGGCGACAGCAGGGCCGCGTGCCGCACGGAGTTGGTCACCAGCTCGGAGACGATCACCAGCAGTCCCTGCAGGAGCTCGTCGTGGACGGGCACGCCCTGGCGGCGGATCAGATCGCGGACCGCGTGCCTGGCCTGCGGCACGGAGACCTCGAGCGCGGGTGCGGTGAACCGCCAGACGCCTTCGTACGACAGTGGCCGGGCCGGGATGCTCCCGGGGCTCTCCATAAGTCCGGCACCCACCCTCGTGAATTGTGGTCAGGAACCAATTGAGTTCTTGACTACAGAGTGTTGGGAACCGGCTGGTCCATACCGGGCGCCTGATCAGAAGTGGCCGCCTATCGACAGAATATGACTGGATGGGTATGACGGGGTCAGTTCTTCGACTGATCCTGATCTTCTTCTGATGACTTCGCCGACACCTCCGTGTCGCTCACCGTGCCGATGATCCGGCGGCCGCCGATGCCGACCGCGATCAGCCCGAGCCCGTCGAAGAGCAGCGCCAGCGAGAAGAAGGCGCCGAGCACATAACGGCTGCTCTCGGGCCAGTTCGCGAGCACCAGAATGCCGAGCAGCAGGCCGAACGCGCCCTGCAGCAGCGTCCAGCCGAACTGCGGCCCGCGCACCACCACGCTCCCCACCAGCCGGAAAAGCCCGCCGGTCAGGAACAGCAGCGCGGCGAACATGGTCAGCGCCTCCGCGCTGCCCTGCGGGTGCCGGATGACGACGACACCGGCCGCGATGTTGAGCGCGGCGACGACCACGGCGAGCCAGAAGAAGTGGCTGCCGCGTGACTCGATCGCCTGCAGCAGTCCGACCAGTCCGCCGATCAGCAGCAGCCAGCCGAAGAGCAGCATGGAGGTCAGGGTCGCGACGCCGACGTAGACGAGTCCGACCACTCCGCCGAGCACGAGAATCACGCCGAGGGCCGCCAGCCAGCCGAAGCTGCGGCGGAGCTTCCTGCCCTCCTGGGTGGGACCGGCCATGGTGCCTCCTCGTCACACCCCCTTCTTGATCATAGGTTCGGGCCGGGCGGATAGCATCCGGCGCATGGACCGTACGGAGCCTCAGCAGGGGCACATCTCCGCCGAGGTGGCGGCCGGGGTCGCCACCGTCGTCATCAGCCGTCCCGAGAAGCGCAATGCGATGACGGCAGCGATGTGGCGCGCGCTGCCGGACGTGCTGGAGGGCCTGGCGCACGACGCGGAGGTGCGGGCGCTGGTGCTGACCGGCGCCGGGAGCACGTTCTGCGCGGGCGCCGACATCTCGTCGCTGCGCGAGCGCGCGACGGTCGCGGGCGAGGAGCCGCAGAGTCTGGCCGTACGGGCCGAGGAGGCGCTCGCCGCCTTCCCCAAGCCGACGCTCGCGGCCGTACGCGGCTACTGCGTGGGCGGCGGCTGCCAGCTGGCCGCCGCGTGCGATCTGCGGTTCGCCGAGGAGGGTGCCTCCTTCGGGGTCACCCCGGCGAAGCTCGGGATCGTCTATCCGGCGTCCTCGACCCGGCGGCTGGTGTCGTTGGTCGGACCGGCGGCGGCGAAGTACCTGCTGTTCTCGGGCGAGTTGATCGGCACGGACCGGGCGCTGCGCACCGGCCTGGTGGACGAGGTACTGCCGGAGGGGCACCTGGGCAAGCGCGTCGCCGAGTTCACGCGCGTGCTGGCGGGCCGCTCGCAGCTGACGCAGGCCGCGGCGAAGGAGTTCGCTTCGGGGCGCACCGACCGGGACGCGTACTGGGCGGAGCAGGCGCGCGGCAGCGGCGACACCGCGGAGGGGGTCGCCGCGTTCCTGGAGCGCAGGCCGCCGCGCTTCACCTGGACCGTGTGACGGTCACTGGTCGCCGGTCCGGACCAGGTCGTCGGTCACCCCCTGCGCACGCCAGTACTCGACGACCTTGGCCGGGGCCTTGTCCGGCGAGCCCGCGTCGTACGGCGGCTGCGGGTCGTACTCGGTCAGCAGCTGGATCGTCTGCGCGGTCTCGTCGCCCGCGATCCGGCCGATCAGGTGCAGGGCCATGTCGATGCCGGACGACACCCCGGCTGCCGTGACGTACTTGCCGTCGAAGACGACGCGCTCGCCGGTCGCCTCGGCGCCCAGCAGGCCGAGAATGTCCAGCGTCAGCCAGTGGCTGGTGGCCCGGCGGCCCTTGAGCAGGCCGGCCCCGCCCAGCACGAGCGAGCCCGTGCACACCGAGGTGGTCCAGGTGCTGGTGGCGTCCACCGCGCGCAGCCACCGCAGAACCGTCTCGTCCGTCATGGTCTGCCGCGAGCCGGGCCCGCCGGGCACGAGGACGATGTCGGGAGCCGTCACATCGGCGAGAGAGCGGTCGGCGACCAGCGCAAGGTTGCCCTGGTCGTTGCGTACGGGGCCCGGCTTCTCGGCGACGAAGACGGTCTCGGCGTCCGGCAGCCGGCTGAGCAGTTCGAACGGGCCGACGGCGTCGAGGCTGGTGAAGCCGTCGTAGAGCAGGATGGCGATCTGCATGGCAGTCCCTTTCGGTTGCCCGGGTTTTCAGTGGACGGTGGCGTGGAAACGGCGGCGGTACTCGGCGGGTGCCGTGCCGAGCGCCTTGACGAAGGCGCGGCGCATCGCCTCGGGCGTTCCGTATCCGCAGGCCCGGGAGATCTCCTCGACGCCGTCGCCGGCGTCCTCCAGCAGCCGCCGGGCGTGCTCGATGCGGACCCGGTCGACGTACCTGCCCGGTGTCGTTCCCGTCTCGGCGCGGAAGGCGCGGGCGAACTGGCGCGGCGAGAGCCGGGCGCGGGCGGCCAGTGCCTCGACCGACAGATCACCCTCCGGGTGCTCGGTGATGTACTGCTGTACCTCGCGCAGCGGTTCGCGCTGCGCGGTCTGGGCGGCGAGCTGGGCGCTGAACTGCGCCTGGTTGCCGGGGCGGCGCAGGAAGACCACGAGGTGGCGGGCGATCGTCAGTGCGGTCTCGCGCCCGAGGTCCTCCTCGACCAGCGCGAGGGCGAGGTCGATACCGGCGGTGACGCCGGCGGAGGTGGCGAGCTTCCCGTCCCGTACGAAGATCGGCTCGGGGTCGACCTCGACGGCGGGGTGGCTGCGGGCGAGGTGGTCGCAGAACGCCCAGTGGGTGGTGACGCGATGCCCGTCGAGCAGGCCCGCCTCGGCCAGCAGCAGGGCTCCGGTGCAGACGGAGACGAGGCGCTCGGCGCGCGGGGCGTGGGCCCGCAGCCAGTCGATCAGCTCCGGCTCGGGGTGGCGGGTGCCCTGGCCGCCCGGGACGATCAGGGTGTGCGGTGCGTCGGACTCGTACGCGTGCAGAGCCCCGTCCGGCACGAGAGTGAGCCCGCTCGATGTGCGGATCGGCCCGCCGTCGGGCGAGGCGGTGCGGATGCCGTAGGTGAACGGGCGGGCCGGGTGCTTGTTGGCGCCCGCGAACACCTCCAGCGGGCCTGTCACATCAAGACTCTGCACGTCGTCGAAGAGCACGACGAGCACGGTTCGCTCGGTCATGTCTCCATCGTCGGGGCCCCGCCATGTGACCGCAACGACGTGTACCCCACCTTTCCCGCCATCGCGCGTTCGGGCGCCGCCCCGACCCTTCCTGCCGTACCGACCAGTCGGTAACGTGCCCGTCATGACCTCTCTGCCGCCGCGCGCGGGACGCCGCTGCCACAACGCCGTCAACCCTCTGCACTCCACGCTGTACTTCTCGCCCGACTACGCGAAGGAGCTCGCCGCGATCGGCGTCGCGGACACGAGTGCCGCCTACTTCGCGGGGCGCGCCGCCGCGATGGGCGCCGTCGGCCCGGGCACGGTGGCGGCGACGTTCTACAACTTCAGCCACGAGCTGATCGCCCGGCATCTGCCCGCGGTGTGGGACACGGCGTCCCCTGCCACCGTGCTGGCGGCCCGGCTGCGGGCCGCGGACGCCACGCTGCGCCGGCTGCTCGGCGACGACGTGGTCGCGTCGGACGAGATGGCGGAGGCCGCCGGGCTCGCGCTGCGCGCCACGGAGGCGTGCACGCGGCACGCCCGGCCGCTGTACGCGGCGCACGCCGACCTGCCCGTGCCCGACGAGCCGCACCTCGCCTACTGGCACGCCGCGACCCTGCTGCGCGAGCATCGCGGCGACGGCCATCTCGCCGCGCTGCTGTCCGCAGGACTCGACCCGCTGGAGGCCCTGGTCAGCCACACCGCGACCGGCAAGGGCATGTCGCCGCGGTGGATCCTCGCCAGCCGCGGCTGGCGGCGCACCGACTGGGAGGCCGCGTCCGAGCGGCTGCGCGAGCGTGGACTGCTCGACGCCGAGGGCGAGTTGACCAGTGCGGGCGCCGCCCTGCGGGCGGAGCTCGAGGAACACACCGACCGGCTCGATGCCGCCCCGTACGAGCACCTCGGCGCCGCAGGCGTCGAACGGCTCACCGAGCTGGCGCGGGGTTTCCTCATGGCGGCCGTCGCGGCCGGAGCGTTCCCGGCGGACCTGACCGGCAAAGGCTGACCCGCGCCCCGGAGGGGGTGCGCGACACGACACCCGGCCACCCGGCAGAATGCAGGCCGAGAGGCCGCGCCGACAGGGAGCGCGGGAGAAGGAGCGGGACGAGGGCCGAGCATGGCAGGGCGGAGGAAGGAGTCATGGCGGAGCCATGGCGACCGACGATGCCGCAGCCAGGCGACAGCCATCGGCCGGCGGCGCCGCGGACCCTGTCCGCGGCCTCCAAGCACAGCCAGCAGCAGAAGGCGAGTCGGGAAACCGTGACGACGTCCATCGAAGGCAGGATCGCCGAGGAGCTCGGCGTACGGGAGCGGCAGGTGAGGGCGGCCGTCGAGCTGCTCGACGGCGGGTCGACCGTGCCGTTCATCGCTCGCTACCGCAAGGAAGCGACCGAGATGCTCGACGACGCGCAGCTGCGCACGCTCGAGGAGCGGCTGCGGTATCTGCGAGAGCTCGAGGAGCGGCGGACCGCGATCCTGGAGTCCGTGCGGGAGCAGGGCAAGCTCACCGACGAACTGGAGGCGCAGATCAGGGGCGCCGAGACCAAGGCCCGGCTGGAGGACGTCTATCTGCCCTTCAAGCCCAAGCGGCGCACGAAGGCGCAGATCGCCCGCGAGGCCGGTCTGGAGCCGCTCGCCGAAGGCCTGCTGGGCGACCCTTCGGTCGAGCCGCTCGCGGCCTCGGCGGCGTTCGTCGACCCGGACAAGGGCGTCGCGGATCCTGCGGCGGCACTGGAGGGCGCTCGGGCGATCCTCACCGAGCGCTTCTCCGAGGACGCCGACCTCATCGGCGAGCTGCGTGAGCGCATGTGGACGCGGGGCCGACTGGCGGCGAAGGTGCGCGAGGGCAAGGAGGAGGCGGGCGCGAAGTTCGCCGACTACTTCGACTTCGCCGAGCCGTTCACCGAGCTGCCCTCGCACCGCGTGCTGGCGATCCTCCGGGGCGAGAAGGAGGAGGTCCTCGACCTGGTCCTGGAGCCCGAGGAGCCGTCGGACGAGCCCGGCCCCACGACGTACGAAGGCATGATCGCCCGCCGCTTCGGCATCGGCGACCGCGGCCGCCCGGCCGACAAGTGGCTGGCGGACACCGTGCGCTGGGCGTGGCGGACCCGGATCCTCGTCCACCTCGGGATCGATCTGCGGCTGCGGCTGCGGACGGCGGCCGAGGACGAGGCGGTACGGGTCTTCGCGGCGAACCTGCGCGACCTGCTGCTCGCGGCCCCGGCGGGTACGCGGGCGACGCTCGGCCTCGACCCCGGCTTCCGTACGGGCGTGAAGGTGGCCGTCGTCGACGCGACCGGCAAGATCGTCGCCACCGACACGATCTACCCCCATGTCCCCGCGAACAAGTGGGACGAGTCGCTGGCGAAGCTGGCGCGGCTCGCGAAGGAGCACGCGGTCGATCTGGTCGCCATCGGCAACGGCACGGCGTCGCGCGAGACCGACAAGCTCGCCGGCGAACTCATCGCCAAGCACCCGGAGCTGAAGCTCACCAAGGTGATGGTGTCGGAGGCGGGCGCGTCCGTGTACTCGGCGTCCGCGTTCGCCTCGCAGGAGCTGCCGGACCTCGACGTCTCGCTGCGCGGCGCGGTGTCGATCGCGCGGCGGCTGCAGGACCCGCTCGCCGAGCTCGTGAAGATCGACCCCAAGTCGATCGGCGTCGGCCAGTACCAGCACGACCTGTCCGAGGTGAAGCTGTCCCGTTCGCTGGACGCGGTCGTCGAGGACTGTGTGAACGGCGTCGGTGTCGACGTCAACACGGCCTCAGCGCCGCTACTTTCGCGCGTGTCGGGCATCAGCTCGGGCCTCGCCGAGAACATCGTGGCGCACCGGGACGCGAACGGGCCGTTCCGGTCGCGGCAGTCGCTCAAGGACGTGGCACGGCTCGGCCCGAAGGCCTACGAGCAGTGCGCCGGCTTCCTGCGCATCCGCGGCGGGGACGACCCGCTGGACGCGTCGAGCGTGCACCCCGAGGCCTACCCGGTGGTGCGGCGGATGGTCAAGACGACGGGGAGCGAGGTCGCCTCGCTGATCGGCAACACGTCGGCGCTCCGGTCGCTGCGGCCCGACGACTTCGTGGACGAGACGTTCGGTCTGCCGACGGTGACCGACATCCTGCGCGAGCTGGAGAAGCCGGGGCGCGACCCGCGGCCCGCGTTCAAGACGGCGACCTTCAAGGACGGTGTCGAGAAGATCTCCGACCTGTCGTCGGGCATGGTGCTGGAAGGTGTCGTCACGAACGTGGCGGCGTTCGGGGCCTTCGTGGACGTCGGCGTCCACCAGGACGGGCTCGTCCATGTGTCGGCGATGTCCCGGACCTTCGTCAAGGACCCGCGGGACGTGGTGAAGCCGGGCGACGTGGTCAAGGTCAAGGTGCTCGACATCGACATCCCGCGCAAGCGGATCTCGCTGACGCTGCGGCTGGACGACGACGCGGCGCCGCAGGCGTCGGGCGGCGGTGCCCGGCGCGAGCGGGGCCAGGGCGGCCGTCCGCCCCAGCAGCGCCAGGGCGGCGGCGGCCGCGGCGCCGGCGCGCCCTCCCGCCAGGCCCCCGCCCCGGCCAACAGCGCGATGGCGGACGCCCTGCGCAAGGCCGGCCTCCTCGACCCGAAGCAGGGTGGGGGCAAGCGGCGGTGACCCACCCGTACCGGGGCCCCGCGTCGGGCCCCGGTACGCCCTGCGGGCGCGGGCGGGAGCGAGCGGGCTCGGTGGACGACCGGTAGCGTCCGGTGGGCCCGGTTGTGCGACCTCGAACGCCGGACGGGCCCGAGGTGCGCCCGGCACCGGCAGGTGCCGCCTGTCCGCCCCCGAACGCCGGACGGGTTGGGGAAACAGCGCGGGCCGGCCACAACTGCCTGCGCGCCGTGGGGAGCCCCCGCGTTTCGGGGTCGCGTGGGGTGGGCCTACCGTGACCCGTGTGACTGCCCTCACCGAAGAAGACCCGGAACGCTTCGCGTCACCGGGCCGCGTGGGCCCCCACGCGACGACCGAGGTCGACCCGCGCGCAGTGGGGACCGTACGTACCGAGTACTCGCCCGAGCACGACGGAGATCCGGATCCGGGCGAAATCGTCTGGACCTGGGTGCCGTTCGAGGAGCACGACGGACGGGGCAAGGACCGGCCCGTCCTCGTCGTCGCACGTGAGCCCGGCGGCACGCTCCTGGCCGTGCAGCTGTCCAGCAAGCGGCACGATCGCGATCGGGAGTGGGTGGCGCTGGGAACCGGGCCGTGGGACCGGGAGGGCCGGGACTCCTGGGTCGATGTGGATCGGGTGCTGCGCGTGCACGAGGCCGGAATGCGGCGGGAGGCGTGCGCGCTGGACCGCATGCGCTTCAACCTCGTTGTGCGGCGCTTGCGCGAACTGTACGGCTGGCGCTGACCGCCCGGCCGGCCCGCGAGAGGCAGGCGCCGGCCTCAGGTCGCCGCGGTGAACGCGCCGTCCACCAGCACCGGCACCGACGCCGACGCGTCGAGTTCCGCGGCGATGTCCACGTCCTCCCCGAAGCCCGCGAACGCACCCTCGCTCAGTTCACGGCCGGAGAAGCAGCCGCGGAGCGCGGCCGCCGGATCGGCCGTGGCGTCCCACGTGGCCGCGGCCGCGGCAGCCTCGGGCGTCAGACCCGTGGTGCCGAGGCCCCGGAGCACGGAGATCAGCGACCCGGCGCCCAGCAGGTCCTCGACGGCGGGCCGCAGGGAGCCGTCCGGCCAGTGCTCGCCGGCGGCGACGACCGCGAGGGGGCGCCCGGCGGTGCCGTGGCCCTGGGCCTTCAGCCAACGGGCGACCGCGCGGGCGTTGCGCAGGGACACGGCGACGACCGTCGCCCCGGAGCCGGCGGCCTCGGCGGCGATCGCCGAGCCGTTCGGTGAGGGCAGAACGAGGCGCGCGGTGCGGGGTGCGCGGCGCAGCGCCGCGGGCGACAGCGACCAGGGCGACTCCTCGCCGACCGCGCGGCGGCCGACGCCGAGGACGGCGTCCATCCGGGCGGCGTACTCCTCGGCGGTCGCGTCGCGCCGGCGGTACGGGTAGACCCGCGTGCCCGCGTCGACGGCGACGCTCACGGCCGTCGTGAAGGACAGCACGTCCACGACGGCCACGCAGGCCGCGTCCGGCGCGAGGTGCCGGGCGCCCGCCGGCCCCCACTCGAAGGCGACGGCGTATCCGGTCACAGCTCGGTCGCCTTGCCGTCCGCCACCTCGATGCGGCGTGTCGTGCGGACCGCGTCCAGCATGCGCCGGTCGTGCGTGACCAGCAGCAGCGTGCCGCCGTACGAGTCGAGCGCGGACTCGAGCTGCTCGATGGCCGGGAGGTCGAGGTGGTTGGTCGGCTCGTCGAGCACGAGGAGATTGACCCCGCGGCCCTGGAGCAGGGCGAGCGCCGCGCGGGTGCGTTCGCCCGGGGAGAGGGTGACGGCGGGGCGCAGCACATGCGCGGCCTTGAGGCCGAACTTGGCGAGGAGCGTGCGGACGTCGGCGGGTTCGGTGTCGGGGACGGCCGCGCAGAAGGCGTCCAGCAGCGACTCCGTGCCGTGGAAGAGCTTCCGCGCCTGGTCGACCTCGCCGACGACGACGCCGGAACCGAGCGACGCGTGCCCGGAGTCCAGCGGGAGCCGGCCGAGGAGGGCCGCGAGCAGCGTGGACTTGCCGGCGCCGTTGGCACCGGTGACGGCGACCCGGTCCGCCCAGTCGATCTGCAGCGACACCGGCCCGAACCGGAAGTCGCCCCGCCGCACCTCCGCGTCCCGCAGCGTGGCGACGACCGCGCCGGAGCGGGGCGCGGCGGCGATCTCCATCCGCAGCTCCCACTCCTTGCGGGGCTCGTCGACGACGTCGAGGCGTTCGATCATCCGCTGGGTCTGGCGGGCCTTGGCGGCCTGCTTCTCGCTCGCCTCGCTGCGGAACTTCTTGCCGATCTTGTCGTTGTCGGTGGCCTTGCGCCGCGCGTTCTTGACGCCCTTGTCCATCCAGGAGCGCTGCATCTGGGCGCGCCCTTCGAGGGCGGCCTTCTTGTCGGCGTACTCCTCGAAGTCCTCGCGCGCATGCCGCCTCGCGGTCTCCCGCTCCTCCAGATAGGCCGCGTAGCCGCCGCCGTAGAGCGTGATCCGCTGCTGGACGAGGTCGAGCTCGAGGACCTTGGTGACGGTACGGGTGAGGAACTCGCGGTCGTGGCTGACGACGAGCGTTCCGGCGCGCAGCCCCTGGACGAACGTCTCCAGGCGTTCCAGGCCGTCCAGGTCGAGGTCGTTGGTCGGCTCGTCGAGGAGGAAGACGTCGTAGCGGGAGAGCAGCAGCGAGGCGAGCCCGGCGCGGGCCGCCTGGCCGCCGGACAGGGACGTCATCGGCTGGTCGAGGCCGACGGTGAGGCCGAGCGAGTCGGCGACCTCGTCGGCGCGCTCGTCGAGATCGGCGCCGCCGAGCGCCAGCCAGCGCTCGAGGGCGGTGGCGTACGCGTCGTCGGCGCCGGGCGCGCCGTCGACGAGACCCTGCGTGGCCTCGTCCATCGCGGCCTGCGCTGCGGCGACCCCGGTGCGGCGGGCCAGGAACTGCCGTACGGTCTCTCCCTCGCGGCGCTCCGGCTCCTGCGGGAGATGGCCGACGGTGGCGGCAGACGGGGAGAGCCGCAGCTCCCCCTGCTCGGGGGTGTCGAGGCCGGCGAGCAGCCTGAGCAGGGTGGACTTCCCGGCCCCGTTGGCGCCGACGAGGCCGATGACATCGCCGGGCGCGACGACGAGGTCGAGACCGGAGAAGAGCGAGCGGTCGCCGTGTGCGGCGGCGAGGTCCTTGGCGACGAGAGTTGCAGTCATCAGGGTGACGATCCTAAGGCCTGTCTTTTGGGATCGGACCGGATCAGGAAGCGGCCGGCCGCGGAGCGGATGACGTCCCGGTGGTGCGTGCAGACGCACGGCGGAGGTGGGGGTCCCCCGCCGAAGGCAGGGGGAGTCATCGACGCGGTGGGGGGACCTCGCGCGCCCGGAGGGCTACCGGGGAGTCGGTGACCGACGACAATGCGGCGGGGGGTACCCCCGGGCGAGGCTCCGGGGGCTCGCGGGCCCGGGGCACACGAGTCCGGCAAGATCCGAAAGAGCGGGCCCGGGGCACACGAGTCCGGCAAGATCCGAAAGAGCGGGCCCGGGTCAGAGGAGACCGGCGAGCTTGTAGAGGGCGAGCGATCCGGCGACGGCCACGTTCAGGCTGGCGCCCGTGCCGATCATCGGGATCTCCACGCACTCGTCGAGCAGGTCGAGTGCTTCGGGCGGGATTCCCGACTGCTCATGGCCGAGGACCATGACGGTGGGCTCCCGGGCGGGCGCGAGGTCGGCGAGGCGCACCGCCTCGTCCGCGAGCTCGACTCCCACGATCCGTACGCCCCGCTCGCGCTGCCGCGCCAGCCAGCCCAGCGGATCGCCGGTCCAGTGGGTGCACAGCGGCTTGCGCAGGGTGTTGCCGCGCGCCAGGGCCTCGGGCACCCACGGGAAACGCGGCACGGTCAGGCAGGCGCCGACCGCGTCACAGGTGCGGGCCAGGGTTCCCAGGTTGGCTCCGTGCAGCGGCCACAGGGGCGCCGCGTAGAGGTGGTCCCAGCAGGAGTGGGCGCGCGGTCTGCGCGAGCGGCGCAGTTCCGCGGGCGTACGCGTACGGATCGCGGGTCCGTTCCTCCGTGCGCCGCTCATCGGCGGGGGGAGGCGGACCTCCGGTGCGGTCGGTTCCGGTCGTCCGGGCGACTCATGTCGGGTCGGCGACTCATGTTGTCTCGGCGATTCATGCGTCTCGGCGATTCACCGGCTCGCCCGGGCCCCTCGGCTGTGTCATCGCACCACGGGCGCGACCAGCACGCCCCCCGTGGCGCGTGCCACCACGAAGGATTGCCCTTTCACCGCCCGCCCGTCCAGCGGAATTCTGTGGCTGCCGGCCTCCAGCCGCCCGTCGAAGACGTCGTGGGTGTGCGTGCGGTGGAGCCGGTCCATGCGGTACGCGACGAGCCGGACGCGGCAGGCCGAGGTGACGGTCACCTCGGCCTCTCCCGCCTCGGCCGTCAGCCCGGTCAGCCGGCGGCGCTCCACCGGGCTCCGGTCCAGGGCGTGTTCGATCTGGGCGACGAGGAGCGGGACGACCGGGGCGAGGCCGTCGACGTGGGCGGCGTCGACACCTGCGCGTGCGAACGCGTCGCGCACCGCCGCGCGTTCCGCCTCCCCGACGGCCCGCCCGAAGGCGACGGCTCCGTACGTCCGCAGCTCCTCGGCGGGGATCTGCGCGGCGTCGTCGGTGATCTCGGCGCCGATGCCGATGGTGCGCAGGGCGGCGGCGAGTTTGGCGAGGACGGCGACGCGGGCGCCGATGAGCAGGACGCGACGGCGCGGGCGGGCCTCCTCGTCGTCGAGCAGCCGCTCGAGCTCCGCGCGGTACTCGGCGGCGCGGAAGCGGAACGGCCCTATCCCGTGGTAGCCGTTGAGCTCCAGGTCGGCGCTCTCGTCCGTCTGCCAGGCGAAGTCCCGCCAGACGATGTCGTCGCCGTCCCGCTCGATCACCGCGGTGACGGCACCGCACTCGATCCCTTCGCACTCGGGGCAGCCGTAGATGACGTACCGTCCGCCGGGCAGCGGAGCTTCCGCCTCCAGCAGCAGACTGCGCACCTGGTGGGTGAAGATCGCGGGCGGGATGTCGGAGGCGAGCGGGGAGACCGCGTCGAGGTCGGAGAGCTGGAAGAGGAGCGGCCGGCCGTCGACGATGAAGTCCATGAAGTCCCGGTGGACCTGATAGCCACCATCGGCGAGGACTCCCCCGGCCCGCATCGCGGGCGCCAGCCCGAAGGTCGCGTACTCGGCAGACATGTCCTGAGTATCCCCAGCTGCAACGGGTTGTGAGCACACCGCGAAGGATTCGGCTACGGTCCCGACCGTGAGCAGCGGTTCGGGCGAAGTGATCGTGGTCGGCAGCGGGGTCATCGGGTTGACGACGGCGGTGGTGCTCGCGGGGCGGGGCCGCCGGGTGCGGGTGTGGACGCGCGAGCCGGCCGAGGAGACGACGTCCGCGGTGGCGGGGGCGCTGTGGTGGCCGTACCGGATCGAGCCGCAGGACCGGGTCGGCGCGTGGTCGCTCACCTCGCTGAAAGTGTACGAGGAGTTGGCGGCGAGGCCGGAGGAGACCGGGGTGCGGCTGGTGCCCGGCGTGCACGCCGGGGTCCGGCTCGACGGGCTCGGGCCGTGGGCGCGGCAGGTGGCGGACCTGCGGCAGTTGCCGGCCGACGAGGTGCCGGGCGGACCTGCGCCGGCGCTCGCTGCGCGGCTTCCGCTGATCGACATGCCGGCGCATCTGCCGTGGCTGCGGGCGCGGCTGGAGGCGGCGGGCGGGGTGGTGGAGACCCGGGAGGTGCGCTCGCTCGCCGAGGCTGCGGCGCAGGCTCCGGTGGTGGTCAACTGCATGGGGCTCGGCGCCCGGGAATGCGTACCGGACCCGGAAGTGACACCGGTGCGGGGGCAGTTGGTGCTCGTGGAGAATCCGGGGATCGCGTCGTGGTTCACGGCGGCCGACGAGGCGTCGAGCGCGACGACGTACTTCTTCCCGCAGCCCGGCCGGCTGATCCTGGGCGGCACGGCCGACGAGGGCGGCCGGTCGCTCATCCCCGATCCGGAGACGTCCGCGGCGATCGTGGAGCGCTGCGCCCGGATCCGCCCGGAGATCGCGGACGCGCGGATCATCGGCCACCGGGTGGGGCTGCGGCCGGTGCGATCGAAGGGCGTACGGCTCGAGGCCGCGCCGGGCCCGTACGGCACGCGGCTCGTCCACAACTACGGGCACGGCGGCGCGGGCGTCACCGTGGCGTGGGGCTGCGCGAGGGCGGCCGCGGACCTCGCCCGGTAGGCGGACCTCGCGTGTGACCGGAGGGCGGGGGCCGGAGGCCAGGGCGGGAGCCGTAGGCCAGGGCGGGAGCCG
>NZ_JBSFDW010000018.1:0-109040 GCF_053594115.1 Streptomyces sp. NPDC001970 | reverse complement strand
CCGGAGGCCAGGGCGGGAGCCGGAGGCCAGGGCGGGAGCCGGAGGCCAGGGCGGGAGCCGGAGGCCAGGGCGGGAGCCGGAGGCCAGGGCGGGAGCCGGAGGCCAGGGCGGGAGCCGTAGGCCGGGGGCCAGGGGCCTGGGAGCCTCAACTGCGCGGCGGGGTGGGGCCGATGCGGAGCTCGAAGTCTCCGTCGTACTTCTCGTTGCCGGCGACCACGGCGAGTTCGACCACCTCCTCACACCGTTCGCCGCGCACGATCAGCGGGTCGTGGCGCAGATCGCGCATCAGGGCGGCGCACATGCCGATCATCACCAGGACGAACGGTGCGGCCACCAGGATCGTCAGGTTCTGCAGTCCGGCGAGCGCGTCGCCCTGCCCGCCGCCGATGAGGAGCATCACGGCCGCGACGGCGCCGGTGACCACGCCCCAGAAGACGACGACGAACCGGCTGGGTTCCAGGGCGCCGTTCTGGGAGAGCGCGCCCATCACGATGGACGCGGCGTCGGCGCCCGAGACGAAGAAGATCCCGACCAGGACCATCACCAGCAGGCTCATCGCCGTGGCGAGGGGGAACTGCTGGAGCACGGCGAAGAGCTGTCCCTCCGGCGTCGTCTCCGCACCGAGCCGCCCGCGCTCCTGGAGTGTCATCGCCGTGCCGCCGAAGACGGCGAACCAGCACAGGCTGACCGTGCTCGGCACCAGGATCACCCCGCCGACGAACTGACGGATCGTGCGCCCTCTGCTGATGCGGGCGATGAACATGCCGACGAACGGTGTCCAGGAGATCCACCAGGCCCAGTAGAAGACCGTCCAGGTGCCCAGCCATTCGGGGACGCCCGTGCCGCTGGAGGCCTCGGTGCGCCCCGCCAGCTGCGGAAGGTCCCCCGCATACGCGGCGATCGACGTCGGGAGCAGGTTGAGCACATCGATGGTCGGGCCGGCGATGAAGACGAACAGGACGAGGAGCACCGCCAGCACCATGTTGGTGTTGGACAGCCACTGGACGCCCTTCTCGACGCCGGAGACGGCGGAGAGGACGAACGCGAGGGTCAGAACGGCGATGATGCCGACCAGGAGTGCCGTGCTGACCTCGTCCATCCAGCCCAGTTCGGTGACGCCGCTGCCGATCTGGAGCGTGCCGAGCCCGAGGGAGGCCGCGGACCCGAAGAGCGTGGCGAAGATGGCCAGGATGTCGATGATCCGGCCGCCCGTGCCGTGGGCGTGCTTCTTGCCGATGAGGGGTTCGAAGACGGCGCTGACGGTCTGGCGCCTGCGCCGCCGGAAGGTGCTGTAGGCGATGGCGAGTCCGACCACGGCGTAGATGGCCCAGGGGTGCAGCGTCCAGTGGAAGAGGGTGGTGGCCATGGCGGTCTCCATGGCCTCGGCGGCGTCGGCCGGGCTGGTGCCGGGCGGCGGTGTGGTGAAGTGCGCGAGGGGTTCGCTGACGCCGTAGAACATCAGACCGATGCCCATGCCCGCGCTGAACATCATCGCGACCCAGGACACCGTGCGGAACTCCGGCGCCTCGCCCTCCTGTCCGAGCG
Source organism: Streptomyces sp. NPDC001970 (assembly GCF_053594115.1). Taxonomy (NCBI): domain Bacteria; kingdom Bacillati; phylum Actinomycetota; class Actinomycetes; order Kitasatosporales; family Streptomycetaceae; genus Streptomyces; species Streptomyces sp. NPDC001970. The sequence goes on along the minus strand of NZ_JBSFDW010000018.1, from coordinate 107,495 downwards.
GGATCCTGCCGTAGCGGCTGATGGCGAGCCACAGCGCGAAGATCACGAAGCCGGAGGCGGCGAGGACGAACGCCCAGCCGCCGTTGTGGATGAGGCCGGACAGCATGCTGCCGGAGACGCGCTCCAAGGTGTCCGTGGACACGGAGCCCCAGATCACGAAGGCGAGGGTGAGAACCGCGGTGACGCCGAAGACCACCCGGTCCGTCGGGGCGCCCCGGGAGTTCGCGGACAGGCCGGGGAGGTCCGCCGTCATCGGCTCTTCTCCCCGGCCGCCCGGTTCTCGTTCGTCGTGCGACTCGTCGTGCGGCACAGGTGGCACCTTTCGGGGGTTCGCGGAGCCCGGATTCGCTCTCCTTGAGCCCTCCTACCACATGTGACACAGGTCTCCTGGTATCAACAAGCGGTCACCGGCTGCCCGGATGTGAGGTGATATGCCGCCCTCTCGTCGAGCAGCAGCGCCGCGAGGGCGCGCCGGGACTGCCGCAGCGGTACGTACGCCCCGTCGCGGCCGGGCTTCGACAGGACGCCGTGCAGGGCGAGTTCGTCCTGCACGTCCGCGTACTGCGCGGCCGTGAGCCGGTAGCCGCAGGGCGGGTCCTGAAGAGTCTCCTCGGGTGCTGCCGGGTCGTTGTCGGCGCCGCCGAGATACACCGGTCCGCGGTCCATGAGGCCTGCGAGGCGTGCGGCGCCGGTCGCGGTCCCGATATGCGTCCGCCGCTCGTCGACGAAGCGGAACGCGCCGTCCAGCGCGGCGAGTTGGGTGTTGACCCGGCGCCGGTTGTTGAGTGCGGGATCGTGCTTCTCCGCGTCGGTGAGGGCGTCGATGCGGGTTTCGACGAGGAGCCCGACCGCGTGCTTGAGCCCGGCGGTGTTGCGCAGGATGCGTTCCTGGCCGTCGCCGGCGACCTGCTTGACCGGCTCACCGGTGACGGGGTCGGTCCAGATGCCGTAGATGCCACTGCTGAATCCGGCGTCGTGGGCCGCGGGCCGTACATACCTCTCGGAGAGGGTGTGCGCCTCCTCGTGCACCTTCGCCCGGGTGTTGAGGTTGCGCGGCCACAGGGCGAGCAGTTCCTTGTCGTAGTAGGACGGTGTCGCGTTGTACTCGTGCAGGTCGTGGACCACGTCGGGCCGTTGGTCGCGGATGACGGCGGCCAGGGCGCGGCCCTCGGCGGTCTTGAGCGCGATGTGGTCCCGGTTGATGTCGATGCCGTCCGCGTTGCCGCGGGTGTCGGCGGCGCGGCCGTCGGGGTTGGCGGTGGGGACGACGAGCACGGTCGTACGATCCAGGAAGCGCCGGGTCTTCGCGTCCTCGGCCCCGGCGAGATCGCGAACCGTGGTGAGGCAGGCCTCGCGGCCCGAGGGCTCGTCGCCGTGCTGCGTGCAGATCAGCAGCAGGGTGTTCGCGGTGGGCCGGTCGCCGCCGATACGGGCGAGTTGGAGCGGGCGGCCCTGTGCGGTCGTGCCGATGGTGCGCAGCGAGACCCGGTCACTCGCCCGGTCGACGGCGGAGAGGAACTGCCACTCCTCGGGCTGGCTGGTCCAGCGCGCGCCGCGCGAGGCTTCGAACCCGGTGCGGGGAAGGGGCAGGCTGTGCGCGTCGGGCGCTGCCCGGGCTGTTGCTGTCCGGGCGGGGGCCGCCGCCTCGGCGTGCGCGGCCGCCAGAGGTACGGCGAGTGCGCAGACGGCCACGGCGACGGCGCGGAGACGGCGGTTCATCGGCTGCCGCCTCCCGGGATCGGGTGGATCGGACGCGGTTCGGCGACACCGTCGAGCCGGGATCCGCGCGGGGCGCCGGCCGGCGGCGGCGCGGTGCCCGTCGTGGCGCTCAGGAACGCGTGGGCGCCGCCGGGGATCGGCAGCCGTGCGGCGGTGCGGGCCAGGTCGAGTGTGAGGCTCGGCCGCGTGGACTGGGGGTACCCCCCGCTCGCAGAGCTCGGGGGAGGGTCGATGAGGCCCTTGTCGGTGCCGCCGATGATGAGGGCCAGCCGGTGCCCCGCCGGCACGACATGGTCGGTGGCGTGCAGATCGAGGGTGATGGTGTACGCGGTGCCGGGCGTCAGCGGGCGGCCCGTGGCGGCGGATGCGTGGTTGCCGAGGTCGGCCCAGCCGCGGCTGACCACGGTGTGCTCGACGGCGGTCGTACGCGCCACGGTCTCCTTGAAGCAGGAGCTGTCGCCGGTGGTGCTCGCCCCCCAGCAGGTGCGCTCGGGCAGGGTGGTGATGCCTTCGCCGGCGGCGGTGTAGTCACGGATGGTGTCGGGGCCGAGGTCGACGAGGACCGCGGACAGATGCGCGGTCGTGGTCGTCGGGGTGGCGGTGACCGTGACCGTGGAGGAGCCGGAGAGCCGCAGTGCGCGACTGAGCGGTGGGGTGACGAATCCCGCCTTGGCCGGGGTGGAGCGGTCGATGTCGGCGGCCCAGTCGGTCTCGCCGAGGGCCGGGTCGTCGGTGAACGTCTCGATGGCGCCGGGCCGTGCGGGCTTCAGGACGAGGGTTCCGACCCCGGGTGCGGCGCCCTTGCCGGGGCGGATCGTGGTGACGGCGGTGGAGCGGGGCGGCCAGACGCGGTCGGTGGACCACTGGTCGGGGTCGCGTTCGATGTCGGCCATCGGCTCGCGGTCGATGCCGTTGTCGTAGCCGAGCAGGTAGTGGTCGAACCAGCGGTGCAGGGTGGCGACCCACTCGGCGCGGCGGAAGTCGAAGGGGTCGACGTGGCCGGTCCGGGACAGCCAGACCTTGCGCTCGACACCGTGTGCGGCGAGGGCGTCCCACCACTGGCCGAAGTGCTTCGGGCGGACGTTGAGGTCCTGCATGCCGTGGACGGCGAACACACTGGCCCGGACCTTGCGGGCGTCCGGGACGTAGTCGCGTTCGCTCCACAGCCCGGTCCAGTCGCCGGTGCGCGGCGCCTCGTCGACGAGGCGCCGCTGGACGGCCTGGCAGCGGGCGCGGGCGTCGGGGCTGTCGACGTAGTCCGAGAGCCAGTCGGGACCGGAGTCGTAGAGCGGGGCGCCTTTGGCGAAGTAGTAGTCGTACCAGGAGGAGATGGCGGCGATCGGGACGACGGTCTTCAGTCCTTCGACCCCGGTCGCGGCGACGCCGTTGGCGATGGTGCCGTCCCAGCTCTTGCCGATCATCCCGACGTTGCCGGTCGTCCAGCCGGCCGCGGCGCGCTCCGCGCCGGTGCGGCTGGTGTAGGCACGGGCGCGGCCGTTCAGCCAGTCGACGACGGCCTTGGCGGAGTGGATGTCGGAGCGGCCGCCGACGTCCACACAGCCGTCGGACCGGTTGGTGCCGGCGAGGTCGACGGCGACGAAGGCGTAGCCGCGCGGCACGAAATAGTTGTCGTAGTAGAGCGGGAACTGGACCGGGTTCCCGTTCGCGTCGTAGGTCTTCTTCTGGCTCTCGTTGCCGCGCCCACAGCAGGAGTAATACGGGCTGGCGTCCATGATGACCGGTAGCTTCCGGCCATGCTGCGCCGCTTCACGCGGCCGGACGATGTCGACCGCGACGCGGTCGGTCCTGCCGTCCCCGTCGCCGTCGAGCCGGGTGTCCACCCATACGGACTCACGGATCGCCTTGTCGTACGAGTAGACGGGCCTGCTCTCGCGCGGCGGCGCGGCGCTCTGGGCGCCGGCCGGCGGGACGAGGGCGGCGGTCAGGGCGGCGGTGGCCGCCACGATGAAGGATCTGCTCGAAAGGCGGGTGCCCCGCGCACGTATCGGCATGGGCGGAAGGTACTCCGGTCAACTCCTGTGCAACAGAGGGCAGTCAGGGACGAAAACCGACCGGAACGGACCGATGGGGCGGGGCACATCATGTCGGCCGAATGGCGATCGTGTGACAGCAGGGGGCCATGGACATGACCGGGCGTAGTGACATGAACAGGGTTCGAAGAGATCATCCGCCCCGACGACTTGGAGCATTCGTGCACCGCAGAATCCTCGTCCCGAGCGTGCTCACGGCCTCACTCCTGCTGGCGATCCCGGCATCGGCCGCTGACTTCTCGCCCGGGGCCCCGGGCATCGGCGACCCCTACTACCCGGCCAGCGGCAACGGCGGCTACGACGTGTCGCATTACGACTTGAGGCTCAAGTACCAGCCGAGGACGGACCTGTTGGAGGGTACGGCGACGATTCTCGCCACCACGAAGCAGGATCTTTCGCGTTTCAACCTCGATTTCGGACTGAAGGTCGGCGAGGTACGGGTGAACGGGCGGAAGGCGTCCTTCACCAAGACCGGCGACCAGGAGCTGGAGATCACCCCGGCCTCGCCCCTGGAGAAGAACAAGCCCGTCGCGGTCGTGGTGAGGTACGCCGGCAAGCCGTCCGAGCTGAGCATCGGCGGCTGGACCGCCTGGCACCGCACCCCGGACGGCGGCGTCGCCGCACAGGAGCCGCACTCGGCGGCGTGGTGGTTCCCGTCCAACGACCACCCGCTGGACAAGGCGACGTACGACATCTCCGTGGCCGTGCCGGACGGCAGCCAGGCGATCAGCAACGGCGTGCTGCAGTCGCAGTCCTCGCGCCTCGGCTGGACCCGCTTCACCTGGCGGTCGAACAAGCCGCAGGCGACGTATCTCGCCACGCTCGCGGTCGGCAAGTTCGACATCACGACCGGCAAGACCGCGAAGGGCCTGCCGGTCCTCAACGCGTACAGCGTGGACCTGGGCGACAACGCGGGCGCCGCGCGCGCGAGCATCGAGCGCACGACCGAGGTCGCGGAGTGGCTGGAGGAGGTCTTCGGCCCGTATCCGTTCAACGCGCTCGGCGGCTACGTTCCGAACGTCACCAGCGGCTACGCCCTGGAGACGCAGACCCGCCCCTTCTACAGCCCGCGGCAGTTCGCCAACGGAGCGAACGTCTCGGTGGTCGTGCACGAGCTGGCCCACCAGTGGTACGGGGACAGTGTCTCCGTCAAGGGCTGGAGGGACATCTGGGTCAACGAGGGCTTCGCCCGCTACAGCCAGTGGCTGTGGTCGGAGAAGGAGGGCGAGGGCACGGCGCAGGAGCTGGCCGACCACGTCTACGCGCTGCACCCGGCGGACGACCCGTTCTGGACGGTGAAGCCGGGCGACCCTGGCCCGGACAAGCAGTTCGACATCGCCGTGTACGACCGTGGCGCGCTCGCGCTGCAGGCGCTGCGGGTCGAGATCGGCGACGAGGACTTCTTCGCGATCCTCAAGGGCTGGCCGACCGTCAACGCCCACGGCAACGGCAGTGTGGGCGACTTCCTGAAGTACGCCGAGACGGTCTCGGGCAAGCCGCTCGCCGCGCTCTTCGACACCTGGCTGTACGAGCCGTCGAAGCCGGCCGTCCAGGCGTCGGCGCGAGCGCGGGTCGCGGCGCGCGCCGACGCCCGGCCTGCGCAGCCGAAGTCCTGGAAGAAGATCGCCGCCACGAACACGATCCACGACCACGGTCGCGCCGGGCTCCAGGGGCACGGCGGCCACGACCACTGACGCGGCTGCTCGACGGTGCCGTCGCCCCCTCGGGGGGCGGCGGCGCCTGCGGTTACCCTCGTGTGGATACGGTCCGACGCGCCGACGAGGAGCATCCGTTGCCCGATCCGACCACTGGTGCCCGGCCCACGCTGGAGGCCGTCGCCGCCCGCGCGGGCGTCTCGCGGGCGACGGTCTCGCGTGTCGTCAACGGCGGGGCAGGTGTCCGGGCGCCGCTGGCCGACCGGGTGCGCGAGGCGGTGGCCGAGCTCGGCTACGTACCGAACCACGCGGCGCGGACCCTGGTCACCCGGCGCAACGGCGCGGTCGCGGTGATCATCGCCGAGCCTGAGTTCAGGATCTTCTCGGACCCGTTCTTCGAGCGGCAGGTGCGCGGCATCAGCCGGGAACTGGCGTCGCACGACTCGCAGTTGGTGCTGCTGTGGGTGGAGGGGGCGGACGACCACGACCGGATCGCCCGGTATCTCGGCGGCGGTCATGTCGACGGCGCGCTCGCCTTCTCGCTGCACGACGACGACGAACTCCCCGCCATCGTGGTGGAGTCCGGCGTACCCGCCGTCTTCGGGGGCCGTCCCGGCGGGCCCCGCGGTCGCGACCGGGCCGTGCCGTACGTCGATTGCGACAACCGCGGCGGCGCCCGCGAGGCGGTGTGCCATCTGGTCGGGCTGGGCCGCACCCGGATCGCGCACATCGCCGGCCCGCTCGACCAGACCTCCGCGCTGGACCGCGTCGACGGCTACCGCGAAGCACTCGGCGGGGCCGCGGGTCCCGTCGCGCAGGGGGCCTTCACCGTGGAGAGCGGGGCACGCGCGATGGCGGAGCTGCTGGACGGGCACCCCGACCTCGACGCGGTGTTCGCGGCGAACGACCTGATGGCGTCGGGCGCGCTGCGCGTGCTGCGCGAACGGGGCCTCAGGGTGCCGGAGGACGTTGCGCTCGTCGGCTTCGACGACGTGGCCTCGGTCGCGGAGGCCACCGATCCCCCGCTGACGACGGTCCGTCAGGACATCGAGGGCAACGGCCGGCTGATGGTGCGGCTGCTGATGGACGTGTTGAGCGAGGGGACCGGTGCGCAGGACGGGGCGCCGCAGTCGGTGGTCACCCCGACGACGCTGGTGCGCCGGGCCTCGGCGTGACCGGTGCGCCGTGCGGGCCGCGCTGGATCAGCCCGGCCGCGCGCGCCTTCCGCCGCGCCTCGCGGGCAAGCGGCAGATAGCGCAGCCGCTCGGGAAGGACGGGCACCACGGCCCGTACGGCGAGGCCGAGGCGCCGCAGCCGCCGCTCCTGTCGGTCCGTCCACGGCAGGCCGATGGCCGCGCGCGCGTCGGGTGGCATCAGCCCGATGGTGACGAAGCGCCGGAAGCGGAGGAACGGCGGCAGGATCACCGGCCAGAAGGCGCGCAGCAGCAGCCTGAGCGGGAGCGGACCGCGGTCCGGCGGCGGCAGGGGCCGGCCGGTCGCCACGAGCTCCCGGACGACGACGGTCGCTTCGAGGTCATCGGCGAGGACCTTGCGGTAGTACGGCCAGAACTCCTCGATCGTCTGCGGCATGTCCCGGTCCTGGATGCCGAGGACACGGCCGACCCGCAGCCATTCCGCGTACAGCCGGCGCTCCTGGGCCTCGGTGAGCGGGCGGTGCAGATAGCGGGTCGCGTGCCGGTAGACGGGGAAGCCGGTCGCATGGACCCAGGCGTAGTTCTCCGGGCTGAGCGCGTGGTAGGGGCGGCCGTGGGTGTCCGTGCCCTGGATGGTCCGGTGGAGCTGCCGCAGCCGCCGGCCCTCCTCGGCCGCAGCGTCGCCTCCGTACACCCACAGCTGGAGCGAACGCAGCGAACGTTCGCCCCTCCCCCAGGGGTCGGTGCGGAAGACGGAGTGCTCGTCGACCCCGGCGCCGACGGCCGGATGCGCGACCTGCATCGTGAGTGCGGCGGGCAGCATCAGCAGCCCGCGGATGTCTCCCGCGAGGCTCCACAGCACGCCGCCGGGCGGCGGTGGCAGGGGGTCCGGCCTGTACATACGCACGCTCCAGGTCTCGGCGGACGGCCCGGTACCCGGTCCCTCCGGATTCCAGTATGGGCGAGACCGGACGCGTCACCTTGCCCGTGCGGCAGGGCATGGCCAGGCAAGTTGTTCAGACACGTTCCGAGGATGGTGTCGCTGCGGCAAGGATGTGGGCACCTGGCGGTTACCCAAAGGTAACTCCCGCTGCTTTGATGTGCGCGCCGGTCAATCCCCCACCTTCCATCGGGAGTTCCAGTGCCGCACTCCGCGCTCCGCCGTGTCTTTGGCGCAGCAGTGTCCACCGCGCTCGCTGCCGCCGCCCTCGGCGCGGCGGCGCCCTCCGTCTCCGCCGCACCCGCGGCCGGGACCGCTCGGTCAGCACAGACCGCTGAGGCCGCAGCGACGCCGTCGCTGAAGGTCCTGACGTACAACGTCTTCCTCTTCAGCAAGACCCTGTACCCCAACTGGGGCCAGGACCACCGCGCCACGGAGATCCCCAGGACGTCGTTCTTCCAGGGCCATGACGTCGTCGTCCTGCAGGAGGCCTTCGACAACTCGTCCTCCGACGCGCTGAAGGCCAACGCCTCCGCCCAGTACCCGTACCAGACCCCCGTGGTGGGCCGCTCCAGGACCGGCTGGGACGCGACCGGCGGGGCCTACTCGGCGACCACACCCGAGGACGGCGGTGTCACGATCCTCAGCAAGTGGCCCATCCTCCGCAAGGAGCAGCACGTCTACAAGGACGCGTGCGGCGCCGACTGGTGGTCGAACAAGGGCTTCGCGTACGTCGTGCTGGACGTCAACGGCACCAAGGTGCACGTGGTCGGGACCCACGCGCAGTCCACCGACCCGGGCTGTGCGGCCGGTGAGGCGGCACAGATGCGCAGCCGCCAGTTCAAGGCGGTCGACGCGTTCCTCGACGCCAAGAACATCCCCGCGTCCGAGCAGGTCGTCGTCGCCGGCGACCTCAACGTGGACTCGCGCACGGCCGAGTACGCGACGATGCTGGCGGACGGCGGCCTGGCCGACGCCGACTCCCGTACCGGACACCCGTACTCCTTCGACACACAGGAGAACTCGATCGCGGCCGACCGCTACCCGGACGACCCGCGCGAGGACCTGGACCACGTCCTGCACCGGGCGGGCCACGCGAAGCCGGCGGGCTGGAAGAACGAAGTGATCAAGGAGCAGAGCGCGCCCTGGACGGTCACCAGCTGGGGCACGTCGTACACGTACACGAACCTGTCCGACCACTACCCGGTCGCCGCCTTCGGGCAGTAGCGGCGAGAGGGCAGTCGCAAGGCCTTCGCAGCTGGTCAGAAGGCGCTTTTCGACAGTGGCTGCAGGGCTTTCAGGCTGCCATGGTGGTGTCCATGAAGGGTCACGGGCACACTCATGAACACGGGCGTGGACACCACCACCCTCACCATCATCACCACCACCACGGCGAGCGCATCGACGCCGCGCTCGAGGGCTCCGCGCAGGGTCTGCGGACGCTGTGGTTCTCGTTCGGGATCCTCGCTGCGACCACCGCCGTCCAGGCGGTGATCGCGGCGCAGTCCGGGTCGGTCGCGCTGCTGGGCGACACCGTCCACAACGCGACCGACGCCCTGACCGCGCTGCCGCTCGCGCTCGCCTTCGTGCTGGGCCGGCGGGCCGCCACCCGCCGCTACACGTACGGGTTCGGACGGGCCGAGGACCTGGCGGGCGTCTTCGTCGTCCTGGTGATCGCCGCATCGGCCGCCTTCGCGGGCTACGAGGCGGTCCGGCGGCTGCTGGAGCCGCAGGACGTCACCCACCTCCCCGCCGTCGCCGCTGCCGGGCTCGTGGGCTTCGCCGGCAACGAGTGGGTCGCCAGGGCCCGTATCCGTACCGGCAGGCGCATCGGCTCAGCGGCCCTGGTCGCCGACGGACTCCACGCACGCACCGACGGATTCACCTCGCTGGCCGTGCTGCTGGGCGCGGGCGGCTCCGCGCTCGGCTGGCGCTACGCGGACCCCCTGATCGGGCTCGTGATCACGGGCGCGATCCTCATGGTGCTGCGCGGCGCGGCGCGGGAGATCTGGCACCGGCTGATGGACGCCGTCGACCCGCAGCTGGTGGACCGTGCGGAGCAGGCGCTGTCGCACGTCGAGGGCGTACGCGGTGTGGGCGCCGTCCGCATGCGCTGGCTCGGGCACGCGCTGCGGGCCGAGACGTCGGTCGAGGTCGACCCGACGCTGACGGTCGTCCAGGCGCATGCGGTGGCGGTGGCCGCCGAGCATGCGCTGCTGCACGCAGTGCCGCGGCTGGCGGGCGCGACCGTCCACGTCGACCACGGGCATCCGAAGGGCCAGGACCCGCATGCGGCCCTGTCCCATCACTTCGCCTGACGCGTGTCCGGGCGCCACGGCGCCGGGGCCCCGGCTTCCGGACGGACCTGGCCCCCGTCGCCCTGCGCGCGGCGATGGAGGCCGCGAGGAAGCGCGGCGACCGGTCCCCGCGTGGTGTCAGCCGGGCCGGTGACCTCAAGCACGCCTGCACCTCGCCGGCGAACGTGCCGGCCGGGTCGGCAGCGCCCTGCGACGGCTGGGCCGTCCGGGTCGCGGCGGGGATTCATGGAGCCGGGGCAGTCGCCCGGCGGGCGCGCGGGCGGGCGCCTCTCGCGCCGAGAGCCGCCCCGATCACCCCGAACGGCAGCCCCCACGCCGGGACGAGGACGAGGACCCAGAAGACGGCGTCCTTCACATTCACGCCGATGGGCGCCGTCGCCTCGTCCAGGAACAGGCCCGCGTCGATGCCGTACCAGCGCACAGCCTCCACCAGCCAGCCGGAGAAGAGCAGCAGCGTGCCGACCGACACGGTCCACACCGCGGCCTGGACACCGGCAGGGAACGACCGGCCTGCCGCGGCCACGGCCGCCGATCCCAAGAAGGCGACCGCGACCATGGCGAGCATCGGGAGGAACGGCACGGTGGTGCTCCGGCCCTCCAGGAGCCGCGAAACCAGCAGGAACCCGCCGCCCAGGGCCAGGGCCGCGCCGACGCCGACGCGGCGCGCGAGCCGACTGGCGGTCAGTGCCCGCGGCGGGGCCAGCACCAGCCACAGGCAGCCGGCCAGTCCGACGGCCAGGACCACGGCGTGGACGGGCCCCAGAGACCGCGCGTCGGCCGGATCCTTCCCGAGCAGGTACGCGCTGAGGGCCACACAGCCGGCCACCCCCGCCAGCCCGGTCACGGTGACGGCAGCGCCCGACGCGGGCCGGCGCATCCGGGGTGATCGAGCCACGGCGAGAACGGCCAGGACGCCGGCGAGCACGACGAAGGTCACCGCGAAGGGCCGCATCGCGGGCAGGGCCTGCCCGACCGCCGAGACCGCGGTGACTGCCGCGGCGACAGTCAGCGCCCCTGCGACGAGTACGGGCAACTGGCTGCGGCGCGGCGGGAACAGCGCCGCCCTGGCGCAGCCGGCCGCGAACCGCCACCGCGAGGCCCGGTCCGGTACCTGGGCCAGCTCGGCGGTCATGGCCCTGCCCCAGTCGCGGAGGGTTCCAGGCAGTACGGCGACCGCGAGGGCCAGCAGCCGGGCCGGCCCGTCCATCCCCGACAGGGCGGCACCGGCACGGGTCCACCAGGCCCTCCACAGCCGCCTGGCCGCGATCAGCGACGGCGCGGCGAACACCGCCCAAATGATCACGACGGCCAGGGAGTCGTGCGTGTCCGGCGCGCCCATCGTGGCGAACGCCAGCGCGAGGAGCGCAGCGAACACCGCGCCCACGGCAGCCAGCACCACCAGCTCGTAACGGTGCTCCGTACGCATCACGCTCCCTCCCATCGCGGACGCGGCCGCACGCCGCCGGGAGCCGGAGCGGGCGAAGCGGGCGCCGACGCGGCCAGCTCGGCCGCCAGCGCCCGGCCGGGCCCGGTCAGCCGGTACATGTGCCGGGGCGGCCGGCCGGCCGGCGCATCGGTCTCCCAGGAGGCCTCCAGCAGCCCGCGGTCGGCCAGCCTCATCAGGATCGGGTACATCGAGCCGGGCTTGAGACCGAGCTGCTGACACAGCTCGTAGCCGTACCGCCAGGTGGAAGGGCTCTGCGCGAGCGCCAGCACTACGGCCGTGGTCTGCGCCGACGGGCGCCGAGAACGAGGCGACATGAATCAACTCTACATAGGTAGAGTTTCGAGCGACAGACCCGGAACACAGAACGCAGAACACGCAGAGGAAAACCCGCCGCGGCGCCCGCGGCGGGCGTACGACGTGACCTGCCCCGACTGCGCGAGCACGCCCGACGCGCAGCGCGCGACACCGGAAGAGGCGCGCATCGCCCACCCGCTGAGCGCATGCGGGACACTCCCCCGGCTCAACGCACCTAGGGGTATACCCGGGCCACGCTGTAGGCGTACAGGGCGACCATGCCGATCACGCAGAGGATGACGATCCACGAGGCGAAGCTCGTGTGCCGCCCCTGTCCCTCGGATCGCCCGGACCGCCCGGACCGCCCGGACCGCCCGGAACGCCGGGGGCGCTCGGGGCGTGCGGGGCCCCCTGAAGCTCGCGGCGCGGAGGGTGCGGCGTCGGCGGCCGTCTCGGCCAGGAGGCGGCGGCATATCGCGGCCAGTTCACTCGTCCCGGCAGCGAGGCTCGCGACCGCCTCCGAACGTGCAGGGGCGGTCGTGCCGCCGTCCAGTATCCGGCCGGCGCGCAGCAGGATCTCGTCCCTGCCGCCGCTCGGGGCGAGGCTGATCCAGCGCTGGACGTGCTCACCCCGGATGACCACGCCTCCGGCCCGCTCGCGGTACACGGTGTGCTCGCGCCACAAGACGTCGGCCAACTCGGTGGCCGTCTCCCTCAGTTGCGCGCTCATGTCCTCCCCGTTCATCGCGCAGCAAATCGAACAAGCACCGCACTCTAGCGTCAGGTACACACCAAGCCCGAGGGGGGTTACGGCTCGAAGTCGTACACCGTCACCGGTATGCCGCGCGCCACGAGCCGCTCCGTGATCAACGGCTCCACCCGTGACCACTTGCCGCCCGCCAGGCCGCAGCCGATCCGCGGCATGTGGACCGACGCGCCGAGCTCCACGGCCCTGTCGCCCAGTGCCCCGAGAGCCGTGTCGATCGCCTCGTACCGCACGGGCACCCCCTTGCTGCCCGTGCGCATTCCGCGCTGCCCCACCATGTTCGCCACCCACGCATACGGGCCGACCTGGACGAACTGGACCGCTCCCAGGCCGAAGTCGTTCCCCGCCCGCTCCCGGTGCCAGCGTCGGTACGCCGCCTCGGGCTCGGGCCAGCGCCGGGATATCGCGACGACGAAGCCCTTGCCCCAGCCGCCCAGATCGTTGCAGACGTGCGCGATCAGCTTGACGCCCTTGCCGTGCGGCGCGGTGGCGTCCCCTCGTACATATGTGATCCCCGACATGCCACCACCGTACGTGCCCCCTCCGACCATGGTGACCGAGCGCTCCAGTTGACCTCACGGGCCAACTGGAGTGCTCAGCTATGGGACGGCTTCAACGCGTAGCCACGCATCGCCATACGTCCATGTGCTGATGTGCCAGTGATCATCGTTGTCCGCCGCGGGAAGGCGCTACCCGCGCACGACGGTGAGGTGGTACGTCGTGTCGACCCAGAACCCGCCGGTCGTGCTGCCCTTGATCTCCAGGACGTACTGTCCCGGCGCCAGGGGAGCGATGCCCGCCCATATCCCCCAGGCGAGATGCATGCGCAGCCCTACCCGGAACAGCGGCGCGGTGAATTCCCTCAGTGAGAGCGGTACTCCGTTGAGGAAGGCCTTCGCCTCCTCCACCGAGAGGGTCAGCGGCTTCCGCGAGTAGTGCTTCGTGTGCTGGATGTTGAGAACAGGGAAGAACAGGGGGCGGTCGGAGGGCACCTCGCACCGCCGGACCACACGGCCCCCGTAGGTCCCGGAGAGGAACCACAGGTCCTCCGGCTGCTGCCAGGCAGCGTGTTCACCGGTCTCGTCGGCGACCGGGCTCATGTCGTCGGGCGCCGACAGCGCCCACTGCCACCAGCGTGCCGCCAGCACGCCGCCCTCCTGGTCACCGATCTCCCAGGAACCGCTGTTCCGAGCCGCGTCACTCACGCCCCACACCCCTCCCCCGGGGCCTGCCGCCCCGCCTGTCGAACAAGCGAACCCTACAGACGCGGCTCCGCCCCACCTCGACCCGAGGTCGTGGCCCGCCCCAGCGGCGGACAGGGCCGTGGGAGCCGGTCCGAAGGGGTGATGACATGTTTGTACATCGTTGTCAGTGCCCTCCGGCATAGTGCCGCCCGTGATCAACGAACTTGACAGCATCGACTGGTCGTCGATGACCCATGCGTACGGCCCGGCCGGCGACGTTCCTGCGTGGCTGAGGGCGTTGGGATCGCCGGACGCTGAGGTCCGCGAGAAGGCGCTCGGCGATTTCTACGGCGCGGTCCATCACCAGGGGGACGTGTACGCGTGCACGACGGCGAGCCTGCCGTTCCTGTTCGCCGTGGCCGACGACCCCGCCACGCCCGACCGTGCTTCGATCGTCGAGCTGCTGGTCAGCATCGGGCGCCATGCCGTCGAACGGTGCGAAATCGTGTACGTCGACGGACCGGACTACGCAGGGAGCGCGGTGGTGGTGCGCGAGCGCGCGGACGCTTTCGTCTCCTACGCGTCGGATGCCGATCCGCTGGTGCGCCGGGCGGCCATCGAGGGGCTGGGCCTGTTTGTCGATGATGCGGACCGGGCAGCCGCGCTGCTGCGCGACCGGTTGCCCGCCGAGGACCGGGTCGCAGAGCGGCTGCTGGTCGTGGAGACGATGGCCACGCTGGCGCTCCGCCTTCCGGCCGCCCGGGATGCCGCGACGGCCTGGCTCGACGCTCTGGCCGCCGATGCGGTGACGGACCCGGCGGTCCGGCTCGCCGCCGTCGTCCACGGCGCCCGCTGCACCCCGGAACGCATCGGTGTCGATACGGTGCCGGCGGCGATCGGCCTGCTGCGGCAGATCACGCCCACCCCGGTACCCGAGACTGGCGACGGGGCATGTGGATCCGGATCCGGGGAGTGCTTGTGCACGGCTCCCGAAGCGCCGGCGGCGGCGCAGGACGTGCCGCCCCAGATCGCTGCCGCGTTCGAGGACATCGACCGGCACAACCGCATTCACTCGCCGGCCACGTCCCTGCTTCGGACCTTCCATGCCGTGCTGGACTCCCGCGTGCCCGAGCGCACCGCCCTCCTCGCCGAGCAGCTTCGCAGCCCTGATCCTGGTACCCGCCACGACGCGATACGCATGGCCAAGGACCTGATGGGCTCCTGGCGCGGCGACCACACCGTCCTGGTCGTGATGGTCGCCGACTGCCTGGTCCTGGACGATCCGTACACCGCCGCCGAAGCGGCCGAGACTCTCGGTGGCTTGGAGGCCATCGCCGAACCCGCCCGCGAAGCCCTCGCCATGTACGTCACCGCACAGTGCGCCGCGCACGGGCCGGAGGTATGGGCCACGCCGAAACCGCTGCTGCGCCGGGCCCACCAGGAAGCCGTCAGGGCACTGGCCCGCCTCGGCGACATGCGCGCCCTTCCCGGCCTGCTGACGGCCCTGGACAGCGACGTCGACTCCTGGCGCGCCGTGCAGGTGGCCGGCCGTCTTCGCCCAGCCGCCGACCAGTTGGTGCCGCGGTTGTGCCGGCACCTCTACCGCATCGACCTGTCCGTGCAGTGGCCCCAGATGAGTGCGAACGCTCTGTTGTCAGCGCTGGCCGAACTGGGCGACCCGGCGGCTGTGCCCCCGATCACGCATACCGCCACCGCCGCGGTGCGCCACGAGGAGTGGCGTACCGCCGCCTCCGCCCTGGAAGCACTCGCCACTTTCGGTGCTGCGGCCGCACCCGCTCGTGAAGTGGTCCGGGCCTTGGCCGGGGCCGACGATGTGGGTGTCCGGGTGGCCGCCGCGGCCGCGCTGTGGGCAGCCGAGGGCGACCCGGCGGCCGTCGTGCCGCTGCTGAACGACCTGCTCGACAGCTACCGGCACCATGAGGCGGCAGACGTGCTGGGCCGGATCGGCCCGCCCGCCGCACGCGCGCTACCGCGCCTGCGGAAGATGCTGACCGCCGACTACGAGTGGACTCGCCTCCACGCCGCGACCTCCCTGTGGGACATCGGCGGCCCGGCCGAGGCCGTGGTCGTCGTGCAGACCCTGCTCACGGCCTGGGAGGAGAACGACGCCACATCGAACCACGTCCTGGCGTGCCTGAATCGAATGGGCGCCGCCGCGGCACCAGCCCTGCCTCGCATCCGCGCGGAGCTCGCCCTGCTCCGCCGCAGTGGCCGATTCAGAAGCATCCAGCACGACGAGGAACTGCAGCGCACCGGTTGCGCCATCCTCACGCGGCTGGCCTGAATCCTGACGGAGCCTGCCCCACCGGGCACTCGGGTCGGCAGGTGGCGGCGCACCGACTGTCGGCACGCCGGCTGAGTCACGCGTCGGCCGCGAAGCGCCTTCAGGTGCGTCGTGCGGCCCACACCGTGCGCTCGGTGCGTACCGTCAGGTCGTCCCGACGCAGGATGCTGTGGGGGCTGTCGGTGTCGAGGAGCTCGTCGAGGGCAGTGAGGTCCTCGGCTGCCAGTGCCTGGGCGACGCCGCCGCGCATGCGGCGCAGACTGTTGAGTGCGTAGCGGCCGACTGCCTCCGTGTGGGGTGGGCCGATGTTCACGGTGATGGTGCGTTCGGCCTCGATGGCGAAGCCGGTAGCGGTGAGTTCGGATCCCCAGTCGGCGCCGCGGTGCGGCACGTGCTCGGCGTGGTGCCGGTCGAGTGCGGCGTGGCAGCGTTCCTCGAGACCGGGACGGCCTTCGGGGGCGTCTTCGGGCAGGAACCTGGGGAAGTCGGCCAGCTCGACGACGGCGAACAGCCCGCCCGGCGTGAGCATGTCGTGGACCCGGCGCAGGGTGTCGTCAGGGTTGGCCATGTGGTGCATGGACGCTGATGCCCACACCAGGTCGGGCGTGGCGAGGTCGGGCCACGCTGCGTCGAGATCGGCCTGGACGGTGTGCACTCGATCGGCCAGGCCTGCTGTCCTGGCCTTCTCGAGCAGACGGTGCAGGTGGCCGGCCGAGGTGTCGACGGCGGTCACCTCGGCATGGGGGAAGCGCTTGAGCAGTGCGAAGGTGCCGGCCCCGGTCCCGCAGCCCAGATCCACGATGTGACGGGGGCCGGCTTTGACGGGCAACCATGCGGTGATGGAGGCGATGTGCTCGGCAAGCACTTCCGCGTCCAGGTCGAGGATCTCCGCCTGACCGTCGGCGTCGTGGTCCGCGCCGTGCTGATGGACCGGGTGGGCGCCGTGGTCGTGCGCCGTGTTGGGGGATGCGTGAGTCATGCCGGCCACGCTAAGAGGATCAAGGGCGGACGGCACGGCCGCTTCCCAAAAGAGCAAGACGATGGCCGCTCGGCCTGCTCGCTGCGCAAGACGTTGCTGACCTGCGGTGTGCTACGGCACCTTGCGGCACGCAGGAGCCGCTGAAGGGCAGCGCATTCATGGCGATGGGCGGCTCGCTTCACCGCTGCCCTCGTTGCGCTGGTGGCCGCGGCGGGCGTCGCGGTCGAAGATTCCGAGGACCTCGCACGGTCCGCCATCGGCGCCGATGGCGTGCGGGAGCATCGTGGGGAACTCGGCGGCCTGGTTGGTCTCCACGCGAAAGCGCCGGTTGCCCAGCAGCAGGATGGCAGTGCCGGAGAGGACGACGAGCCATTCGCGGCCGGGGTGGGCGCGCATGCGCGAGGGGCTGTCGGGCGGCGGGTTCGTCATGCGCTGGCGCACGACGGTCATGCCCGGGTCCGCGCGGATGGGCCACCGCATCAGCTGGTGGGCCGCGTCGATCATCGGGCTGGAGATGACATCGTCGGTGGCGGTCTCGACCAGCTGGTCGAGGGAGGTGTCCAGGGCGCGGGCGAGGGTGACGAGTTGGTCCAGCGCAAGGCGGCGCTGGCCGTTCTCGATGCGGCTGAGCGTGGACGGGCTGAGCCGCGCGCGGGTGGCCAGCTCGTCGAGGGACCAGCCCTGTGCCACGCGCAGTGCGCGGATCCGTTTGCGTACGAGGCTGTCGAGCTCACCATTGTCTTGCGCCATAAGCAACATTGTATGCCTAGAACGCAAGGCGTGCTTGGTGTGAACGCGTAAGGGCCCCTGGAGGCCTGCTCACCGCAAGGAATGGGGCGCCCATGCCTGTGACGACTTCCGAGGCCAGGACCGACACCCTGTCTTCGCCCGGTGAGACCGCCGACGCCGTGGTGATCGGCGGCGGCGCCCCTGGGCGGGCTCACGTACGACGCTCACAGTGATGCTTCGTACGCCTCGCGGATGGAGGCAGGGATACGCCCCTTGTCATTGACGACGTAGCCGTTCGCGCGGGCCCAGAGGCGTATCGCCTCGCCCTGCGGACTGCGATCGCGCATACGGTCCCCGGCGGATTCGCTCGCGTTGCCCGAGACCCCTTCCAGGTGGTCCGCCACATCCTGGAAGAAGGCGAACAGCGAGGTGTATGCGCCTTCTTCGGGACAGGACCCCTCGGTCCAAGATCCGATGCTTCCGGTGCGCGTGTCCAGGAACTTCCCGTAGAAGCCGTCGCTTTCCGCGGAAATCGGTACCCACTCCCTGCGCCAGGACGGGTAATCAGGGTCTTCGGACGGTTCCATCTCCTCCATGCCCAGGCCCAGCTCAGGCAAGCCGACGGCTATCCTGCCCGCCAACTCGGACGCTCAGTTCCGCCGACCCGAGCACTCATTCGCCGGCTGGAGCGCTCAGTCACAACAATCGGCCCGGACACTCCCGCCGCTTTCACAACACTGGTGAGACAGCAATACTGTTGCACCCGACGGTGCACGCACGGAGCGAGGGAGACCATGGCGACCGAGACCGAGGAGTTGACGCTGACCGTCGACGAACTGGCCGCGCGGGCCGGGGTCACCGTCCGCACGATCCGGTTCTACAGCACCCGCGGCCTGCTGCCGCCGCCGGTGATCGGCCCGCGCCGGGTCGGGCACTACGGCGCGGACCACCTGTCCCGGCTGGCGCTGATCGAGGAGCTGCAGCACCAGGGCATGACGCTCGCCGCGATCGAGCGCTACCTGGAACAGCTGCCGCCCGATCTGAGCGCGCACGACCTGGCGATCCACCGCGCCCTGGTGTCGTCCTGGGCCCCCGAGTCGGCCGATGAGGTCGCACGGGCGGACCTGGAGCGCAGGGCCGGGCGGCCGCTGTCGGACCAGGACGTCGACCGCCTCGCGGCGATGGGCGTCCTCGACCGCACCGACGTCCCCGACATGTTCCGGCTCGACGGCGGGCTGCTGCGGCTCGGTGTGGAACTCCTCGACGTCCCCATCGCGCACGAGACGATCCTCGCCTCGCGCACGGTCCTCCTGGAGCACGCCCGCGCGGCTGCACACGAACTGACCAGGCTGTTCCGGGACGAGGTGTGGGGGCCGTACCGGGAGCGGGAGTCGGACCCCGACCATGTCGCGACGATGAAGTCGCTGTCGGCGCACATGCAGCCGATGGTGATCCAGGCGCTGGTGACGGCGTTCCAGCGGTCGCTGCGCGAGGAACTGCGGGCCGCGTTCCAGTCGCAGCCCGAGTGAGGGCAGGGCCCCCGCGCGATCCACGGGGGCCCTGCCTTTCGCCGGCGGCGCCGGCTCACGCGTCGGTGAAGACCTCGCCCTTCTCGGCCTTCCGCACCAGCAGCGCCGGCGGCTCGAAGCGCTCGCCGTAGGCCGCGGCCAGCTCACGCGCCCGGGCGACGAAGCCGGGCAGGCCGCCCTCGTACCCGTTGATGTACTGGAGCACGCCGCCCGTCCAGGCCGGGAAGCCGATGCCCATGATGGAGCCGATGTTGGCGTCGGCGACCGAGGCCAGCACGCCCTCCTCGAGGCAGCGGACGGTGTCCAGCGCCTCGGAGAAGAGCATCCGCTCCTTCATGTCGATGAACGGAACCTGCACGTCCGGCTTCCCACTGTGCTTGCCCGGGGGGCGACCCCCGGAACCCCCGAAATACTCGCGCAGCCCCGGCCACAGCCCGGCCCGCTTGCCGTCCACGTAGTCGTAGAAACCGGCCCCGCCGCTGCGGCCCGTACGCCCGAACTCGTCGACCATCCGGTCGATCACCGCGTCCGCGGGGTGGCCCGCCCACGTACCGCCGGCCTCCTCCACGGCCCGCTTCGACTCGCCACGGATCTTGCGCGGGAGGGTGAGGGTCAGCTCGTCCATCAGCGAGAGCACCTTCGCCGGGTAGCCGGCCTGCCCCGCGGCCTGCTCGACCGAGGCGGGCTCGATGCCCTCGCCGATCATCGCCACACCTTCGTTGATGAACTGGCCGATGACGCGCGAGGTGAAGAAGCCGCGCGAGTCGTTGACGACGATCGGGGTCTTGTTGATCTGGCGCACCAGGTCGAAGGCGCGGGCCAGCGCCTCGTCGCCGGTCCGCTCGCCCTTGATGATCTCGACGAGCGGCATCTTGTCGACGGGCGAGAAGAAGTGGAGCCCGATGAAGTCGGCGGGCCGCTCGACGCCCTCCGCCAGCAGGGTGATGGGCAGCGTGGATGTGTTGGAGCAGAGCAGCGCGTCCGGCTCCACACGGCCCTGGATCTCCTGGAAGACCTTGTGCTTGAGCGCCGGGTCCTCGAAGACGGCCTCGATGACGGCGTCGCAGCCCGCCAGATCGGCCGGGTCGGCGGTCGGGGTGATCCTGGCGAGCAGCTCGGCGCGCTTGGCCTCGGTCGTGCGGCCCCGGCTGAGCGCCTTGTCGAGCAGCTTCTCCGAGTACGCCTTGCCGCGCGCGGCGGCGTCGGCGTCGACGTCCTTGAGGACGACCTCGATCCCCGCCCTGGCGCAGGAGTACGCGATGCCCGCGCCCATCATCCCGGCGCCGAGGACGGCGACCTTGCGGACGGGGCGCGGCTCGATGCCCTGGGGGCGGTTGGCGCCGGAGTTGACGGCCTGGAGGTCGAAGAAGAACGCCTGGATCATGTTCTTGGCGGTCTGGCCGGTGACCAGCTCGGTGAAGTACCGGGCCTCGATGGTCAGCGCGGTCTCGAAGTCCACCTGGGAGCCCTCGACGGCGGCCGCGAGGATGTTGCGCGGTGCCGGGTAGGGGGCGCCGTTCAGCTGCTTCTTCAGGTTGGCCGGGAAGGCGGGCAGGTTGGCGGCGAACTTCGGGTTCGACGGCGTGCCGCCCGGGATCCTGTAGCCCTTGACGTCCCAGGGCTGCTGGGACTCGGGGTGGGCGTCGATGAAGGCGCGCGCCTTGGCGAGCATCTCCTCGGGCGTGGCGGCCACTTCGTGGACCAGGCCGTTCTCCAGCGCGCGCTGCGGGGCGTACTGGGTTCCCTGCAGCAGCACCTTCAGCAGCGCGTCCGCGATGCCCATGAGGCGCACGGTGCGGGTGACGCCACCGCCCGCAGGGAGCAGGCCGAGCGTGACCTCGGGCAGGCCGATCTTGGAGCCGGGCGCGTCGAGCGCGATGCGGTGGTGGGAGGCGAGCGCGATCTCGTAACCGCCGCCGAGGGCCGCACCGTTGATGGCCGCGACGACCGGCTTGCCGAGGGTCTCGATGCGGCGCAGCGAGTTCTTGATGGCCGTGCCGGTGTCGAAGGCGAGCTGGGCGTCCTCGGGCCGGAGCCTGATCATGTCCTTGAGGTCGCCGCCCGCGAAGAAGGTCTTCTTGGCGGAGGTGTAGATGATGCCGCGGATCGAGTCCTTCTCGGCCTCGGCGCGGTCGGCGATCGCCGCGATGGAGTCCTTGAAGGCCTGGTTCATCGTGTTGGCGGACTGGTGGGGGTCGTCGAGGACGAGGGTGACGACGCCGGTCTCGTCCTGTTCCCAGCGGATGGTGGAACTCGTCGGTGTTGCTGCCATTGCTGCTCTCCGTACGGCGGGAAGGGGAAGGGACGGGACGGTCAGAGACGCTCGACGACGGTGGCGACGCCCATGCCGCCGCCGACGCAGAGCGTGGCCAGGCCGTACCGCTTGTCCTGGCGCTCCAGTTCGTCGACGAGCGTGCCGAGGATCATCGCGCCGGTGGCGCCGAGCGGGTGGCCGAGCGCGATGGCGCCGCCGTTGACGTTGACCTTGTCCAGGGAGAGCCCCATGTCCCGTACGAAGCGCAGCACGACCGCGGCGAACGCCTCGTTGATCTCGACCAGGTCGATGTCGTCGATGGTCAGTCCGGCCTTGGCCAGGGCCTTGCGGGTCGCCGGGGCCGGGCCGGTGAGCATGATGGTGGGCTCGGAGCCGGAGACCGCCGCGGAGACGATGCGGGCCCGGGGCGTGAGCCCGTACCGCTCGCCGACGGCCTTGGAGCCGATCGCGACGAGCGAGGCGCCGTCCACGATGCCCGAGGCGTTGCCGGCGTGGTGGACGTGGTCGATCTTCTCGACCCAGTGGTACTTCTGCAGCGCGACGGCGTCGAAGCCGCCCATGTCGCCGATGCCCGCGAACGAGGGCTTGAGCGCGGCCAGCGAATCGGCGGTGGTGCCCGGGCGCATGTGCTCGTCGTGGTCGAGCACGACGAGCCCGTTGCGGTCCTTCACCGGCACCACGGAACGGTCGAAGCGCCCGTCCTTCCAGGCCGCCGCGGCCCGCTCCTGGGAGAGCGCCGCGTACTCGTCGACGTCGCGCCGCGAGAAGCCCTCGATGGTGGCGATCAGGTCGGCACCGATGCCCTGCGGCACGAAGCCGGTGTCGAAGTTGGTCATCGGGTCGGCGAACCAGGCGCCGCCGTCGGACGCCATCGGCACCCGGGACATCGACTCGACGCCGCCGGCGAGCACCAGGTCCTCCCAGCCGGAGCGGACCTTCGCCGCGGCCAGGTTGACGGCCTCCAGACCCGAGGCGCAGAAGCGGTTCTCCTGCACGCCCGCGACCGTGTCCGGCAGTCCGGCCGCGATGGCGGCGATACGGGCGATGTCGGAGCCCTGGTCGCCGACCGGGCCGACGACGCCGAGCACGATGTCGTCGATCGCCGCCGGGTCCAGCTCCGGGTGGCGGGCGCGGATCTCGTGGATCAGCCCGACGACGAGGTCGATGGGCTTGGTGCCGTGCAGGGCGCCGTTGGCCTTTCCGCGGCCGCGCGGGGTGCGGATCGCGTCGTACACAAACGCTTCGGTACTCAAGACAGAGCCTTTCGCATCACGAATGAGAGCTGCGCAAACGGAGTGAGGAGTGGGAAGGGACGGGTGAGGACCGGGGTCAGGAGAGCAGGGAGCGGCCGATGATCTCCTTCATGATCTCCGTGGTGCCGCCGTAGATCGTCTGGATACGGCCGTCCGTGAACGCCTTCGCGACCCGGTACTCACTCATGTAGCCGTATCCGCCGTGCAGCTGGAGGCAGCGGTCGGCGACGCGTTTCTGCAGCTCCGTGGCCCACCACTTGGCCATCGACGCATGCACGGCGTCGAGCTCCCCGTTCGAGTGATCGACGATGCAGCGGTCGAGGAACGTGCGGGTGACGGCGCACTCGGTGGCCATCTCGGCGATCTCGAAACGGATGTGCTGGAGCTTCGCGAGCGAGCGCCCGAACGCCTCGCGCTCCTTCACGTACTGCGTGGTGATCTCCAGCAGGTACTCGGCCGCCGCGATCCCGGCGACCGCGATGTTCAGCCGCTCCTGGGCGAGATTGGTCATCAGATGGAGGAAGGCGCCGTGGAGATCACCGAGCAGGTTCTCCTTCGGGACGCGTACGTCGGTGAAGAAGAGCTCCGCCGTGTCCTGCGCCTTCTGGCCGATCTTGTCGAGGTTGCGGCCGCGCTCGAAGCCCTCCATGCCGCGCTCGACGACGAGCAGCGACAGTCCCTTGGCCCCGCCCTCGGGGGTCGTCTTCGCGACGACGATCACCAGGTCGGCGAGGATGCCGTTGGAGATGAACGTCTTGGAGCCGTTGAGCAGCCAGTGGTCGCCGCGGTCCTCCGCGGTGGTGCGGATGCCCTGGAGGTCGGAGCCGGCGCCCGGCTCGGTCATCGCGATGGCCGTGATGATCTCGCCGCTGCAGAAGCCGGGCAGCCAGCGCCGCTTCTGCTCCTCGGTGGCGAGCGAGGTGAGATACGGGCCGATGATGTCGTTGTGCAGCCCGATGGCGAGCCCGGCGGCACCGGCCCGGGCGAACTCCTCGGCGAGCACGGCGCTGTAGCGGAAGTCGGCGTTCCCGCCTCCGCCGTACTCCTCGGGCACGGCGAGCCCGAGGAGCCCCTGCCTGCCCGCCGCCAGCCAGGCGGCGCGCGAGACGATGCCGTCCTTCTCCCACTGCTCGTAGTGCGGCAGCACCTCCTTGGCGAGGAAGGTCCGGACGGTCTCGCGGAACGCGTCGTGCTCGGCGCCGAAGATCTGTCGTTCCATTCCGACTGTTCCCCTCATTCCGTTCATTCCCTTCACTGCTCCCCGCCCTGCTGCCGGATGCTCGGCACGTCCCAGTCGCGCGCCACCTCTTCCGTGTCGGCGCCCGGCTGCGCGGGCGGGCGTCGCACGGAACCCGGCGTCTCGGAGAACCGCGGCGCGGGGGCCGGCTGGGTGATCCCGCCGTGGTGGACGAAGGTGCCCCGCGCGGCGAGATGCGGATGGGACGGGGCTTCGCGCAGTGACAGCACGGGCGCGACGCACGCGTCGGAGCCCTCGAAGACCGCCGTCCACTCCTCGCGCGTCTTCGTACGGAAGCGGTCGGCCACGACCTGGCGCAGCTCGCCCCAGCGGGCGAAGTCCTTGCGGGCCGGAGCCTCGTCCTTGATGCCGAGCAGCTCGACGAACTCGTTGTAGAACTGCTGCTCGAGCGGCCCGACCGCCATGTACTGCCCGTCGGCGGTCTCGTAGTTCCCGTAGAAGGGGCAGCCGCCGTCCAGGAGGTTCGCGCCGCGGCGGTCCTGCCAGCCGCCCGCCGCCATCATCCCGTGGATCATCGTGGCGAGATGCGCGGCCCCGTCGACGATGGCCGCGTCCACGACCTGGCCGGTACCGCCGGGGGTGCGGGCGTGCTGCAGTGCGGCCAGCACGCCGATGACGAGATAGAGCGAACCGCCCGCGTAATCGCCGACGAGGTTGGCGGGTACGGCGGGCGGCTCGTCGGGCTTGCCGATCATGCCGAGGGTGCCGGTGACGGCGATGTACGCGATGTCGTGTCCGGCCCGCTGGGCGAGCGGCCCCTCCTGGCCCCAGCCGGTCATCCGTCCGTACACCAGCCGCGGGTTGCGGGCGTGGCACTCCTTGGGTCCGATGCCGAGCCGCTCGGCGACGCCGGGGCGGTACCCCTCGATCAGCACATCGGCGCGCTCGACCAGGTCCAGGACCTGCTCGGGCCCGCCGTCGGTCTTCAGATCGACGAGCACGGACCGCTTGCTGCGGTTGGTGAGGTCGTACGCCGGGTCGATCGCGAGTCCCGCACCGCCGGGGCGGTCGACCCTCACGACATCGGCGCCGAGGTCGGCGAGCAGCATGGCGGCGAACGGACCGGGTCCGATTCCCGCCAGTTCGACCACGCGAACTCCGGCCAGCGGACCGCTCGGCGGACCGTTCCCTGTCGCTGCCATCAAGCCCCCAGCACTATGACACAACTGATGTAACATCAGTGATGTTAAGAATGCGTTCCACTCCGCACAAGCCCTTCAGGCGAGCAAGCGCTTGGTTTTCTCGCCGGTGACAGTAGAGTCTGCTCGCCGGATCCGAGAACGGAGACTCCATGCGTATACCCCGCCCCGTCCGCGTCGCATCGCTCGTCGCACTTCCGGCGGCACTGCTGATCTCCTGCTCGTCCGTGGACGGTGCCGAGCCCGGCGGCGTCACGGACAGCCCGACGGCAGCCGCGGCTCCCACGGCGGCGGACGAGGCGCCGCCGGTCGACGCGGCCACGGTGGTGCCCACACCCGGACCCGAAAAGGTCCGCGACGCGTTCGCCGGACTCCAGGCCACGCTCGACGACAGCTGCACGACCGAGGGAAACTGCGCGTATGTCCTCGGGCGCGTGTACGACGAGTTGGAAGGGCTGGACGCCGCGATGAAGGCCGATCCCAAGGGCCCCGGGCACTTCCCCGAGCCCATCGCCTGGATCGCGGAGCTGCACAGGACCATCGGCGCGGACCGGAGCTACCCGAACCTCAAGAAGCACAAGGCGGAACTCCTGGGCACACGCGACCGGATCAACGTCTGGATGCAGGACCACCCCGACGACTACCGGTGACCTCGGGGATCTGGACGCGTGCGCGTCGTCGTCAAGTCCGCGTCGCCGCCAGTGCGCGTCGTCGTCAGCGCGCGTCCAGCTCCGCGATCAGCTTCTTCGTGGCGATGGTGCGGTAGCTCTCCTCGACCCAGTCGCAGAGCACGCCGGCACTGGGAGCGCCCTTCGGGGCCAGGGGAATCTGCACCCAGCCGGCCTTCCCCAGGCCGTATCCCGACGGCTCGGCACCCGGGCAGGACAGGGCGTGCGCATGCATCGCCTCGTCCTTCAGCTTGACCCCGATGCCGAGCGGATAGCTGCCGTCGTCCGTGCCCAGGAAGACGAAGATCTTCTTGTTGACCTTCACGACGGTGTCGCCCCACGGGAATTCCTCGCCTGCGCCCGGCAGACCCAGGGCAAAGGACCGCACCTTCTCCCATTTCGCCAGGGCCGCCTTCGGTGGTGCCGCCATCCCGCTCCTCCCGGTCGCACGGTCCGTCCGCTCTCACGCTAGCCTCGCCCAGCGACATCGGCGCGGGGCCACCAGGTGGAGGGGTCATTGAACAGGCAGAACGGACCGGAGCGGCCGTACGACATCGTGCTCTTCGGAGCCACCGGCTTCGTCGGGACGCTCACCGCGGAGTACCTCGCGACGCATGCGCCCAAGGACTGCCGCTGGGCCGTCGCCGGGCGCAGCGCGGCCAAGCTGGAGCGGCTGCGCGAGCGGCTCGCCACGATCGATCCGGCCTGTTCCGAGCTGCCGCTGCTCGTCGCCGACGCCTCGCACCCGGACTCGCTGCGCGAACTCGCCGAGTCCACCCGTGTCGTCGCCACGACCGTCGGTCCGTATGTCTGGTACGGGGAGCCGCTGGTCGCCGCCTGCGCCGAGGCCGGGACCGACTACGCCGACCTCACCGGTGAGCCGGAGTTCGTGGACACGATGTTCGTACGCCACGACGCGCGCGCCCGCGAGACCGGGGCCCGGCTCGTGCATGCCTGCGGATTCGACTCCGTACCGCACGACCTGGGGGCGTACTTCACGGTCCAGCAGCTTCCGGAGGACGTGCCGCTGCGGGTCGACGGCTTCGTCAGCGGTGTCGGGATGTTCTCCGGCGGTACGTTCGCGTCCGCCGTCACCGCGATGGGCCGGCAGCGCGAGGCCGTGCGGGCGGCGCGGGAGCGGCGGCTGCACGAGCCGCGGCTGGTGGGCCGCAGGGCCCGGGCTCCGCTCGGAACGCCCCGGTTCAGCAGGGAGACCGGCACCTGGGCGCTGCCGCTCCCGACGCTGGACCCGCGGATAGTGGCGCGGTCGGCGGCAGGGCTCAAGCGGTACGGTCCCGACTTCCAGTACCGGCACTACGCGTCGGTCAGGACGCTCCCGGTGGCACTCGGCGGCCCCGCGGCGCTCGGGGCCCTCGCGGCACTGGCCCAGCTCCCGCCCGCCCGCGAGTGGCTGATGGCCCGCTACGAGCCGGGCCGCGGGCCCAGCGCGGAACAGCGAGAACGGAGCTGGTTCAAGGTCCGCTTCGTCGGCGAGGGCGGGGGGCACCGGGTCTTCACGGAGGTGTCGGGCGGTGACCCCGGCTACGGCGAGACGGCGAAGATGCTCGCGGAGTCGGTCCTCAGCCTCGCATTCGACGAACTCCCCGCGACGGCAGGCCAGGTCACCACGGCTGTCGCCCTGGGCGACGCGCTGATCGCCCGGCTGCGCGCCGCGGGCATCGTCTTCCGGGTGGCGGACGCGCGGTAGGGGTGTGCGGCGGGGGGCGAGGGCGTCGCGCCTGCGGCGGGCCTTCTCCCCGCCCCGACTCATCTCGAACCGGCGCTCTGCCCCAGCCCCCGCAAGGCCTTCGGTGGCCGCGCCGTGTTCGGCGCCGGGCTGCCGCTCACCGCGAGCGGGCTGCTCGCCCTCGCCCTCGCCCTCGGGGCACTCCTACGCAGCACCGCGCTCGGCGTCGTCCTTGCCGTGACAGGCCCCGTGTCCGAGGGCTTCGCCCCCGAAACCCCGTGCCTCAATCGGCCGCCGAGGCTCCTACGGGGCCCGTCCGGCACCAGAGAACAGCCACGCGGGCCCACCGGACGGTGCCGACAGACCGGGTCGCGCAGCCCCAGTTCGAAAAGGGGCGGGGCAGGGCCGGGTCGAGTCGATGTGCGGCTCCGCCGCGTGGGCCCCCGCGCAGCAGCCGCGGACCCCGCACACGACGCCTAGTCCATCCCCCATCGGGCGATCGTGTACACCATCGAACCCAGCCACACGACCCCGATCACCAGCGCACCGAACAACACGGCGTTCACGCCCCGCTCGACGGGCCGGAAGTCGGCAGAGGCGGCGGAGGCGGCGCGGTGCTTGGGGATGGCTCGGTGTGTCGTCATACGGCCAGCCTGCCGATCATGAAGCGCGGCAGGCATCCGTACGGCTACTCAGATCGCCGCACTCCGCTACTCATGTCACCGTCGCCTCCCGCAGCACACGCCGGCACAGCGCGTCCGCACGCCGCGTGGACTCGGGCAGACGGAAGCGGGGAGCGAGGGCGAGCGTGTGCGCGCAGGCGTTGTCGAGCGAGACGCGGTGGCCGACCGAGACGTACACCGGCTTGACGCCGGCCTGGGTGCGCAGCGCCCTGCCGAGTTCCTCGCCGTCGTCCGCGAGGAGCGGCGAGACGTCCCCGCGCCGGTCGCCCGGCGGGTCGGCGGTGAAGGTGAAGGGGTTCTTGGCGACGCCGATCACCGGCAGTCCGGTGAGGACGCCGAGGTGGCTGGCGAGTCCGAAACGGCGGGGGTGGGCGCGGCCGTAACCGTCGCAGACGACGAGCCCGGGGCCGGCCTTCAGGGACTCCAGCGCGGCCAGCACGGTCGGGATCTCACGGAAGGCGAGGAGCCCCGGTATGTAGGGGAATGCGACCTTGCCGACCGCGGTGGCCTCCTCGACGACGGCGAGCGTGCGGGCATCGAGGACGACGGCGGCCGCGACGACGACGTCGCGTTCGTCGTCGTAGGCCACGTCCACTCCGGCGACCAGGCCGCTGCCGGGCGGCGGCCCGGGCTCGTCGAGTACGACGCGGGCGCGCAGCTCGTCCTGGACGGCGCGGGCCTCGGTCGCATCGGCGGGTGTCCTGATGGTGGTCATGGTGACCCCCACCTTAGACACCCGGCTAACCTGCCGATCATGTTCGTACTGGAATTGACCTACACCGCACCCGTCGAGCGCGTCGACGAACTCCTCGAGGCGCATGTGGCCTGGCTGGACGCCCTGTACGAGGACGGTGTCGTGCTCGCGTCCGGCCGCAAGAACCCGCGCGACGGCGGGGTCCTGCTGGCCGTCGGGGACGACCGCGCGCGGATCGAGGAGATCGCGGCGGCCGACCCCTTCGTCACCGGCGGGGTGTGCGCGTACCGGATCACGGAGTTCATCGCGACGAAGACCGCGCCGGCGCTGGAGCCGTACCGGCAGCAGCTGCCTGCGCGGAACTCCTAGAACTCCAGCCGGGCGATCCTGCCCTTCTCGCCCGAGGCCCAGCAGCCGAAGTCGGCCGTGCAGTCGACGGTGTCGAACGACCCGGTGTCGACGGTCCGCCAGCTGCGGCCGCCGTCCGTCGTCAGGTCCGTGCCGGTGGGGCCGACGGCAAGCGCGGCGGACCGGCTGTGCGGGAGCCAGGTGACTCCCGAGCGGTAGGCGGGCGGCGGGGTCGTCGCCTGCCGCCAGCTGCGACCGCCGTCCCGGGTCACCGCACCGGCCTGCGGGGACGCCTGGCCGGCCCGGTAGTCGCCGCCGACGGCGAGGCCGTGCGTGCGATCGCGGAAGGCGAGGCCGAACACGCCGCGGGCCGGGTCGCCGGCCGGGACGGTCGACTCGGCGGCTGTCCAGTGCAGTCCGCGGTCCGCGGAATGCAGGACGCGCGCGGTGGCGCCGCCTCCGGTCGCCAGCCAGACGTCCTTGGGGCCGGAGCTGACCAGGCACTGGCCGCTCGCCGCGAAGCCCGCCTCGCCGGGCTGGGCGGGCGGCATCCCCTCGCTCGGTAGCACCTTCCAGGACTTGCCGCCGTCGCCGGTCGACAGGATCCGGTACTTCCCGTCGACCGGATCGCTCATCGCGAGGCCGTGGCTGCTGTCGAAGAAGGTGATGCAGTCGTAGAAGGCCTTCGGATCGGTGTTGCGGAAGGACTCGGTCCAGGTCGCCCCGCCGTCGCCGGTGCGCAATACACGGGATGCCTCGCCCTCGCCGATGGCCAGGACGACGGCACGTCTGCCGTCGAAGGCCTCGATGTCCCGGAACTCCATCTCACCGGCGCCCGGCGGGGAGACGTTCCGCCAGCTCCTGCCGCCGTCGGTGGTGCGGAGCACCGTGCCCTTGGAACCCGCGGCCCACGCGGTGTCCCGGGTGACGGCGGCGAGCCCCCGGAACCGCACCTCCGTGCCGGTCTGCTTGAGCTCCCAGTGCGGTTGCCACCGCTCGCCGGCCTGCGCCGTGCCCGGGGCGGCGAGGGCCGCGGCAAGCGCCGCCCCGCACAGTCCCACCGACACCGTTCGTCTCGTCTTCCCCATGGACGTCATGGCGCGCGAACGTAGCCCACCACCGGCACCCGGTCCAGACCGCGTCCTGGGCCGGCCACACCGCCTCCGGCGGTGACGCAGCTCACTGCCCCGGCCTTTCCCGCCGATGCACGGATTTCGCCGTTCCACCGTCTTCCTCTGTGCGTGGAGACGTCGCCGCGCCGTAGCGAAGAGAGGGAGCGGGTCTTGTCCACCGTCATCGAGCAGGCCGTGCAGGCCCGTCTGGTCGCATCCGCGCCGCAGATGGAATCCGTGCCGGCGACCCTCCGCTACGACCCTGCGGATCCGTTCGCCGTCAGCATGGATTTCCCTCCTCCGGCCACCCTGGAGGGCACCCAGGTGTCCTGGGCGTTCTCGCGCGAGCTGCTCGCGGAGGGCATGGAGGCGCCGACGGGACTGGGTGACGTGCGGGTTCGGCCGTACGGATACGACCGCACGGTTCTGGAGTTCCACGCTCCCGAGGGCACCGCGATGATCCACGTCCGCTCCTCCGAGCTGCGGCGTTTCCTCGAGCGGGCGCAGGGGCTGATTCCTGCGGGCTGCGAGCACCTCCACCTCGACCTCGACGGGGACCTCGCCGAGCTGTTGCGCGACGCCTGCTGAGTAATTCGTTTGCCCCTGGCCCTGCCCGGGCGTACTTTCGATGACGGCCCTGTTGTCGTTGATCGGAGAAGGACATTGCTCGTCTGAGGTCTTGAGACACTGTGTGTCGCGGCATCTCCCGCGCGCCCGTGTGCGACCTCGGCGTACGAGCCGTCCCGTCCCTCCGGACCAGGGCCTTTGTGCTGTCCCGAGCTGTCCCGACCGGTGTCACCGGTGTCTCACCCGTTGCTCTCACCCCTTCCACCGCAACAGGGAGACCACCATGTCTACGCTCCCCACCTCCGTCACCTGCACCTCCCTCTCCTTCTCCTGGCCGGACGGCACCCCGGTCTTCGAGGACTTCCAGCTCGCCGCCGGCCCCGGCAGGACCGGCCTGGTCGGCCTCAACGGCTCCGGGAAATCGACGCTGCTGCGCCTGATCGCGGGCGAGCTCACGCCCACCGGCGGCTCCGTGCGGGTCGCGGGCGAAGTCGGGTACCTGCCGCAGAATCTGGTGCTCGACACGGCCCTGCGCGTGGACGAGGCGCTCGGCGTGGCCGCCACCCGCGCCGCGTTGCACGCCATCGAGGCGGGCGATGTGCGCGAGGAGCACTTCACGGCGGTCGGCGACGACTGGGACGTCGAGGAGCGCGCACGCGCCACGCTCGATCAGCTCGGCCTCGGGCACATCGACCTGGACCGGACCATCGGCGAGATGTCGGGCGGCGAGTGCGTCCTGCTGCGGCTCGCGGCGCTGCTGCTGGCCCGCCCGGAGGTGCTGCTGCTCGACGAGCCGACCAACAATCTGGATCTGTACGCGCGGGGTCGGCTGTACGACGCGGTCCAGGCCTGGTCCGGGGTGATGGTCGTGGTCAGCCACGACCGTGAACTCCTGGAGCGGGTCGACCAGATCGCCGATCTGCGGGACGGCGAGGTCGCCTGGTACGGCGGCGCCTACTCGGCGTACGAGGAGGCGCTCGCCGTCGAGCAGCAGGCCGCCGAGCGCATGGTCCGCGTCGCGGAGGCCGATGTGCAGCGGCAGAAGCGTGAACTGGCCGATGCCCAGGTGAAGCTGGCCCGTCGCAAGCGGTACGGGCAGAAGATGTTCGACAGCAAGCGTGAGCCGAAGATCGTGATGGGTGCGCGCAAACGGGAGGCCCAGGTCTCCGCCGGCAAGCACCGCATCATGCACACCGAGAAGCTGGAGGAGGCGAGGGAGCGGCTCGACGCGGCGGTCGAGGCGGTGCGCGACGACGACGAGATCCGCGTCGAGCTGCCGTACACCAAGGTCCATCCGGGCCGCGGCGTACTGCGGCTCTCCGGTGTGGAGCTGCTCCACGGGGGGCGGGTCGCGGGCGAGTTCGAGCTGCGCGGCCCGGAGCGGATCGCGCTCGTCGGGCGGAACGGCGCGGGCAAGACGACGCTGTTGCGCACGATCGCCGGGCAGTTGGAGCCGGTCGCGGGAGAGGTGACGGCCGAGGTGCCGTTGCGCTTCCTGCCGCAGCGGCTGGACGTGCTCGACGACGGGCTGAGCGTGGCGGAGAACGTGGCCCGGTTCGCACCCGCGGCGACGGACAACGCGATCCGGGCGCGGCTGGCGCGTTTCCTGTTCAAGGGGGCGCGGGCGGACCGTGCGGCCGGAACCCTGTCCGGCGGGGAGCGGTTCCGTGCCGCGCTGGCGGCGCTGCTGCTCGCCGAGCCGGCTCCCCAGCTGCTGATGCTGGACGAGCCGACGAACAATCTGGACATGGCGAGTGTGCGCAGTCTGACGGCCGCGCTGGAGGCGTACGAAGGTGCGCTGATCGTGGCGAGCCACGATGTGCGGTTCCTGGAGGCGCTCGGAATCACGCGCTGGCTGCTGCTCGACGGCGAGTTGCTGCCCACGACGGCCGACGAGGTGCGCCGGACACTGACGGAGGAGGAGCACTGACAAGGCAGCGGTGATCCCCGGGGTATCCGGGTGACCCCCGAGTGGGTCTTTACGGCACCGGGCAGGTACGGCTAATGATGGGCGCCGTCATCCCCCGAGGATGGGCGCCGTCATCCCCCGAGCCCGCTCAGGAGACCCCGTGCCGAGCAGAAAAGCCCTGATCCGACGCCCGAGCCCGCGCCTGGCCGAGGGCCTGGTCACCCATGTCGAGCGCCGCCCCGTCGACACGGAGGCGGCGCTCGCCCAGTGGGAGGCGTACGCGGACGCCCTGCGCGAACACGGCTGGGAGACCGTGGAGACCGAGCCCGCCGACGACTGCCCGGACGGGGTCTTCGTCGAGGACACGGTGGTGATGTTCCGGAACGTGGCGCTCATCGCCAGGTCCGGAGCCGAGTCCCGCAGACCGGAGACCACGGCCGTCGAGGAGTCGCTGGCCCGGCTGGGCTGCTCGGTGAACTGGGTGTGGGAGCCGGGCACGCTCGACGGCGGGGATGTGCTCAAGATCGGCGACACGGTGTACGTGGGCCGCGGCGGGCGGACCAATGCGGCGGGCGTCCAGCAGCTCCGGGCGGCGTTCGAGCCGCTGGGCGCGCGCGTGGTCCCCGTACCCGTGTCGAAGGTGCTGCACCTGAAGTCGGCGGTGACCGCACTGCCGGACGGGACCGTGATCGGGTACGAGCCATTGGTGGAGCAGCCGTCCCTCTTTCCGCGGTTCCTGCCGGTGCCGGAGGAGCCCGGGGCGCACGTGGTGCTGCTGGGTGGCGGAAAGCTGCTGATGGCGGCGAGTGCACCCAAGACGGCGGAGCTGTTCAAGGATCTCGGTTATGTCCCGGTTCTCGTGGACATCAGCGAGTTCGAGAAGCTCGAAGGCTGCGTGACCTGCCTCTCGGTGCGCCTCCGGGACCTCCATACATAACCGGACGTTACGGGACATGACGAGGCCAGGCTTGGCCCACGGCTTACCTGGCCTTTAACCTACGGTTTCGTAACCTACGAGGCCGTAGGTAATCCGCCTTCCCCAGGCCATCCGGCGGAGCGCCCACGGCCTCGGCGCTGCATGCGTCCCCCGATATGTTTCCGCGTCCCCAGGAGCACCCGTGACGATCACCTCTCCCCACCTCGGCAGTTCGGAAGCGTGGACCGACGCCCGGCTGCTGTACGCGCTGGAAGAGGTCGTGGAGAAGGAGCTCAACCGGCATCTCAAGGTCGTCAAGGACTGGATGCCGCACGAGTACGTTCCGTGGGCGGACGGGCGGAACTTCCCCGGTCTCTTCGAGGACGGCGAGCCCTGGGAGCCCGGCCAGTCCAAGGTCACCGACATCGGCAGGATCGCCCTCGTCGTGAACCTGCTCACCGAGGACAACCTGCCGAGCTACCACCACGAGATCGCGACGCTCTTCGGCCGTGACGGCGCCTGGGGCACCTGGGTGCACCGCTGGACCGCGGAGGAGGGCCGGCACGGCATCGTGATGCGCGACTACCTGCTCGCCTCGCGTGCCGTCGACCCGGACAAGCTGGAGCAGTTCCGCATGGCGCACATGTCGGAGGGCTTCGAGTCCGACAACCGCCACTCGATGCTGCACTCCGTGGCGTACGTCGCCTTCCAGGAGCTGGCGACGCGCATCTCGCACCGCAACACCGGGCATCAGTCGGGCGACCCGGTCTGCGACCGGATGCTGGCGCGGATCGCCACCGACGAGAACCTGCACATGGTCTTCTACCGGAACCTGCTGGGCGCCGCCTTCGAGCTCGCCCCGGATCTGACGATGCAGGCCGTGCGCGACGTCGTGGTCAACTTCCGGATGCCCGGGCACGGCATGCCGGGCTTCGAGCGGGCTGCGGCGCAGATGGCGATCGGCGAGATCTACAACCTGCGCATCCACCACGACGACGTGCTGCAGCCGGTGCTGCGGTTCCTGAAGGTCCTGGAGATCGACGGGCTCGGCCCCGAGGGCCTGCAGGCGCAGGAGGAACTGGGCCTGTACATGGGCGGACTGGACACAGAGGCCAGCAAGTTCGACGAGAAGCTCGCGGCGCGCAAGGCGCGGTTGGCGGCGCGCGCGGCGGGCTGACGCACGCGGCGGACCCAGGCGACAGGCCGGCGTACGCAGCCCAGGCTGCGGGCCGGCCCACGCGGCGGCCTGATCTACGCCAGGGGACCGACGCGGCGGCCTGATGTACGCGCGGGCACCGACGCGGCGACGGGGCAGGCAACGGGGCGCCCGCACGGCCGGAAGCGGCCGTACGGGCGCCCCGGCACCTCGGGGCGCTGGGGGTTCCTGCCCCGGGGACCCGGAGGATGCTCCCGGCCACTCCGGTGCGGAAGGGATGATTCCGCAGGGCGGGGCCTTTATGCAGGTGAGCGTCCCCGTACGCTGTGCCGCGTGAAGCCTGTGACCCGTATCCTCCTCGTGGCCGCGCCCGTCGCGATAGCCCTGTCCGTCGTCATCGGCGGAGGCGGCGAGTCGGACGTGCCGCTCGCCGACCGGCCGAACGTGGCGTCGCAGGCGCCGAGCCGCGCCCCGAACCCCCTGAAGGCGGGCTCGACGTCGGAACAGAAGGCGCTGGAGGCCCGCATCGCGAAGCTGCCGCCGGGCCTCGCCGACCCCGCGAAGAAGGAGATCGCCGCGCGGCTCGTGTCCAGCGCGGACAACTCCACGCTCGACTGGCGCGGCCAGTACGACGCGATCGAGGACCACGGCGACGGCAACGGCTACACCGCCGGAGTGGTCGGCTTCTGCTCCGGCACGAACGACATGCTCCAGCTGGTCGAGTCGTACACCACCGCCCACCCGGACAACGGACTCGCCCGCTACCTGCCCGCCCTCCGCAAGGTCGACGGCACCGACTCCCACGAGGGCCTCGACCCCGGGTTCACGGACGCCTGGGCGCGGGAGGCGCAGAAGCCCTCCTTCCGGACGGCCCAGGACGAGGCCCGGGACCGGATCTACTTCGACCCGGCCGTCCAGCTCGCGAAGATGGACGGCCTCGGCACGCTCGGCCAGTTCATCTACTACGACGCCATGGTGCTGCACGGCCCCGGCCTGGAGGCCGACGGCTTCTACGGCATCCGGCAGGCCGCGATGGACAAGGCGAAGACGGCGGCGGAGGGCGGCGAGGAGAAGGCGTACCTCAACGCCTTCCTCGATGCGGGCCGGGCCGTCATGCTGACCAGGCTCACCCGGTCCGAGCGCGACACGTCCCGTATCGACACCGAGCAGCGGGTGTTCCTCCGGAACGGGAACACGGAGCTGGCCGCGCCGCTGGAGTGGCGTACGAACGGGGAGACGTTCCGCATCCCGGCGAACTGACCGTCCGCCGGGGCGACGCTGCCGCTGCGACTGCCCCTGAACCTGAACCTGTCCCCGCCCGTGCCGTCACCAGTCTGCCGCGCGGTAGTCCTTGAGGAACACGCCGGCCACCGGCGCACCCGCCTCGCCCCGCACGATCGGGTCGTACACGCGCGCCGCGCCGTCCACGATGTCGAGCGGCGTGCGGGTGCCGGCCGCGGCGATCCGCGCCTTGCGCGGGGCCGGGTTCTCGTCGGTGATCCAGCCCGTGTCCACGCTGCACATGTGCACACCCTGCGCGGCGAGTTCCGCCGCAGTGGTGCGGGTCAGCATGTTGAGAGCGGCCTTGGCCATGTTGGTGTGCGGATGGCCGCCGGTCTTGTTGCGCACGGCGAACCGGCCCTCCACCGCCGACACGTTGACGACGTACCGGCGCGGCCGCGGTGACGCGAGCAGCAGCGGCAGCAGCCGGTCGCAGAGCAGCGCGGGCGCCACGGCGTTGACGAGCTGGGTCTCGAGCAGTTCGGCGGGGTCGAGCTCACCGATGCGTGCGGACCAGGAGTTGGAGGGTGCGGTGTCGGTCAGCAGACCGGCCTCGTCCGCGTCCGGCAGGACGAGGGAGAGGGAACCGGCCCGGCGGCCGACGGCGGCCATCGGCGCATACCCGGGCGCGGCGAGCACGCCACGCGGTGGCGGGCCTGCCTCGCCCGCGGCCAGCAGGGCGTACGACTCGGGCGGCCGCCGGATGGTCTGCGCCGCGTTGTTGACGAGTATGTCGAGCGGCCTGCCGTCCGCGCGGAGCCGGTCGCACAGGCCGAGCACCTGCCGCGGGTCGCGCAGGTCGATCGCGACGACGGGCAGCCGCTCGGACCACTCCTCGCTCCCCTCGACCGCCTGGAACCGGCGCAGCGTGTCCTGCGGAAAACGACTTTTGACGAGGACGTCGGCCCCGTCCCGGAGCATCATCAGCGCGAGTTGGAAACCGATCTTCACCCGGCCGCCGGTCAGCAGCACACGGCGGCCGGAGAGGTCGGTCCGCAGGGTGCGGCAGGCTGCGTTGTCACGGGCGCAGTCGGGGCAGAGCCGGTGGTAGAACGCGTCGGCCTGCCGATAGAGCGATTTGCAGACATAGCAGTGGCGGGGCTTCAGAAACTCCCCCACCGTCCCGTGCCGCAGCTCCAGCGCGGTGTCCTCACGGCGGTCGAGCGCACCGGTCGCGGTGGCTGCACTGAGCGCGGCGTCGGTCTCGGAGCGCGCCCGCTGACGGGCCTTGCGGCGTTTGTTCCGGCTTTCCCTGGCGAACGAGGCGGCGAGCTCCTCGCCCCGCATGCGTGTGGGATCGTCCAGCGGCAGCGTCCGCAGCCGGTCCACCGTGCGGCCGAACGCCGCAAACTCCTCATCCGTGATCAGGTCCCCCATGCCCGTTGATCGTAATGACACACGAGGGTCGTCAGCATCCGGTTATCGCGCCGGTCCGACGGCCGACGACAAGGCCGCCGGCGCGCCGGGCTCACCGAGCTCACCGAGGACGGCCGTCACCCGCTGCGCAGGCTCTGACCGCGCCTCAGCCGTCCCCGCTCCTTCTCGGACAGCCCGCCCCACACCCCGAACCGCTCGTCATGCGCCAGCGCGTACTCCAGGCACGCCACACGTCCCTCGCACGCGCCGCACAGCAGTTTGGCCTCGCGGGTCGAGGATCCGGGGGCAGGGAAGAAGAACTCGGGGCCGGCCTGGGCGCAGAGGGCTGATTCCTGCCACGAGAGTTCGGCGGCGGTCGTGGTCGTGGTCCTGCTGGTGGTCGAACTGGTCGTCATGGTGTTGATCGGCATGCGGAACACGGTGCCCGCAGCTCATAAACACCGCATCAATGAACACTCAACGAAACAGCGGCGGTTGCCCTGAGGCCTT
The DNA here is from genome assembly GCF_053594115.1 of Streptomyces sp. NPDC001970. NCBI lineage: Bacteria > Bacillati > Actinomycetota > Actinomycetes > Kitasatosporales > Streptomycetaceae > Streptomyces > Streptomyces sp. NPDC001970. Next base: position 69,613 of record NZ_JBSFDW010000018.1, on the reverse strand, counting down.
TCGAGCGCCCCTGTCAGGCGGCCCTGGCGGGCCGTCAAGATCTGGAGTCGGGAGGGATTTCGCCGCTGCGTCCACCAGGCCGCCGACACCGGTGTCGGCCTCCGTGGCGTGAGGGTTGTGTGCGGTGGTGTTGGCCATGGTCGAGCCGTTCGGCCGGCAGGTCGCGCTCGGCGGGTATGAGGGCGGTGGGCGGGGTTGCCGCGGAGGGGCCTCGCGCAGGGCGACGGCCCGCGGGCCGGGGCAGCGCCTGTTTGTCGGCGAGACCGTTCCGGAACCCACCGCACCCTTGGACACCGCATTCCTGCCTTCGCTCACGAAGAGCTCCGCGGCGGCCCGGAGGAGGCGTTCCAGAGCGCTCGCCACAGGTGTCCGTTCTATGCGCTTTGCAATGTTTCCGGCGATAATAGAGATTGCGTAGCATTGCCCAGAAATCACCGCCGTCCAGCTGGAACCGGGCGACATGCGACTCATGGGCCTCCGCATCCTCGTCGTAGACGTCGGGTGCGTCGTCGTCGAACAGGTACACGGGCCAGAAGTCCGGCTCGGCCCTACGGGCCGCCAGTGCGTCATCGAGTGGCGTACGGTCACGCCAAACCGCTCCGCTGACGTTGCGGACGGAACAGACACGGAGAGCTTCGCACCCAGACATCCTGGAGCGGGGGTGCATGAGTGATCCGAGCTTTGCGGATCAGCGCGGGACTTCCCCAAGACCGCTCAGCCCTGCGGCACGCTCTTGATGACCGCGAAGCGCGCCCCGAACGGGTCCGCCAGCTTCGCGATGCGGCCCACGTCCTCCAGGTCGAGCGGCGCCAACCGGACCTTGCCGCCCAGCTTTTCGGCCTGGGCGACGGATGCGTCCGTGTCGTCGACCTCGAAGTACGGGAGCCAGTACGGACCGTCGGCCGCCTCCGTGGCGTCGGTCTCGAGGGGGACGAGGCCCGCGAACATGCCTTCTGGGCCCGCACCGGCCGGGTTGACCGTCGTATAGGTGTCGCCGCCCGGGATCGGGACGCCGAACTCCTCCCAGCCGAAGATCGAGCGGTAGAAGCCGAGGGCGGACTCCGTGTCGGGCGTGTAGAGCTCCGCCCATCGCAGCGAACCCGTCTCGTTCAGTACGTCCAGGCCCTTGTTGGTACCGGGCTGCCAGGTCGCGAAGCCCACGCCTGCCGGGTCGGTGAAGATCGCCATGCGACCCAGGTCGAAGACGTCCATCGGCTCGGCCACGACCGTCCCGCCCCCGTCGCGCACCCGCTTGGCCGTGGCGTCCGCGTCGGGCGACTGGAAGTAGAGAGTCCAGGCGGTGGCACCCTGCTCGGGCGGCACGGTCATCGCCCCGGCAGCCGTCTTCCCGCCGAGCTGGAACATCCCGTAGCCGCCCGCCTGGGGGCCGGCCGACTGGAAGGTCCAGCCGAAGAGGCCGCCGTAGAAGGCGCCGGCGCCCTCGATGTCGGGCGTGCCGAGTTCGATCCAGTTCGGGGAGCCTGTGACGTAACGGGTGGTGAGCATGGTGCGTCGCCCTTTCCTCGGGTTCCGCTAACGAGTCTGCTACCGATCCCGGCCCGCCGCACGCAGTGCCGAGCGCGCCGCGTGGTGCCCGCACATTCCGTGCACACCCGAGCCCGGCGGGGTCGCGGCCGAGCACACATAGACCCGCGGGATCCCGGTGCTGTACGGGTCCAGAGTGGCGCGGCGCGGCCGCAGGGCGAGCTGGAGAGGGCCGGTGGCGCCGGTGATGATGTCGCCGCCGACGTGGTTCGGGTTGTACGCCTCGGTCGCAGAAACCGACCGTACGGCCGTCGCGACGATCCGCTCGCGGACGCCCGGAGCGAAACGCTCGAACTGCCGGAGCACGGCCTCGGTCGCGTTACCGGGATAGCCGTTCGGCACGTGTGCGTACGCGTACACGGGATGGACGTCGCCGCGCGATCTGCCCGGATCGGCGAGATACTGCTGCGCGACGAGCACGAAGGGCCGTTCGGGCATCCGCCCCCGGTTGATCTCCCGTTCCGTGTCCGCGACCTCCGCCGCCGAGCCGCCCAGGTGCAGGGTCCCGGCGCGCCGGCAGGCCTCGTCCCGCCAGGGCACACCGCCTTCGACGGCGAGATCGACCTTGTAGGCGCCCGGCGCGTACCGGAAGTGTGTGTACGCCCGCCGTACGCGCGGCGGCAGTCTGTCGCCCGCGATGCGCAGGACGGCCTCGGGCGCGAGATCGAGCAGGAGGGTGTCGTACGGCGGGAGCCGGTCCAGCGAGTCGACGCGTACGCCGGTCTCGACCGTCCCGCCGAGCTCCTTGAACCGGGCGATGAGCGCATCGCTGACGGCGCGCGAGCCGCCGCGGGCGACGGGCCAGCCGCAGGCGTGGCCGGCGGCGCCCAGCATCAGCGGGATCGCGCTGGTCAGCGGGCGGTTCTGGGGGTGGAAGCCGTGCGCCGCGAGCCCGGCGAACAGCGCGCGGCCGGCAGCGGTGCGCCATCGCCGGACGAGCACCGTCGCCGGCAGCGCGGCCAGGAGCCCGTACCGCGCGAGGTGCACGGGGTGGGCCGGTACGTGGGCGATCGGCCGCATGATGTCCGCGAGCAGGGCGTCGAATCCGTCCGCGAGCGGGGCGAAGACGGCGCGCCACTCTGGGCCGTCCACCGGGCCGAGCGCGGCGGCGGTCGCGTCGAGGGAGCGCAGCAGCACCCCGGGCGGCCCCGAGTCCAGGGGGTGCGCCAGATCGACCTCGGGCCAGGCCCACTCCAGGCCGTACCGCTCGAGGCCGAGCGAGCTCAGGAACGGTGAGGCGACTCCCGTGGCGTGCACGGCGCAGCAGTGGTCGTGGATCAGCCCGGGCAGCGTGAGTTCGCCGGAACGACAGCCTCCGCCCGGCTCGTCCGCAGCCTCCAGGACGGTGACGCGCATGCCCGCCTGGGCGAGAGTGATCGCGCCCGCAAGGCCGTTCGGGCCGGATCCGACGACGATCGCGTCTGCCATGCGGTACAGCGTACGGATCGTGAGGTGCGGTCAGGTGTCCTGGACGTGGGCGATGACCGCCTCCAGGTGCTGTGGAGCGGCCGTCACGCGCGCCGGTCGTCGACGAAGGGTCCGTCTGGACCGGCAGGGACCTTGCAAGGGCCGGCGGCGGCCCCGCGACCATGCCCGGTCGCCGGGCGTCGCGACCGTCCCGCCGATCCCATGGTGATCGCCGGGGATCCGCGACGTCGCACGCCGTCGCCCGCCGTCCCTGTGATCACTCGTCATGGTGGTCCGGGCCGGATCCGCTACCAGGTGCGTCACCCGCTGCGGCAAGGTGGTGGGATGCGCCTGCGGACCATGCCCCTTGCTCTTCTCGCCCTCCTCACCGCGACCGGCTGTGTCTCCGTGTCGGGGCCGCCGGCGTCGCCGCCCGCGCCGAGTCTCGCTCCGGCGGGCGACCGCTCGTCCGCGCCGCTCGCACCCGGACAGACGTCGGCGCGCCAGGAACTCGGGGACACGGCGCCCGAGAAGTCGCAGCAGCAGAACACGGACAAGGGCACGGGCACGGGCACGGGTGAGCAACGGCCGGACCAGGACCCGGCCCCGGGCACGCCGGACCGTACGGGTCCGGACGGCGACAGGTCCGCAACCGTTCCGCCCCGCCGCGCCGGCCACCCGGAGCTTCCCGGCCGTCGCACCCCGCCCAAGGTCCGGCTCCCGCGGACGGACCGGCCCGGCGTGCGTCCGCCGACCCGGCCGCGGCCCGACTACGACATGCGGAAGCTCTGCGCCCGCTCCGAGGGGGTCGCGGATCCCTCCCTGACCGCCTTGTGCCGGGACACCTACGGTCGCTGACGCGCCCGCGCGGCCGCGGCGCGGCTTCAGTGCTCGTGCGGCTCGTGGCCCGGGATCGTCCCGTCCGGTTTCGCGACCAGGAACAGCCCGGCCATCCCCATGTCCGAGTGGCTCTGCACATGGCAGTGGTACATCCAGGCTCCCGCGCCCACATGCTCCCCCGCGATGATCTGGAAGCCGAACGAGTCGGCCGGCCCCGTGATCTTGTTGTCAATGACGCGTGACGGGTCGTCAGGGCCGGTGAGCAGTCCGGTCCTGTTGTCGGCCCAGCGGTGACCGTGAATGTGGAACGTGTGGTAGTACTCGCCGTGCGTGATCATGACGATCTCGACCCGGTCCCCCACCGTGGCCCGGAATTCCGGGCTCTGGTGGGCCGGTTTGTTGTTGATCATCATGTCGTTGAAGACGATCGTGAACTGCTTGTCCGGGAGGATGTCGCCCTTCCGCCGCACCACCACCGGGCCGTACAGCCCCTTGCGGATCCCGCCCGTCCCGTGGTCGGTGCCGACCACGTGGTCGTGGTAGTGCCAGTAGCCCGCGCTCCCCGGCCGCCAGGTGCCGTCCTTCCGCCGCCCCGGGGTGTGGGTGCGCCAGGTGTACGTGCGCGTGCCGCCCGGCTCCACATGACTGCGGCTCAGCTTGGTGCCGTCGCTCGCGATGTCGTAGTCGACGCCGTGGACATGGAGGCTGACCGGGACGTCCATCGTGTTCTCGAACTCGATGTGGAGGGTGTCGCCCTCGATGAGCTCGATCATCGGCCCGGGCACCGTCGCCTTGCCCTTCTCGAGGCCGTAGCCCATCTGACCGTCCGGCAGTTTCTCGGCGTACAGCTTGAGATGGCGTACAGCACCGCCGGCCGGGGCAGTCTTCGGGGCGTCCCCTTCGGCGGAGGTCGCAGCAGGGGCGGCGGCGAGCGACAACGATGTCGCGCCGGCCGCCGCGGCTGCGCCTCCGGCGAGCAGGCGCCAGTTGAAGCTCCGTCTGTCCATGCGAACTCCCCAGTGCCGAAAGGGTCATTGAGCCGGGTGGAAATCAGGCCGGGTGGCACACGGTAGTCGCGTGATCTTCGTTTCTCCACACCCAGGACAAAGTTCGTCGTATCGCGGCCATACCTATTGGCGTCTCGCCAAAAGAGGTCTAGCTTCAACGGCTGTTGCTGTGACCAATGAGGGGTGGGTGAACACATGCACCACATGCACCGTGCACCACATCACCGGTCGAGATCCCGGCGCGCGACGACCGCCGCCCTGCTGGCCGGGGCACTGGGCGCGTCCCTGCTCGGTGGGAACGCGGCCGTGGCGAGGCCCGACCCAGGAGAACCGACAACGTTGTCCCTGCCGTCGCCGCCGGGCGGCGCCAACGTCCGGGTCCTGGTCTTCCACGCCTCGGCCACCGAGGAACCACCGACCGTCGACGCAGGCATCGCGGCGATCGAGCAGATCGGCCTGTCGGGTCCTGCCGCGGGCCGGTTCCGTACCGAAGCCACCGACGACGCCTCCGTGTTCACCAATGCCAGAAAGCTGGGACGGTACAACGCCGTGGTCTTCCTGACCGGCGGAGGCGACGTTCTCGACCCGGAGCAGGAGGCCGGCCTGGAGGCGTACATGGAGGCGGGCGGCGGCTTCGTCGGCATCCATGACGCAGCCCGCACCGAGCCGTACTCGGACTGGTTCACCGGTCTGGTGGGCGCCCGGCCGACCGCCTCCCCGGCGTCCGTGCAGCGCGCGGTCGTCGAGGTGGGAGACCGCCTGCACCCCGCCACCAAGAGCCTGCCGCTGAACTGGAAGCGACCCGACAAGTGGCTCAACTGGGCAGTGAACCCGTCCGGTTCCGTGCACACCGTGGCCCGGGTCAAGGAGAGCTCGTACCAGCCGGGCCAGGGCGCCAACGGCTGGGACCATCCGGTGTCCTGGTGCCGTGACTACGACGGCGGCCGCTCCTTCTTCACCGGTATGGGCGGCACGGTCGACTCGTACGCCGAGACCGACTTCCGCGACCATCTGCGCGGCGCCCTGGCGTGGACGACGCGGACGTCCCGCGCCGACTGCAAGGCCACCATCACCGCCAACTACACGGCGGAGCGCGTCACCCAGCCCAACCAGCCCGGGCAGAACGACCAGATCGGCGAGCCGCACGGTCTGGTGGCGGCCCCCGACGGGCGGATCCTGTACATCGGCCGCGGCGGCGCGGACTCGTCCAAGCCGGTCGTGACCGACTGGAACAACCCGGACATCGGCAAGGGCCAGGGCGAGATCCACGTCTACGACCCGAAGACGAAGCAGGTGACCCTCGCGGGCGCGCTGACGGTCTTCGGCAACAAGGGCGGCGGCGACGAACTCACCAAGAACGAGGAAGGGCTCCTCGGCATCGAGCTCGACCCGGACTTCGCGTCCAACGGCTGGGTGTATCTGCACTACACACCGCACTCGAAGATCAACCGTGACACGCACATGGCCGAACGGTACGTGTCACGTTTCACCCTCGACCTCGCCGACAACAAGCTGGACCTGGCGAGCGAGAAGGTGCTCCTGAAGTGGCCCGTGCAGATCCACAGCTGCTGCCACGCGGGCGGTGGGATGGCCTTCGACTCGAAGGGCGATCTGTACATCGCCACCGGCGACAACAACTCCTCCGGCTTCAGCGGCGGTTATTCGGGCAACAACCCGGAGCCGAACTTCAAGGGCGTCTCCTTCGCCGACGCGCGGCGCACGGCCGGCAACACCAACAACCTCAACGGCAAGATCCTCCGCATCCACCCGGAGGACGACGGCACCTACACGCTCCCCGCGGGGAACCTCTTCACCGGCGAGGAGCCCGACGAGGGCGGCGGGAAGACCCGCGGCGAGATCTATGTGATGGGAGTGCGCAACCCGGCGCGGATCTTCGTCGACAGGACGACCGACATCCTCTACGCGGGCTGGGTCGGCCCGGACGCCGGTTCGCCGTCCACCACCTGGGGTCCGGCCAAGTACGACACGTTCGCCGCGATCACCAAGCCGGGCAACCACGGCTGGCCGTACTGCATGGGCAACAACCAGCCCTACCGGGACCGCAATCTGCCGGACCCGAGCCGACCGCTGGGCTGGTACGACTGCGCCAAGCCGAAGAACGAGTCGCCGAACAACGACGGGCTCGTGAACCTGCCGCCCGTCACACCGAACACCATCTGGTACTCGCCGCAGGGCGGCGGCCCCGACTATCCGCGCGACGCCGCCGGCGTCCCCAGCTACAAGGTGGAGGAACAGAAGCTGCTGCTGCCGTGGCTCAAGGGCGGCGGCCAGGCGACGATGAACGGGCCGGTCTACCGCTACGACGCGGCGGGCGACTCGGCGGTGAAGTGGCCGTCGTACTGGGACGGGAAGTGGTTCGTCGGTGACTTCTACGACGGCGACCAGCCGCGCCACGCGGTGCTGACCGACCCGAAGACGGTCGGCAAGGGCGGAATCCCCGTGCACGCCGAGTCCCTGAAGAAGATCGTCCCGGGCGGGACGAACGGCATCCGCAACCTCATGGACTGGAAGTTCGCGCCGGACGGCTCGCTGTACGTCCTGGACTACGGACGTGGCTTCTTCACCTCGGACCCCAAGTCCGCACTGTGGCGTGTGACCTACAAGGGCGGCGAGGCCACCCCGGCCGCCGATCAGCTCGCGAGGAAGGCGGCGCAATGAGACACCGACCGGGACACCGGCCACTGCGTCTGTGGGCGGCGCTGCTCGCGGCGCTCGCCATGGTCGTCGGGCTGACGTCGACGGCCGCGTACGGGAGGACCGACGACCGGGAGGCCGCGGCGCAGGTCCTCACCTGGACGGCGGGCGATCCGATCGACCGCTATCTGTCCTTCCCCACCACGGCGGTCGCGGGGCCGACAACCATCGTCTTCGAGAACAGCACGGCGACCGGCAACACCACCGGGATGCCGCACACGCTGACGTTCGACGTCTCCGACCCCGAGTACAACAACGACGTCCCGCTGAACATCCTGGCCAACCCCAGTGACGCCCAGGGCGGGAAGCACACGGCGGAGGTCACCCTCACGCCCGGCCGCTACCGCTTCTACTGCTCCATCCCCGGACACGGGCAGATGCAGGGCATCATCACCGTGACCGAGGGCGGCGGCGAGGACACCACCGCGCCGGAGACCGAGGCGAACGTGGAGGGCGAGCAGAACACGGACGGCGCGTACATCGGGCACGCCACGGTGACCGTGTCGGCGACGGACGCCGGCTCGGGCGTGGACAAGGTCGAGTACGCGGTCGGCGCGGACGGCCCCTGGCAGCCGTACACGACTCCGGTGATGGTCCACGAGGTCGGCACCCACAAGATCCGCTACCGGGCGACCGACAAGGCGGGCAACGTGGCGGCCGAGAAGGCCGTCGACTTCACCGTCGTCGCCCCGCCGACGGACGACAGGACGCCGCCCGAGACCTCGGCGACCGTGAGCGGCGAGAAGGACGACCAGGGCCGGTACCTGGGCATGGCGACGGTCACCGTCACCGCGTCGGACACCGGCTCGGGCGTCAACACCATCGAATACGCGCTCGGGGCCGACGGCGCCTGGCAGGCGTACACCGCGCCGGTCATGGTCCACGAGGTGGGCACGCACAAGGTGCGCTACCGGGCGACCGACAGAGCGGGCAACGTGGCGGCCGAGAAGGCCGTCGACTTCACCGTCGTCGCCCCGCCGACGCAGGACAAGACCCCGCCGGAGACCTCGGCGACCGTGACCGGCGACAAGAACTCGGACGGCGCGTTCATCACGAGCGCCACCGTGACCGTGTCGGCGACCGACGCGGACTCCGGTGTGGACAAGGTCGAGTACTCGCTCGACGGCGGCCCCTACCTCGCGTACACCACCCCGGTGATCGTCGACCGGGTCGGTTTCCACACCGTGCAGCACCGGGCGACCGACAAGGCCGGCAACACCTCCTTGGCGAAGCAGGTGTCCTTCACCGTCGCGGAGGGCGGCGGCGTTCCGGCGCCCAACTGCCCGGAGTTCGACGAGCGGCTGACCGTCATCGTCGGCACGGTCGACACGGGCGTCCCGAACCGGGTCACCCGCTCCCGCTGCACCATCAACGAGCTGATCGAGGACGAGAAGGACTGGACGTCCCACGCGCTCTTCCTCAAGCACGTCGACAGGGTGCTGGACCAGTTGCTCGCGGACGGGGTGATCGACCAGCGCGAACACAAGAAGATCTACCGGGCGGCCAAGCAGTCCGGCATCGGCAAGCCGGGCCAGACCAGCGGCTACCGCGATCTGTTCGACGGCACGGCCGCGTCGTTCGCCACGTGGCAGCACGTCGGCGGCGGTTCGTTCGGGCTCAACCCCGACGGCTCCATGACGAGCGGCACGACCAAGGGCGGCCTGGGCATGCTGTGGTTGCCGCAGCGGCAGTACGGCGACTTCTCGCTGAAGCTCCAGTGGCGTGACGACGCCCCGGGCACGGGCAACGCCAACAGCGGTGTCTTCGTCCGCTTCCCGTACGTCCACGGCAACCCCGAGGAGTCGAGGCCCGAGTGGGTCGCGATCAAGTACGGCCATGAGGTGCAGGTCCTGGACCGGCCCGACGGCGACATGTACAAGACGGGCTCGATCTACGGCTTCGACCGCGTCGGCCTCGGCGGCGCCGGAGTCACCCCCAAGGGCACCTGGAACGACTACGAGATCCGCGTGGTCGGCCAGCACTACGAGGTCTACCGCAACGGTGTCCTGATCAACGAGTTCGACAACACCGGCGGCCAGGAGTTCGTCCCGCCGCGGGCCGACGACCCGGGCACGGACGGCCGTCGGTACGCGCAGGGGTACATCGGCCTCCAGGTCCACGGGACGACGGATGTGATCTCGTACCGCAACATCCGGATCAAGGAGCTTTAGCTCCGGCGTTCCGGTGAGACAGCGGCCCCCTTCCCGCCACCCGGGAAGGGGGCCGCCGTCACTCGGACTTGTCGGCGCCGGACTCCTCGGCGCCGGACTTGCCGTCCGGCTTCCCGTCGAGGGGCTTCTTGCCTTCCGGCTCCTCGGCGCCGGACTTCTTGGCGTCGGACTTCTCGGCCCCGGACTTCTCGGCCCCGGACTTCTTGGCGCGGCTCGGTTGGACCCGCTTCGGTTCGCCCGGCATCTTCGGGTACTCCGGCGGGTACGGCAGATCGCCGAGGCCGTGCTCGGCCTCGTCCCGGCGGGCGAGCTCCAGCAGGCTCTCCAGGCTGAAGCGGTGGTCGTCCATGTCGGAGTGGACGTCGCCCACCTCGGCGTACCTGCCGGGCATCGACGTGATGTCGAAGTCCTCCGGTACGGCGTCGTCGACCTCGTCCCAGCGCAGCGGTGCCGAGACGGGGGCGTGCGGGCGGGGGCGGACGGAGTAGGCGGACGCGATGGTGCGGTCGCGGGCGGTCTGGTTGTAGTCGACGAAGATCCGCTCGCCGCGCTCCTCCTTCCACCACTTGATGGTCACCCGGTCCGGCATCCGGCGCTCCAGCTCCCGGCCGCAGGCGATCGCGGCGCGCCTGACCTCGGTGAAGGTCCAGTGCGGCTCGATCGGGACGAAGACGTGGATGCCGCGCCCGCCGGACGTCTTGGGCCAGCCGAGCAGGCCGTGCTCGTCCAGGACCGCGCGCAGCTCGTGGGCGGCGCGCACGGCGTCGGCGTAGTCCGTGCCGGGCTGGGGATCGAGGTCGATGCGCAGCTCGTCGGGGTGATCGGTGTCGTCGCGGCGCACGGGCCACGGGTGGAAGGTGACGGCTCCGAGGTTGGCGGCCCACAGCACGGCGGCGGGTTCGGTCGGGCACATCTCGTCGGCGGCCCGGCCGCTGGGGAAGGTGATGTGGGCGGTCGGGATCCAGTCCGGGAGGTATTTCGGGGCGCGCTTCTGGAAGAAGGACTCGCCGGTCACTCCTTCGGGGTAGCGCTCAAGGGTGGTGGGGCGGTCGCGCAGGGCGCGGGTGATGCCGGGGCCGACGGCGAGGTAGTACTGGACCATGTCCAGCTTGGTGTAGCCGTGCTCCGGGAAGTACACCTTGTCAGGGTTGGACACACGGACGGTCCGCTCCCCGACCTCCAGTTCCACCGCTCCGGCCATGCCCGTCAGCGTAGGCCGTGCCACGACGCCCTGCATACCGGACAATCGCTTCGTGACTCCAGCCACGACTGAGGAAGTCGCGGGCTTCCTGTGCCGGTGGCTAGGCCACGTCGCAGAGGACCGGCCCGGCCCTGTTGAGGACGTTCATTGCGCCGACGTGGTCCGCGTCGGCGAGGAACCCGCAGGAGACGCATGCGAACGAAGCAACGCGACCCACCCCCGATCCACGATCGAACCGGCTGATCACCCTACCGGCCGTCACTGACGACGCAGCGGGCTCCGCCGCTTCGCGGCTCCGCTCCAAGGATTCGATTCCCCCACCGGCTGAAGCCGGTGGTCCACTCGAAAGAAGGTCTGATGGATCTGCCGGTGATGCCGCCCGTGAAGCCGATGCTCGCCAAGTCCGTGGCGAAGATCCCGCCCGGGATGCAGTACGAGGCCAAGTGGGACGGCTTCCGTGCGATCGTCCACCGGGACGGCGACGAGGTGGTGATCGGCAGCCGCACGGGCAAGCCGCTGACCCGTTACTTCCCCGAGCTGGTCGTCGCGCTCCGGGAGAACCTGCCGGAGCGGTGTGTCGTCGACGGCGAGATCGTGATCGCGCACGAGGGCAGGCTGGACTTCGACCGGCTCACCGAACGCATCCATCCGGCCGACTCACGGGTGCGGATGCTCGCGGAGACGACCCCGGCGAGTTTCGTGGCCTTCGATCTGCTGGCGCTCGGCGACGAGTCGCTGCTGGAGACCCCGCTGGCCGAGCGGCGCGCCACGCTCACCGAGGCACTCGGGGACGCCCGCGACCCGGTCCATCTGGCGCCCGCCACGACGGACACGGCGGTGGCCGCGGAGTGGTTCGAACGGTACGAGGGCGCCGGCCTCGACGGGGTCATCGCCAAGCCGCTCGACCTTCCGTACCGCCCGGACGCCCGGCTGATGTACAAGATCAAGCACGAGCGGACGGCGGATGTCGTCGTCGCCGGCTACCGCTTCCACAAGAGTGGGCCGGTCGTGGGCTCGCTGCTGCTCGGCCTGTACGACGCCGGAGGCACCCTGCAGCATGTGGGCGTCTGCGCCGCGTTCTCGATGAAGCGCCGTGAGGAGCTGGTGGCCGAGCTGGAGCCGCTACGGCTGGACGATGCGGCGGAGCACCCGTGGGCGCGCTGGTCCGATGAGGCGGCGCACGAGTCGGCCCGGCTGCCCGGGGCGCCGAGCCGCTGGTCGGGCAAGAAGGACCTGTCGTGGGTGGCGCTGAGGCCGGAGCGGGTGGTGGAGGTCGCGTACGACCACATGGAGGGCGACCGCTTCCGGCACACGGCCCAGTTCCGGCGCTGGCGCCCCGACCGCACCCCCGAAAGCTGTACGTACGCCCAGCTGGAGGAGCCGGTGCGGTACGACCTCTCGGAGGTGCTGTCGGGAAGGGACTGAGCCGTCAGCCGGTGGTGGGCGGGCAGGTGCCGTCGCCCGGGGTCTCGCCCGGGTCCGGCGAAGGGGTCTCGGTGGCCGACGGGTCCGGGGCCGGTGTCGTGCAGGGGCGGCGGGCCGGCCCACTCGACCGTTCGCCATGGAGATCGTGCTGCGGGCCCGGCACCTGCGGGACCGTGCGGGCCGCAACGGCCGCGGGCCGGCGGCCCGTACGGACTCCCGCACACCCGCCCCGCAGTGAGACCGGATGGCGACGGCATGCGCCACCAGCCGCCGCATCAGCCGCTGTCCTTGATCCTGGTGGTGCACCCTCTCGCCGCGCTCGACCTCCTTCACCCACGACGGGACCACGCCGAGAAGCCCGGCGAGGACGGGTCGGCTCATGCCGCGACGCTCGCGGAGGGCCCGCGAACACAGCGCGTGAGGGGCACCCCGGTGAGCCTGCCGAGTCAGCCGTACAGCGCCTCGATCTCCCTCGAGTACGCCGCCGTCACCGCATACCGTTTGATCTTCAGCGAGGGCGTCAGCAGCCCGTTCTCCTCGGTGAACTCCCCCGCCACGAGGCGGAATTCACGGATCGACTCCGCCCTCGACACGGCCTTGTTGGCGTACTCGACGGCCTTACGGACCTCGGCGATCATCGCCGGGTCGTCGCACAGGTCGGCGAGCGGGGTGTCCGCGGGACGTCTGCGGACCGTGAGCCAGTGCTGGACGGCGTCCGGGTCGAGGGTGACGAGCGCGGCGACGAAGGGGCGGTTGTCCCCGACGACGATGCACTGGCCGACGGGCGGGCGGCTGCGCAGCCGGTCCTCGAGCACGGCGGGCGAGACGTTCTTGCCGCCGGAGGTGACGAGGATGTCCTTCTTCCGCCCGGTGATCGTGAGATAGCCGTCCTCGTCCAGTGACCCGAGATCGCCGGTGGCGAACCATTCGTCGTGCAGCACGTCGCCGGTGGCCGCGGGGTTGTTCCAGTACGCGCCGAAGACGATGCCGCCCTTGATCAGCACCTCACCGTCGTCGGCGATCCGCACGGCCGTGCCGGGGACGGGCAGCCCGACGGTACCGGGGCGTGGGCTGAGCGGCGGGGTGATCGTGGCGGCCGCAGTGGTCTCCGTGAGGCCGTACCCCTCGTAGATGATGATCCCGGCGGCGTAGAAGAAGAGGTTGAGACGGCGGTCGAGCGGGGAGCCGCCGCTGATGGCGTACCGCAGTCTGCCGCCGAGCTCCTTGCGGATGCGACGGTAGACGAGCAGGTCGTACAGCGCCCAGCCGAGGTACAGGCCGGGCCCCGGTCCCTTGCCGCGGCCGAGGAACGCGTCGAGGTACGCCTCGCCGAACCGCACGCCGATCCGGTCGGCCCGGTCGAAGGACGAGCCGCGGCCGATCTTCTCCGCGGTGGCCCGGCCGGTGTCGTGGATCTTCTCGAAGAGATACGGCACGCCGACGACGAAGGTCGGCCTGAACCGCTGGAGCTCGGGGCGGAGTTCGTCGGGCTTGATGCTCGGGCAGTGGCCGAGTTCGATGCGCGCGAGGAGGCAGGCGATCTGGAGGGTGCGCCCGAGGATGTGCGCGAGCGGAAGGAAGAGGAGGGTGGCCGCCGTCTGGCCGGTGACCTCCTTGAAGACCGGGTGCAGCAGCTCGACGGTGTTCGCGGCCTCGGCGTGGAGATTGCCGTGGGTGAGCACGCAGCCCTTGGGGCGGCCGGTCGTGCCCGAGGTGTAGCAGAGGGTGGCGATGGTGTCGGGAGTGAGCGCGGCCCGGCGCTTGGTGACCTCGTCGTCCGGTACGTCGCGGCCGAGCGCGGCGAGGTCCCGCAGCGCGCCGCTGTCGATGCGCCACTCACGAGGCGGTTCGGGGAGCTGCTGGGCGGCTTCGGCGACGGTCGCGGCGTTGTCGTCGTTCTCCACGACGACGAAGCGGGCGCCGGAGTCGCGCAGGATCCAGGCGATCTGCTCGGCGGACGAGGTGGCGTACACGGGCACGGACTGTCCGCCCGCGGCCCAGACGGCGAAGTCGAGGACGGTCCACTCGTAGCGGGTGCGCGACATCAGGGCGACCCGGCCGCCGGGCTCCTGACCGGACGCGATCAGGCCTTTCGCCACGGCCGTGACCTCCTGGGCGAAGGCGGCCGCCGTGACGGGCCGCCAGCTGCCGGCCTCCTTGCGCCTGAGGACGACCGCGTCGGGCGCCTCCTCGGCATGGGCGTAAGGTATGTCGGCGGTGGACCCGGAGGCCACTGGCCCGACGAGCGGCGCGGCCCGCACCTCCCGAACGGTTCCGTCCTGGTCCCTGATCAGCTCGACCACGGTGCGTTCCGCCAGGTCGGAGCGGTGTTTGGCCTTCTTGAGATCCTTGCGCACGCCCATGGTCGGCTCCCGTTCGCGGACTTGGAGCTTACTGCGGAGTCAACTTACTCCCGCGTAACGAGAAATCAACGGGCAGTTCCGAACGGTTGCAGCACAGAGACATCCCGGCGGGCGAACCGTGAAGCCCATCCGGTACCTATAGAGGACAACACACCCCACATGCCCGGCGACCCCGGAGCAAGCAGCAGCGAAGGACCTCACCGTGACCGCGTCGAACCTCGTCCCCGTCCCGATCCCCGATGGCGTAGCAGCCCTGATCGGGTCCTGCATGCCGCTCGGCATCCTCCAGGCGGAGATCGACGCCGAATGCGCCGCCCGCGAGGCCCGTCGCTTCCGCGCGCCCTTCTGCCCCGAGGACCAGGCGGACCGCGAGCACGCGCTCGCGGCGCTGGCCAGGGCGAACAAGGTCCTGGCAGCGTACAACCCAGGCCTGGTGCTGCGGCACGGCAGGGGGTTCTGACGGTCGGTCCCGCGTGATCCACAAAGGCCGGACGGGCTCGGAACGAGGCGCCGCCTAGGACGCCCCGGTGCCGCGAAAGGCGCGGCGGTAGGCGTGCGGACTGGTCCCGACCTGGCGTTTGAAGCGGTCACGGAAGGACGTCGAAGACCCGAAGCCCACCTGCGTGGCGATGCGGTCGACCGGGTGGGCGGTCGTTTCCAGCAGGTGCTGGGCCTGGCGGATACGGGCCCGGTGGAGCCACTGCAGCGGAGTCGTGCCGGTCTGCTCGCGAAAGCGACGGTTGACCGTGCGCGCGCTCATCCCGGCGTGCTCGGCGATGTCGGCGAGGGCGAGCTCACGACCGGCGTTCTCCTCCATCCAGAGCAGCAACGGCTCGAGTGTGGCGCCGGCCGGAGCCGGAGGCTGTTCATGGACGATGAACTGGGCCTGGCCGCCCTCGCGTTCGAGGGGCATGACCGAGAGGCGGGCCGCGTCCGCGGCGACCGCCGAGCCGTAGTCACGGCGGATCATGTGCAGGCACAGATCGAGTCCCGCGGCCGACCCCGCCGAGGTGAGGAACTGGCCGTTGTCGACATAGAGCACGTCCGGGTCGACCTGGATCTTCGGATACATACGGGCGAGAGCCTCGGTGCCCAGCCAGTGCGTGGTGGCCCTCAGGCCGTCGAGCAGCCCGGTCGCGGCGAGGATGAAGGAGCCCACGCAGATCGAGGCGATCCGGGTGCCGTCCGCCGCGGCCTGCCGCAGGGCGTCGATCACCTCGCCCGTCACCTGCGTCGCCGGGTCGGCACAGCCGGGCAGCATGATCGTGTCCGCCTCGGTGAGCGCGTCGAGGCCCCACGGTGCGCGCAGCGTGAAGGCACCCGCGTCGATCTCGTCGGCCGGCGAGCAGACCTTCACCCGGTAGGCGGGCCGGCCGTCGGGCAGCCGGGCGCGCCCCATGGCATCGATGGGGGTGGACAGATCGAAGGGGATGACGCCGTCGAGGGCGAGTACGGCCACGGTGTGCATGGCCACAACGTACGCCGTCACCGTGTTCCGGCCAACAGCGGTGAGCTGCCACGCAGCGCTCGGATGTCGCACCGTACCGCCCTGGCGAGAATCCGTTGGTACATGGCATGACCGCCACTGGTCCCCTCTCGCCGCCCCTCGCTAGCGTCCCCCCGTGACCAAGTTCCTCCTCATCGTCCATGTCCTGGCCGCGATCATCGCCATCGGTCCCGTCACCGTGGCCGCCAGCATGTTCCCGGCGGCCGCCCGCCATGTCCTCGCCGAGCCGGACGACGAGCGGGCCCGCGCCGTGCTCCAGAACCTCCACCGCGTGTGCCGGGTGTACGCCGTCGTCGGCGTCGTCGTCCCCGTCTTCGGTCTCGCGACCGCGAACAGCCTCCACGTCCTGGGCGACACCTGGCTGATCGTCTCGATGGTGCTCACCGCCGTCGCGGCCGCCGTGCTCGCGGCGCTGGTGCTGCCACGGCAGAGCGCGGTCCTGGAAGGCCCGGCCGAGGTCGCGGACACCAGGCGGCTCGCGATGTACACCGGCATGTTCAACCTCCTCTGGGCCACGGTCACCGTGCTGATGATCGTGCGGCCCGGGTCGACGACGAGCGTCTGATCCCGTCGGGCGGGCGTCAGGCGGTGGCGAACCAGGACTCCGCAAGCGACTCCAGGGTGCCCTCCGACAGCGAAGCGGGCAGCTCCCGCAGGTACCAGGGGAGGTTGCTGTACACGTGGAGCAGCGTGTACGCGAGGAGCTCGGACGGCTCGAAGGCGCGGCCGTACGCCGTGCACAGCCGGCCCAGCAGCCGAGCGTCGCGCGTGACGAACAGTCCGGCCCCGACGAAGTCGTACGCCCGGTCGCCGATCATCGCGGGCTCGAAGTCGAAGAGGCCGGTGAGCCGCCACCCGTCCGGATCGACGAGCAGATGCTGACGCATGAACTCGGTGTGCAGCAGGACGGGTTGCGGGTCCGGCGTCAGTGGCACGGCGTCGAGGAATCCGGGGATCTGTTCCAGCCAGAACTCCGGCAGTCCGCGCTCCCGTTGCTGCTCGACGGCGCCCGCACGCTGTCGGTCGACGAAGCCGCCCCAGTCGCCGGGGCCGAGCACGTCGGCGAGCGGCCGCGGGTCGAGGGCGTGCAGGGCGGCGAGGGCCTCGCCGGCCTCGGTGACGATCCGCTCCCGGCCGGCCTGCGGAATGCGCTCCCAGGCGACGGCCAGGCCCTCGCCCGGGAGGCGTGACATCAGGACGTACTGCCAGCCGTTCTCGTACGGCCCGAAGGACCTCACCTGCGGGGTCGGGATCGGCAGCCGCCCTTCGAGGTGGGTCAGGACCCGCCCCTCGGCGATGCCGTCCTGCGCCGCGGCCCCGGGGAAGAGCTTCAGCACGTGCTCGTCACCGACCGCGTAGACCGGCTGGGAGCCTTCGGTGTACCGGACCAGCGAGGCTCCGGCGAGGCCGAGGCGGGCGCAGAGGTCCTGTGCCCCGGGGCGCATCACCGTCTCGTCGGGAACGACGGCGTCCCACTGTTCGTCCGTTTCCACCTCGGGCAGCATGACCGCAACCGTAGGACGTCGGGCGTCCGGCAACAACTGATCAAGAGAGCCCGGCAGTAGGCGTGCGTGGGCAGTTGACGGCGGGATCACCTTCCGGGTGTCACGCCTGTTCGCGAACGCCGGGGCCGCGCGGGCGCCGGTGAGAAGGGGAATCTGCCGGGACAACGGTCGAGCCCTCTCACCGCCAGGGGTGTCGTGCCTGACGGGCGTACGACCCTGGACCACGATCCGTTCTCGCGTTCATAATCTCCCCCACGCCGGGTGACGTCCGTAGATTGACGGAACAAGAGAGGTCAGTGGAGGCCGACATGCTGTTCAACGGGCTGCCGCAAGGATCAGTGCCCAAACTGGAGCGCCCGGCACCGCTGCGCGAGCGGGTGTACGAGGCTCTGCTGGAGCTGATCAGTTCACAGTCGCTGCACCCTGGCCAGCACCTGGTGGAGGGCGAGCTCGCGAGCCACCTCGGGGTCTCCCGCCAGCCCGTACGCGAGGCGCTGCAGCGGCTGAACACGGAAGGGTGGGTGGACCTCCGCCCCGACCAGGGTGCATTCGTCCACGAACCGACCGGGGACGAGACCGACCAGCTCTTCGTCGTCCGCACTCTGCTGGAGACCGAGGCGGCGCGCCTGGCCGCGGTCGGCCCCTCGGCCGAGGGACTTGAGCGGCTGGACGAGCTGTGCGCGACGGGCGAGGCCGCGGTCGCCGCCGACGACGTGGAGACGGTGGTGATCGCGAACGCCACGTTCCACGCTTGTGTCATGGAACTGGCCGGGAACGCGGTTCTCGCGGAGCTGGCCGCGCATGTCGAGCACAGGGTGCGCCGGTACTACACACCCATCGTCCACCAGGCTTGGGTGGAGCACCGCGAGCTGATCGCGGCCATCGCCGCCCGCGATGACGCACGCGCCCAGCAGGTCATGCGCGCCCACACCGAGGACGCGAGGACACGCTTCCCCCCGAGGCCGCGTGGTTGACGTATTCACGCTGATAGCGAGGGAGCCGGAGATCCCGGCACTTCACTGCCGCTCACTCCTCGAACGTGCCGTCCACATACACCCAGGCGCCTTCGTGGCGTGCGAAGCGGCTGCGCTCGCGCAGTGCGCCGGGCTCTCCGCCGTGGGTGTAGCGGGCGACGAAGGTGACGGTGCCGGTGGTGTGGAACACGCTGCCGTCGGTGGTGTCCAGGATCTCCAGACCGCTCCAGCGCATGCCGGGGTCGAAGTCCACGGACGGCGGCCGGGTGGCGGGGTGCCAGGTGCGCAGCAGATACGCCTCGTCGCGGACGACGAAGGCGCTGTAGCGGGACCGCATCAGCAGCTCGGCGGTCGGGGCCGCGGACCGGCCCGTGTGGAAGCGGCCGCAGCATGCGCCGTACGAGGCGGGCAGCCCACAGGGACAGGGCGATTCGGCGGTGACGGTGGGCCGGGCGGGGCGGGTGGTGCGTCGGGGCATGGCCTCATTGTGTCGCGCGCCGTGTCGCGCTGGGTGAATGGGCCCGCGCACGGCTTCCGGGTCGCGGGGGTCGTCCGTATGCTCCTGCGCCGGACGTGACAGTTACCGCTGAGTAGGGGCTGGACATGGATCGGTCGGGAACCACACGGCGCACCTTCATCGCAGGAGCCGCGGCGGCCGGGTCCGCCGCGGCACTCACCACGGGAGGCGGGGCGTCGGCGGCGCCCCGCTCGGCTTCCCCGTCCGTCGCCGTCCTGGGCGGCGGTGTCGCGGGTCTCACCGCGGCGCATGAACTCGCGGAGCGCGGCTTACGCGTGACGGTGTACGAGAGAAGGGCCCTGGGCGGCAAGGCCCGCAGCATGGACGTACCCGGCACGGGGAAGGGCGGCCGCAGGCCCCTGCCCGCCGAGCACGGCTTCCGCTTCATCCCCGGCATCTACCACAACCTGCCGGACACGATGCGGCGCATCCCCTTCCCCGGAAATCCGAACGGCGTCTGGGACAACCTCGTCGCCCCGCCCGAGATGTCCTTCGCCCGCACCGGGCGCGAGGACCTGCGGATCCCGCTGCCCTGGCCGGGCCACCGTCCCGCCGAGCTCACCCTGGACGAGATCCGCCGCGCCCTCACCGCGTTCTTCGACACGGCCGCGGGCATCCCGCCGCACGAGACGGCGTACTTCGTGAACCGCGGACTCGTCTTCCTCACCAGCTGCGACGAGCGGCGCAACGAGGCTTGGGAGCGCACGCCCTGGTGGGACTTCATCCGGGCCGAGGAGATGTCGTACGACTACCAGCGCATCCTCGCCGTCGGCCTGACCCGCAACATCGTGGCGACGAAGGCCGAGGAGGCGAGTACCCGGACGGTCGCCACGCTGCTGGAGGCGTTCGTCTTCAACGCGCTGGGCCGCGGTGCGGACGGTCCCCTGGACCGGATCCTCAACGCCCCGACCAACGAGGCCTGGATCGACCCCTGGGTCGATCATCTGCGCTCGCTGGGCGTGGAGTTCAAGGTCGGCTGGACACTGCGCGAGCTCGCGTACGGCTCGGGCCGGATCACGGAGGCGGTGTTGGAGGACCCGGCCGGGGCACGGCGGTCCGTCACCGCCGACCACTACATCTCGGCCATTCCGGTGGAGCACGCCCGGCGCACCTGGGGCGCGGCGCTGCGGGCCGCCGATCCTCAGCTCGCGCGGTGCGACAGGCTGGAGACGGACTGGATGACGGGCATCCAGTTCTATCTGAGCGAGCGGGCGCCGTTGCTCCACGGGCATCTCAACTGCATCGACTCGCCCTGGTCGCTGACCGCCATCCAGCAGGCCGGCCACTGGCCGCACCGCGACTTCCCGCAGGACTACGGCGACGGGGCCGCGGTCGACTGCGTCTCCGTGGACATCTCCGAGTGGGACAGGCCGGGCATCCTGTACGGGAAGACGGCCAAGCAGTGCACGCGCGAGCAGGTCGCCCGCGAGGTGTGGGCCCAGCTCAAGGCGGCCCTCAACGACACGGGCCGTACGGTCCTCAAGGACAGCGCCCTGCACTCCTGGTTCCTGGACCCGGGCGTCGACGGCCTCGGCACGCCGCACCCCACGAACGACGACGAGCTCCTCATCCACCCCGTGGGCACCTTCCACAACCGGCCGACGGCCGCGACCAGGGTGCCGAACCTCTTCCTCTCCGGGGACTACGTCGCCGTCGACATCGACCTGGCGACGATGGAGGGCGCCAACGCCTCGGCCCGCGCCGCGGTCAACGCGCTCCTCGATCGCATCGGTTCACCGGCCGGGCGCTGCACGATCACGCCCCTGTTCCGTGCCCCGGAGCTCGATCACCTCAAGCGCCACGACCGCACGCGCCACCGGCTGGGGATGCGGAACGTGTTCGACCTCGGATAGGCGTACCCGACCGGGATCCCGACCGATCCGCGGCGCGGGGAAGGAGTTCTCCAGGGAGCGATGGTCCTGGCCCAGCGATGGGTTCCGGGCGTGATCAGGTACGGGGACAGGGTGTCCGGGCCGCAGGAGGCGGTGCCGAGGCCCCGGTGGGCCGCGTCGATGTGGACGACGCACTCGGAGGTCATCGGGGCCCTCTCGGCCGGTCGGCAGTCATCCTGCGGGTGGCGACAGGGAGATCCTACAGAAACGCACAGAATCCAACGGCCGGGGGTGAAGAACCTGCCGCCGACCAGGCGCTGTCGGGGAGTCCTCGCTTCTCGCGGGTACGACACAGAAGTGACAGCGTGGTGGCAGGACACGACACGCGGGACCGCGCGGGGCTCGGCACCTCACCGCGCCGCACCACGCTGCACGGCACCTCACCGCGCCGCACCACGCTGCACGGCACCGCGCTGCACGTCCCGGCACCAGGTATCGGAGGCCCACGTCATGAGGACGGTCGCGTCATGAGGCCGGCGATTCTCGGCGGCGGAGGATTCCGGGTGCCGCTCGGGTACGGCGCGCTCCTCGGCGACCACGGCGAAGGCCGGGTACCCACGTCACCCTCCAGGACCTCGAGGCCGCCCGGCTCGGCGTCGTCGCCAAGGTGCTCGCCGAGCAGGCCGCCGGAATCCGGGACGCGCCCGCGGTCGCCGTCACGACCGGCCTTGAGGACGCCGGCGGCGCCCACCCGTGCGGGGTCGATCCGCTGCCGTACCACGCGACCGGCCCGGTCACCTCGGTCAAGGCCGTCGAACGCGAGGTCCTCGCCGCCGCGGACAGCGGCTCGCGCGCCACCGCCGTCAAGGCCTTCGCCCTGCACCCCCTGGTCGACTCCGCCACGGTCGCCCGCCGTCCGCTCGACGGCCGCACGGGCGAGCATCCCGGCCTCGTCCATCTCAACCGGAAATACTCGCCTATCTCAACCGGAAGTAGGTGTCTGTCACATGCACGACGAACGCCGCAGGATCGAGCAGCGGGTCGAGCGCGTACTGGAGCAGCGGATCCGGCCGCTGATCCACTCCGCCGCCGTGCCGCTGACGGTGGAGGCCTGGCAGGTCCCGGACGAGCCCGTGCCGTTCGCCGAGGCGCGGGCGGCGGCGTACGAGCCGTTCGCGATGGGCACGCCGTGGGGGCCGCCGTGGGGCACGACCTGGTTCCGCGCGCGCGGCGAGGTGCCGGCCGACTGGGCGGGGCGGAGGGTGGAGGCCTGGTTCGATCTCGGGTTCGTCAGCAGCTGGCCGGGCAACCAGGCCGAGGCGCTCGTGCATCTGCCGGACGGCACCCCGCTCAAGGCCGTCAATCCGCAGAATCAGTACGTCCCCGTCGCCTCCCCCGCCGCCGGAGGCGAGCAGGTGGCGTTCCTCGTCGAGGCCGCCTCCAACCCGGACATCCTCGCCGACCACTTCCGCCGCCCGACACCGATGGGCGACAAGCGCACGGCGGGCGCCGAACCGCTCTACACGTTCGCGCGCGCCGATCTCGCCGTACTCGACGAGGAGGTCTGGCACCTGTCGCTGGACCTGCAGGTGCTGCGCGAGCTGATGCTGGAGCTGGGCGAGGGCGAACCGCGCCGTCACGAGATCCTGCACACGCTGGAGCGGGCACTGGACGCACTGGACCTCGACGACGTCCCGGGGACCGCGGAAGCAGCGCGCGGCGTCCTGGCCGCCGCGCTCGCGCGTCCCGCACACGCCGGCGCGCACACCCTGTCGGCGGTCGGGCACGCGCACATCGACACCGCCTGGCTGTGGCCGATCCGTGAGACCAGGCGCAAGACGGCCCGGACGTTCGCCAACGTCACGGCACTGGCGAAGGAGTACCCGGAGTTCGTCTTCGCCTGCTCGCAGGCGCAGCAGTACGCATGGGTGCGCGACACCCACCCGCAGGTGTGGGCCCGTATCCAGGAGGCGGTGAAGAGCGGGCAGTGGGCGCCGGTCGGCGGCATGTGGGTGGAGGCCGACGGCAATCTGCCCGGTGGCGAGGCGCTGGCCCGCCAGCTGGTGCACGGCCAGCGCTTCTTCCTCGACGCGTTCGGGATCGAGACGGAGGGGGTGTGGCTGCCGGACTCCTTCGGGTACACGGCCGCCTATCCGCAGCTGGCAAAACTCGCCGGGATGAAGTGGTTCCTCACCCAGAAGCTGTCCTGGAACCAGACCAACGCCTTCCCCCACCACACCTTCTGGTGGGAGGGCATCGACGGCTCCCGGGTCTTCACGCACTTCCCGCCGGTTGACACGTACAACGTGGTCTTCTCCGGGCGGGAGATGGCGCACGCAGTGCGCAACTACCGGGAGAAGGGCGGCGGTACGAGGTCGCTGGCGCCGTTCGGGCACGGTGACGGCGGGGGCGGGCCCACGCGGGAGATGCTGGAGCGGGCACGGCGGCTGGCCGACCTCGAGGGCTCGGCCAAGGTCGTGATCGAGCATCCGAACGCCTTCTTCGCGGCGGCCCGGGCGGAGTACCCGGACGCTCCCGTGTGGTCGGGCGAGCTCTACCTGGAGCTGCACCGGGCGACGTACACCTCGCAGGCGCGCACCAAGCAGGGCAATCGTCGCAGTGAACACGCCCTGCGGGAGGCGGAGTTGTGGGCGACGGCTGCGGCGCTGCACGTCCCCGGTTACGCCTATCCGTACCAGGAGCTCGACGAGTTGTGGAAGACGGTGCTGCTGCACCAGTTCCACGACATCCTGCCGGGCTCCTCGATCGCCTGGGTGCACCGGGAGGCGGAGGCGGAGTACGCGCGGGTCGCGGCGGAGCTGGAGGCGCTGACCGCGCAGGCGCTGGAGGCCGTGGGCGGGGCGGGACCGGTCGAGCCGTGGGTGTACAACGCCGGTCCTCGCGACCGGGCGGAGGTCGTGCGCGTACCGGCGACGCTGGCCGGCATCCTCGATCCGGGACTGCCGCGGCTCTCGGACGGTTCGGCGGCCGTGTTCGTGGAGGTGCCCCCGTCGGGCTGCGCGCCCGTCGCGTCCGACGCGCCGGCGCAGCGGCCGGTGAGGGTCACCAACCGGGCCCTCGACAACCGTCTCGTACGGGTCGAGCTGGCGGACGACGGCACCTTCGCGTCGGTCCGGGACCTGGTGGCCGACCGCGAGGTGCTGGCGCCCGGCGGCCAGGGCAATCTGCTCCGGCTGCACAGCGATCTGCCCAACTACTGGGACGCCTGGGACATCGACAAGCACTACCGCCACCGCTGGACCGACCTGCTGGAGGGCGCGACCATCAGGATCGCCGAGGACGACGCTCTGCTCGGCGCGCTGCGGGTGGAGCGGAGCTTCGGCAAGGGGTCGCGGATCGTCCAGACCGTCACCGTCAGGGCCGGCAGCCGGCGGATCGACATCGCGACCGAGATCGACTGGCACGAGGCCGAGAAGATCCTCAAGGCCGCCTTTCCGGTCGACGTGCACGCCGACCGGTCCACCGCCGAGATCCAGTTCGGCCACGTCCACCGGCCGACACACACCAACACCAGCTGGGAGGCGGCCCGGTTCGAGGTCTACGGCCACCGCTGGGTGCACGTCGGTGAGCCCGGTTACGGCGTCGCGGTCGTCAACGACTCCACGTACGGCCACGACGTCTCGCGCACGACGCGAGAGGACGGCGGCACGACCACGACGGTACGGCTCAGCCTGGTGCGCGCGCCCCGGGTGCCAGACCCCGAGGCCGACCAGGGGCTGCACCGCTTCACCTACTCCCTGCTGCCGGGCGCGACGATCGAGGACGCGGTGGCGGAGGGGTACGCGCTGAATCTGCCGCTGCGGGTCGGGCCCGCAGGGGCGCAGGTGCCGTCGGTGGTGACGACGGACGGTCCCGCGGTCGTGGTGGAGGCGGTGAAACTCGCGGACGACGGTTCCGGCGATGTGGTCGTGCGCCTCTACGAGTCGCTGGGCGGCCGGGCGGCAACGACGCTGCGCACCGGGTTCCACACGGCCGGAGCAGTGCTCACGGATCTCCTGGAGCGCCCCCTGCCGGACCGGACGCCGCTCGCCGTCGAACGCGACGGCGTTGCGCTGACTCTGCGGCCGTTCCAGATCGTGACGGTGCGGCTGACCCGCGGATAGTCCTCACGGACCTTTCACGGCACGGCGCGAGCAGGGAGGAGCGCGATCCTCGCCGTAGCGTCGGTGACTTGCGAGTACTCGTCACTGGAGGCGCGGGCTTCATCGGGACGCAGGTCGTCGCGTCCTCGCCGCGCGGCCACGAGCCGGTCGTGCTCGACCTCGATGCCGGATCGGTCGATGCCCGGTCGGCCCGCGGCGAATCCTTGCACGGCGAATCCGTCCTGGGCGATGCCCTGATCGTCGAGGCGGCCCGGCCGACGTCGACGAGCGGGTGTACATCCTGGTGGTCGACGGCGGCGGAGCCCTCGGCGGCGCCTTCCCGTGGGCCCGGGTGGGCCTTGGCTTTCCCACCCTGGTCGGCCACGCGGCGGCCGCGGGCCGGCCGCGCGCCCTGCCGTGGACGGCCGCCGGGCGTACGTTCATGCGCCTGTCCTGGAACCCGGCCCCGACGCCGTTGTCATCGGCGGCTGTTACGTTCCCGGCATGACGAAGTATGTGCCCTACACCGGGGGCGAGAAGGAAAGTCTCCACGCCAGTCTGGACCGCCACCGCGACGCCGTGCTCTGGAAGCTCGACGGGCTCGACGACGAGGCCCTGCGCCGCCCGCTCACTCCGTCCGGGACGAATCTCTTGGGTCTGGTCAAGCACCTGGCGTCCGTCGAGTACGGCTGGTTCTGCGAGACGTTCGGCCGCGCGGGCGAGCCTCTCTGGTTCGACCCGTTCGAGAACGAGGACATGGTGGTCGCGCCCGGCGAGTCGACCTCGGACATCGTCGAGTTCTACGGCCGGGCACGCGCCGCGGCCGACAAGGCGATCACCGAGCTCGACCTGGACGCGCTCGGCACGTCGTGGAACGGCGCGACGGTGTCGATGCGCTGGACCCTGATCCACATGATCGAGGACACCGCCAGGCACGCCGGCCACATGGACATCCTGCGCGAACTGATCGACGGCGCGACGGGCGACCATCCGGGCTCGGGCAACTGAATCCCCGCCGTGTCGGACCCCGCCGCGGGAGAGGCGCACGGTTCACTCGCCGTATGAACGCCGCAGATGTGCTTGCCGACGCATTCGGACGGATCCAGGAGGTGGTGCACGAGGCGGTCGAAGGGCTCTCGGTCGACGATCTCCACGCCCGGCTCGACCCCGGTGCGAACACCATCGCCTGGCTGGTGTGGCACCTGACGCGCATCCAGGACGACCACGTGGCCGATGCGGCCGGGCGTGAGCAGGTCTGGGTCTCCCAGGACTGGGTGGGCCGCTTCGGGCTGCCGTTCACGGGGGGTGCGACCGGCTACGGGCACTCGCGCAAGGAGGTCGCGGCGCTCCGGATCGACTCTGCGGAGCTGCTCCTCGGCTACTTCGACGCCGTCCACGAGGAGTCCGTCGCGTTCGTGGGCGGCCTGAAGGGCACGGCCCTGAACAGGATCGTGGACGACTCGTGGTCGCCGCCCGTGACGCTCGGCGTCCGGCTGGTGAGCGTCATCGCCGATGATCTCCAGCACGCCGGACAGGCCGCCTTCGTGCGGGGCTCGCTCGAGCGGCGCTGAGATACCTTCGTCCTCGTCCTCGCTTTCACCTTCAGGAGAGCAGCACCGCAACGATGACGTCCGACAGCACCGCCCCGCGCCGGGCCGCCCTCGGCACCTGGCCGACCCCGCTCGAGCCCATGCCGCGGCTGTCCCGTGCGCTCGGGCTCGGCCCGGACGACCTGTGGCTCAAGCGCGACGACCTCATCGGCCTGGGCGGCGGCGGGAACAAGATCCGCAAGCTCGAGTGGCTCTGCGGCGCGGCTCTCGCCGACGGCGCCACCGTGCTGGTGACCACGGGTGCGCCGCAGAGCAACCACGCCCGGCTGACCGCGGCCGCCGGGGCCCGGCTGGGGCTGGACGTCGTGCTGGTGCTCGCCGGCACGCCCGGATCCTCGGCCTCCGGCAATCTCGCGCTCGACGGCCTCTTCGGCGCCGAGGTCGTGTGGGCGGGTGACGTCGGCGGCGCGGCGCTCGGACCCGAGGCCGAGCGGACGGCCGAGCGGCTGCGGCGTCAGGGCGCCGTCCCTGCGGTGATCCCCTTCGGCGGTTCCAGCGTGCTCGGTGCCCGCGGCTACGTCGAGTGCGGCCGCGAACTCCTCGTCCAGGCCCCCGATCTGGCCACGGTCGTCGTCGCGCTCGGCTCCGGCGGGACCATGGCCGGCCTTGTCGACGCACTGGGTCCGGCGCGTGTGCTCGGCGTCCACTGCGGAGCCGTCGGCGATCCCGCCCGGACCGTGTCCGATCTGGTCTCCGGCCTCTCCGGCACGGCCTGCCCGCCGGAGAGCCTGAGGCTGAGGCTCGATCAGGTCGGCGACAGCTACGGAGCGTTGACCGAACCGGTCATGGCCGCCATGACCCTGGCGGCCCGCTCGGAGGGCATCGTGTTCGACCCGATCTACACCGGGCGCGCGATGGCCGGCCTGGTCCAGGCGGTCGAGGACGGCGACATCGTGCCCGGGCAGCGCACGGTCCTCCTGCACTCGGGCGGGCTGCCCGGGCTCTTCGGCCACCCGGAGACGCTCGCCAGGGCGGAGGCCGCGCTCGAGGCCTCACAGGCCTAGGGCTTCCCGGCGTCGGGCCTGCCCGCGTCGCGCTTTCCGACCTCCGCCGCGCGTGCCTTCTCCGCACGACGAGCCCGCCGCCGCTCCGGCCATCCCGACACCCTGCGCGCGCCGCCCTGGGCAGGCGCCGCCCGGTCGTGGCGGTTCGTGTCCAGGGGCCGATCGTGCCTTCGTCGACGCGGGTCTCATCGCGGGCTCCCGCGGCACAGGACCGGCGCTCCACCGGCGTGATGCCCGGTCGAGGAACATCGGGTCGACGGCCCCGAAGACGGCACGTGGTCCGGCCGTCCCCCGCGGTCGCTGCATGGCCAACTCGGCTGTCTTTACGTCCCGTTCGGCGCCGCCCTACGCTCGCGCCCCATGGACACCTCCGGCACACGTCTTCCCAGAGCCGCGGCGCTCGCCACCGCGGGCGCCCTGCTCCTCTCCGGTCTCATCGGCGCCACGCCCTCGGCGTCGGCGACCGCGGCCCCGTCACCGGCCGAGAGCGCCACCGTCGTTCCCGTCCAGACCACAGGCCCGGCCGACAAGCGCTTCAACCTGGTCCTGCTCGGCGACGGATACACCGCCGCCGGCATGGACGAGTTCCGCGCGGACGTCGACAAGCACCTCAATGTGCTGTGGAGCATCGAGCCGTTCGCCTCGTACCGCTCGTACATCAACGTCTGGATGGTCGAGGTGCCGTCCCCCGAATCGGGTGTGGACTGCGACCCGTCGCTGGACGCGCCGCGCCGGGAAACCCCGCTGAACATGGGCTTCTGGGGCGGCTGCAACCCGAACAGCGTGCAGCGCCTGCTCACCGTCGACAGCGGTGCCGCGACCGCGCTCGCCGATCTCGTCACCGGTACGACGAGCGCCAACCGCCAGATCGTGGCGCTCGCGAACAGCGACACGTACGGCGGCGCCGGTGGTACGTACGCCACCGCGTCCGGCGGCAACGCCCTGTCCTCGCTCATCACCCCGCACGAGATAGGCCACTCGCTGGGCAAGCTCCAGGACGAGTACGACTACTACGGCCGCGGCGTCCCCGGCGGCACGTACGCCGGGGGTGAGCCCGCCTCCGTGCACCACACCCTCCTCACCGAGCAGCAGATGCGGGACCAGCGGGCGAAGTGGTGGCGCTGGCTGGGCGAGAAGAGCGAGTCCGGCGGGGTCATCGGCCGCTACGAGGGCGGGATGTACAGCACCAAGGGTGTCTGGCGGCCCAGCAAGCACTCGATCATGAAGACCCTGGGCTACGCCTTCGACCAGGTCGAACGGGAGGTGATGGTCCACTCCATCTCGGCGAAGGTGAACCTGGTCCAGGACCACACCCCGGCCACCGCCCCGATCGGGGCCGACCGGACGGTGTGGGTGGACACCCTCCACCCCGTCGGCGGCGAACTCGACGTCGTCTGGCGGCTCGACGGCCGCCGGCTGCGGCAGGCCGACGGCGCCCGCACGCTCGATCTGCGCCGTCTCGGCATCGACCGCGGCACGCACACCCTCACCGCCGCGGTCAGCGACCCGACTCCGTTCGTGCGCGACCCCGCGATCCGCGCATCGGCCGCGCTGACCCGCACCGTGAGCTGGACGGTCGACACCTCCGTACGGACCACGCACACGCCGGTCGCGGCCGCGTTCACGGGCCACACCGCCACCGCCACACCCGTAGCGTCCACGTCCGTCGTGTACGCGGACACGACCCACCCCGGCGACCGGACGTACGCCGTCCGCTGGTCCCTCGACGGCCGCCCGCTCCCGAACCCCGGCAACGACCGCGATCTGGACCTCGGCGCACTGCGGCTGAGCCCGGGCGCGCACACGCTCACGGCCCGGATCGCCGGTTCGTCCGCCGTGCTGCGCTGGACGGTGGACGCGTCCCCGGCCGCCGGGTCCTACGAACTGTCCGAGCCGCTGCGGACGGTGCACCGGCCGGGCCGGCCGCCCGAGTACGTCTACGACGGCCCGTTCACGATGAAGCTGACCGCGCGAGACGACCGACCGGGCACCGTCGTCTCGCAGTTCCGGGTGGACGGCGACGGCTGGTACACGTACTACGGCTGGCCGACCGACGCGGACGCGCCGTTCCGCTTCACGCCGAGCGGCACCGTGATCGACGATCTCGTCTACGGCAAGCTGGGTACCCCGCGTGCCGTGCCGTGGGACGACGCCACACCGGACTACGGGACCCACACCGTCGAGCACCGCACCATCGACGCGGCCGGAAACGTCAGCAGGGCGACGAGTTTCCTCGTCACCCTGCTGCCTGCCGGAGGGAGCGTCAGCTGACGCGCGCGACGCCCGCGTAGCCCGGAATCGGATCGTCGCCCGGCACCTCGATGACCTCACCGAGCTCCGGGTGCCAGTCGGCGGTCAGCGAGACGCCGGGCTCGACGAGCTCGAGCCCGTCGAAGAAGCGCGTGAACTCCTCGCGGGAGCGGGTGCGCAGGGTCAGCCCGCGGGCCTTGTACATCGCGCGGGCCTCTGCCGCCTTCTCGGGGTCGAAGTCGCCCGTCGTGTGGGAGAGCACGAGGTAGCTGCCGGGTGCGAGCTGCTGGACCAGCCGGTCCACCAGCTCGTACGCCCCGTCCTCGTCGTCCACGAAGTGCAGCAGCGCGAGCAGTGACAGGGCGATCGGCTGTGAGAAGTCGAGGACCTTGCCGGCCGCCTCCAGGATCGTCTCGGGGCGGCGGGCGTCGGCCTGGATGTACTCGGTGGCGCCTTCCGGGGTGCTGCGCAGCAGCGCCTCGGCGTGGGCGAGCACGATCGGGTCGTTGTCGCAGTAGACGACGCGGGACTCGGGTGCCACCTCCTGGGCTATCTGGTGGAGATTGGGCTCGGTGGGAATGCCGGTGCCGATGTCGAGGTACTGGCGTATGCCGTTCCCGCCGAGCCAGCGCGTGGCGCGGTGCATGTAGGCCCGGTTGACGCGCGCCATGTCCCGTCCGCGGGCGTCGAGGGCGAGGAGTTGCTTGGCCATCTCCTCGTCCACCGGGTAGTTGTCCTTGCCGCCGAGGAACCAGTCGTACATCCGGGCCGGGTGCGGCTTGCTGGTGTCGATGCGTACGGCGGCGGGGTCTTGCCCGGTCATCTGGCGTCTCCAAGGGTCTGCGGGTGAGCGACAAGTGGACGAACGGAACAGCGCGTACTGCACGGGCGGTTGAGCCCGGGTCAGGCCGGTCAGGTCAGGAGAAAGTCTGCCTGACCCGACTTGGCGCCCTGGATGAAAGCGGCGATCTCGCCGTGCGTGTAGATGAGTGCGGGGCCGTCAGGGTCGGCGGACTGGCGCACCGCGACCCTGCCGTCGGCCAGCTTCATGGCCTCGATGCAGTTGCCGCCGTTGCCGCCGCTCCACGGCTTGTGCCATCCCTCGGAGCCGAGCTCACGGGCAGGCATGCCGTTGTATATGCGATCCATTCACAGCTCCTTGCGGACGCCCCGGAGGATGTCCTTCGTGCGTTGTGCGGTGGCGGCCTGGGCCGCCATGCGGTCCATGACCTCCAGGTGCGAGGCCACCTCGGGGCGCGCGTCGAGATAGACGGCACCGGTCAGGTACTCGCTGTAGACCATGTCGGGCAGTTCGGGCACCGCGAACCGGAAGAGCACGAAGGGTCCGTACGTGCCGGGGTGCGGTCCGGCCGCGAACTCCGCGATCTGCAGGGTGACGTTCGGCAGCGCGGTGGCCTCGAGCAACCGGTCGATCTGGGCCCGCATCGCCTTCGGGCCGCCCGCCGGTCTGCGGAGCACCGTCTCGTCGACGATCGCCCAGAATCTGGGGGCCTCGGCCCTGGTGAGCAGTGCCTGCCGTTCCATCCGGAGGGCGACGTGCCGCTCGATGTCGTCGGCGCTGGTGTCGCCGAGGGCGCCGCTGCGCATGACGGCGCGTGCGTAGTCCTCCGTCTGCAGCAGACCGGGGACGAAATGGGGCTCGTACGCCCGGATGAGGCTGGCGGCACCCTCCAGGCTGACGTACATGCTGAACCAGCCGGGCAGGACGTCGTGGAAGCGCTGCCACCAGCCCGGCCTGTTGGCTTCCTCGGTGAGTTGGACGAAGCCCTCGGCCTCGTCGTCGGCGATGCCGTACGCCCTGAGCAGCAGCTGCACGTAGGGGATCTTCAGCGCGACCTCGGCCGTTTCCATCCGGCGGATGGTGGCGGGGGCGACGCGGAGCACCTTGGCGGCCTCCTCGCGCTTCAGGCCGGCCCGCTCCCGCAGATCCTGCAGTCGCTTGCCGAGTACGACCTGTCCCACAGTGGGGGCGGATCGCGGCTCGCTCACTACAGACCTCCCCAGCGCCCTGTTCTCGATGTCACGACGAGTGTGCCATGCCACTGTCCCCCAGAACTCGGCACTCTGCAATTTTCAGAGTGCCTCTTGCCAAGTGTCGTCGCCGGGTGGAGAGTGACTCGGTGAACCAGTTCACGAGGCTGCCGCGCCGTGCCCGGGGAGAGGCATGTCCGGCACTGCTTCCCCACCGTGAAGGATTGGTCGTGGCACCTGGTAACGCGCTCAGCCCCCAGCTCGTCGATCCGTACGCCCCGGTGTCGACGGTCCGCCGCTTCGGGTTCGAGCTGCCCGGCCGGACCGATTCCGTGGCACGGGCCCGGCGGCTGATACAGGAGCGGATGCAGCGCTGGGGCATCGGCGGGGACCCCCTGGACACGGTTGCACTGGTCGCCTCCGAACTCTTCACGAACGCCGTCGTGCACACCGTCAGCGAGCGGGTCCTGTGCGAACTGCGCGACACCGAGGGCCAGTTGCGCATAGCGGTGCAGGACCAGGGCTGGCCGCCCGGCGAGCCGCGCCTGCGCCGGGCATCCGAGGACGAGCGCGGCCGCGGGCTG
The DNA here is from genome assembly GCF_053594115.1 of Streptomyces sp. NPDC001970. Taxonomy (NCBI): domain Bacteria; kingdom Bacillati; phylum Actinomycetota; class Actinomycetes; order Kitasatosporales; family Streptomycetaceae; genus Streptomyces; species Streptomyces sp. NPDC001970. The sequence continues at coordinate 37,061 of NZ_JBSFDW010000018.1, read as the reverse complement.
CTGCTGGTGGACGCGGTGAGCAGCGCCTGGGGAGCGCACGACGCCAAGCCGGGTCCCGGCCGTATCGTCTGGGCCGAGCTGGCGCTCGACGCGGGGCGTCCGTGCTGAGGACGATGGCCGGGCTGCTCTCGCGCAGGCGGGACCAGGGCGGGGACGGCTGCCCGCAGCTGGACGTACCGGCCGGTCTGCCGGCCACCCTGGGTTACGACGCGGTGGGGGTGCCCGCGCGGCACGGGCGGCGGATGCTGACGCGCCTGCCGCACACGGGCTGTGTCTACTCGGACACGGACTGGTGGTGGTGGATCGTGCCGGCGGGCTCCGACGTGGAGCTGACCTGGCCGTTTCCCTCCTACTACTCCCGCGGGGCGTACGTGCCGACCTCGGCGGCGCGGCTGATCCACTGGCCCGACGACACCAGCCCGTACACGCCGCCGATCCCGCTCTACCTCGTGATCTGCCAGATCACGGGTACGGCGCCGGCGTGGGCGAGCTACGGCCTCCGCAGCCCGCAGGGAGCCTGAGCGCGGCAGCGGCGGCCGTTGCGGCGGGCCCCCGGCACACACCGAGCCCGTCCGGCGTTCGCGGACGGACGCCCCGGCACGCCGACCGGTATCCGGCACACCGACGGGGCCCGGGGGTCGGCCCCGGTTCGGGAAGGGGGAGGGCGGGGACAGAGCCCGCCGCCACCGCCACCCCACCTCACTCCCCCTCACTCCCCCTCACTCCCCCTCACTCCGCCCCTGCCCGGTCCGCCCCGCGCAACGGGGTGACGGTGGCGGACAGTTGGCACCCCGCAATGGGATGATCGGCGCAACGTGTCCGGTCGGCCGTCCATTCACGGGGGTTAGATGTCTCTGCTCGCCATCAGTGATCTGCACGTCAACCACCCGGAGAACCGCAAGCACGTCGAGGCCCTGCGCCCGGACTCCGACGACGACTGGCTGCTGGTCGCGGGCGACATCGGCGACCTCGTGCAGGATGTGGAGTGGGCCCTGCGGCTGCTGCGCGACCGGTTCGCCACGGTCGTCTGGGCGCCGGGGAACCACGAGCTGTGGACCGTGTCCGCCGACCCGGTGCAGGCACGCGGCATGGAGCGGTACGACCTGCTCGTGGAGATGTGCCGGCAGCTCGGTGTCGTGACGCCGGAGGATCCGTATCCGCTCTGGACGGGCGAGGACGGACAGTCCGTCGCGATCGCCCCGCTGTTCCTGCTGTACGACTACACCTTCCGCCCCGAGGGCACGGCCACCAAGGACGAGGCCCTGGCCCAGGCGCACCGCGCGCATGTCGTCTGCACCGACGAGCACCTGCTGCACCCGGACCCGTATCCGAGCCTCGACGCCTGGTGCCGGGCGCGACTGGAGCTGACCGGGCCGCGGCTGGCCGAGGTGCCGGCGGAGCTGTCGACGGTGCTGGTCAACCACTATCCGCTGGTGCGCGAGCCGACGCGGGTGCTGCGGTACCCGGAGTTCGCGCTGTGGTGCGGGACGGAACAGACGGCCGACTGGCACGTCCGGTACCGGGCGCGGGCGATGGTCTACGGACATCTGCACCTTCCCCGGACGACCCTGCACGACGGGGTGCCGTTCCACGAGGTGTCCGTGGGCTATCCCCGCGAGTGGCGGCCACGCGGTGGTGGGCCGGCCCGGCCCACGACCGTGCTGCGCTGACCCGCGGTCAGCAGACAGCACGTCAGCAGACAGCACGTCGGCACGTCAGCACGTCAGCACGTCAGCACCTCGGCACCTCGGCACCTCGGCACCTCGACACCTCGGCAGATCAGCCGGTCAGACCTTCGCCGTCAGCGGCGGCTTGTGCACCCCGAACGCCGCACCCTGCGGATCGTGCAGCACCGCGAACCGCAGCCCGTCCTCCATGTCCATCGGCTCCAGGAGTACGCCACCCCCCGCATCGGTCGCCGTGTGCGCGGTCGCGTCGACGTCCGTCACCTCGAAGTACGGCAGCCAGTGGGCGGGTACCTCGGGCGGGAAGCGTTCGTCGTGCATCTTCACCATGCCGCCGAAGTCGTCGCCGCCGATACCCCACTGGGTGTAGTGCTCAGACACGTGCACGGTCCAGCCGAAGACCATCCTGTAGAACCGTTTCGCCTCGGCCGGATCGCGTGTCAGCAGCTCGACCCAGCCCAGCGCACCCGGCGCGTCGAGCATCTCGGCGCCGGCGAAGTTGCGGCCCTGCCAGAGCGAGAAGACGGCGCCCTCTGTGTCCGCGACCACGGCGAACCGGCCTTCCTCGAAGACGTCCATCGGCCCGGTGAGCAGCGTGCCGCCCGCGTCGGTGACCGCTGTGGCGGTGGCGTCCGCGTTCTTCGTGGCGAAGGAGACGGTCCAGGCCGTGGGTTGCTCCGCCTGGTAGAGGGGTGTGAGTGCGGCGACGGCCGCGTCGCCGCGGCGCGCCATGGTGTAGCCGCCGGCCTCGGCCCGCGGGTCGGTCACCATGCGCCAGCCCAGGACGCTGCCGTAGAAGGTCTGGGCTGCCAGCATGTCGCCGGTGCCGAGTTCGGCCCAGCAGGGTCCGCCGATGACGGGCCTGGACGTCTTCATGGTCGTACCTCCAGCGGTCGGGTCCACCGCAAGCACGCTATGCCGGGTGCATCACAGCGGCCACCCGTGTGTCCACCGTACGATCGGGCACCGCCGTGCCCGGCCGGGTGCGGCGCGACCGCACGAAGGGCCGATGGTGACCCACTCCCCGAGCCGCACACCGGGCGAACATCCCGCGCGGGCGTTCCCCACCGCCAACGGAATGACCGGTATCGGCGTGATCGTCGTCGACCCGCGCGGCCGGATCCTCCTCGGCCTCGCCCACACCGGCCGCTGGGAGCTCCCCGGCGGCAAGGTCGACCCGGGTGAGAGCTTCGAGCAGGCCGGGGCCCGTGAGCTGACCGAGGAGACGGGGCTGCGGGTGCGGGCCGGCGATGTGCGGATCGTCGCGGTGGTGCTGGACGGAGAGCGGGGCATGCCCCGGATCTCTGCGGCGGGCCTGGCCACGGGCGTCGAGGGCGAGCCGGAGGTCACCGAACCGGACAAGATCGTGCGCTGGGCGTGGCACCGGCCGGACGCACTGCCCGCCGAACTGTTCTTCCCCTCGGCCGCGGTGCTGCGGGCATGGCGGTCCGATCTAACACTTCCGGAGGTTCCTGCGTACTCCTATCCGGTTTCTGTTATCGGAGCGGAGGCAGGACGTCTCCCCTTCGTCGGAGGAGACACGGCCCAGCCCAGGAAGAGAGTGGACACAGCGTGAGCAGCGAACGCGAAGCCGCGATGATCATGGCCGCGCAGGCCGGCGACCAGCATGCGCAGGACCGGCTCGTCGCCGCGTACCTTCCCCTCGTCTACAACATCGTCGGCCGGGCCCTGAACGGCCATGCGGACATGGACGACGTGGTGCAGGAGACCATGCTCCGCGTCCTCGGCGGCCTGGACGGGCTGCGCAGCCCGGACAGCTTCCGCAGCTGGCTGGTCGCCATCACCATGAACCAGATACGCGGCCACTGGCGGGAGCGCCGGTCCGGGGCGATATCCGTCGGCGGCGGTCTGGAGGACGCGTACGAAGTCGTCGACCCCGGCGCCGACTTCGTGGATCTGACGATCACCCGCCTCGGACTCTCCGGCCAGCGCCGCGAGACCGCCGAGGCCACCCGCTGGCTGGACGAGGACGACCGGGCGCTGCTGTCCCTGTGGTGGCTGGAGGCCGCGGGGGAGCTTTCCCGGGCCGAGGTCGCCGCCGCGCTGGAGCTGACGCCGCAGCACACGGCGGTACGGGTGCAGCGCATGAAGGCGCAGTTGGAGACGGCGCGCGTCGTGGTCCGCGCCCTGTCCGCCGACCCGCGCTGTGTGCTCCTGGGGCAGATAGCCGCCGGCTGGGACGGCATGCCGTCGGCCCTCTGGCGCAAGCGACTGGCCCGCCACGCCCGCGACTGCACGGTCTGCGCGGGCCACTGGTCCGGGCTGGTCCCCGCAGAGGGCCTCCTGGTGGGCCTCACGCTCGTCCCGGTGGCAGCGTCGCTCGGCGCGTTCGCCTCGGCGCCCGACATGGTCGCCACGGCCTCCGCGTACGCGCCCGCCTCCCAGCACGCCTCCGCCTCCGCCGCGGCCCACGCCTCCGCTCACCCCTCCGCCAGGACCCGGGCCCGCCAGGAGCGGGCACGGCGCCGCCGCCGCACCGCGGCCGTGGCCGCCGCGGTCGCCGCCCTGGTCACCGGCGGCGGTGCGGTCCACCTCCTCACGGGCCCCGACACGGACGAGGAGGCGCCGTCCACGGCGGCCGCCCCGGCCTCCCCCACGCTGCCGTCCGCCTCGCAGAGCCCGTCGCCTTCCCCGTCGCTGTCCGCCTCACCCTCCCCGTCGCCGACGCCCACCCCCAGCAGGACGACGGCCAAGCCGACCCCGAAACCGACCCCGAGCAAGGCCAAGCCGAAGCCGAAGCCCACCACGAAGGCGCCGGACCCCGCGCCGCCCACCCCGAGCGGCGCCGCCCAGCAGGTCCTCGCCCTGGTCAACGCCGAGCGCTCCAAGGCCGGCTGCGGGCCGCTCAGCTCCAACAACAAGCTCGCCACGGCGGCCCGCAACCACTCCGCCGACATGGCCGCCCGCGACTACTTCGACCACACCAACCCGGACGGCGACGACCCCGGCGACCGCATCACGGAGGCCGGCTACCGCTGGAGCACGTACGGCGAGAACATCGCGAGGGGCCAGCAGACCCCGGCCTCGGTGATGGACTCGTGGATGAACAGCCCCGGCCACCGCGCGAACATCCTCAACTGCTCCTTCAAGGAGCTCGGCGTGGGCATCCACGACGCGTCGGGCGGGCCGTGGTGGACGCAGGCGTTCGGAACGGCCCTCTGACGAGGGCTACGCCCTGCCGCCGGCCATCAGCTCGTTGAGCGGACCGTCGGTCAGCGTCGCGCGCTGGTCGCTCACCACGGGCAGCCGCGACAGCGTGCCGGAGTCGATGAGTCCGGTCTGGGCGAGGACCGATGCCTGGTCCCAGTAGATGTGTTCGCCCGAGATGAGGGAGCCGTCGAAGGAAACGACGGCGATGACGGCGATGCTGACGGGCCGCCCGGTCGGGGGGACCGCCGGCAGGACCCAGGGCACCTCGACGTCATGGGTGAAGGAGACGAGCATCTCGTCGACGATGCGCCCGGGACCGGTGGTGCGGGTCAGGGTCGTGAGCGTGAAGTCCTCGGGGTTGTGCCCGATGAAATAGCGCCGGTAGAAGTCGCGGACGGCCGCCCGGCCGCGGGCGCCCATGGCCGTGGGCACGTGCAGCACCTCGGGGGCGTCCGTCATCGTGGCCATGGTGGCATCGACGTCGAGCGTGGCGAACTCACTGCTGGTGTGGAGTTCCCAGACGCGTTCCAGTTCCGCAGGGTCGTGCCTGGTTGTCATGCGGTGCCTCCTCGGGCTCCGTCGAGAACGGTGTCCAGCCAGTCGGACGCGCTGGTCGAAGAGAGAGCGGTTCCACGCCTGGCAGTGGCCCGCGGCTCCGTCCTCGGCCCTGAACCGGACGAGCGCCTTCGGGCCCGTGAGCGCGTCATGGAGCAGGTGCGCCTGGGCGGAGAGCGGGTCGGAGTCGTTGGCGACGACGAGCGTCGGGCAGGCGATGCGCGCGGCGACGCCCGACAGGCGGTACCGGTCCATGTCGACGACGTACTCGCCCAGGGAGTCGAGACCGTGCACCCACAGGGCGCGCTGGATCAAGAGCCATCGCATGAGGGGATCGTTCGCGACAGGGGCCAGGAACTCGTCGATCGCCCGGGGGTCGACGTCGGGGAGCCGGTCCCGCACCTCCTTGGGCAACGGCATGGCGTCGAGGGGGTCCCACTGGCCGGGGTCCGCGATCAGTGCGGCGACCCGCTCGTCCCCGGAGACGCCGCGCGGAGCGAGATAGCCGCCGAAGCTCCACCCCATGACGGCGATGCGTGAGGCGTCGACCTCCGGCCTGCCGACCGCGTAGTCCATGACCGGGCGCAGCACGGTCTCCCAGTCGGGGCGCATCCTCAGTCCCTGCTCCACCAGCGCGCGGCCCTGGCCCGGGCCGTCCACGAGCAGACAGGCGTAGCCGCGGCGCACCGCGGGCAGGGCGTGGGACCAGTACATCTCGTGGATGTCGGAGTCGTAGCCGTTGACCCCGACCACGGTCGGCCGGGCGACGGTCCTGTCGTCGTCGGGCAGGCAGAGGCAGCCGGGGAGCGTCGTGCCCTCGAAGGGGATCTCCACGAGTTCGACCGGCCGGTCGGCCAGAGCGGCGTGGCGGGCGAAGCACGCGCTCTCCCGTGCGAAGGACTCGGCGAGCCGCGGATCCACGGGAGAGCCGAACAGGGGCTGGTACGCGATGCGGTGGTACGTCGTCGCCCGCCAGAACCCCTCGGCCGCGCTCACCCGGTGCCCGTGCGCGGCGCTGTTCTCGGCCGCGGCGGCCACCCGGGAGGCCGTCGCCGACCACGCGCTGTGCCAGGTGTCGCGGTCACCGGCCGGGATCCGTCCGGCGGTCGCCGCGCACTCGCCGTACTCCGCGCCGCCGCGGCTCGTCAGTGCCAGCGCCCGCTCGGCGAACTTCTGGAACAGCGGGTCGTCGAAGAGCTGCGGGGCGAACACTCGGTCGTTCACGGAACCGATCCTTCACCGCCCTGCGCCGGCATCGCCGAGGCGCGCCGCGCGGGGAGCCGACCGGGCCCTGGTCGCGACGCCGTCGCCGCATCTCCCGCTGCACTGGAACGCTATCTTCCGCAAACCTGCACACCGAACACTCAACCGATGCACGACAGCTGACCGTCCCTCATCTTCGGCGGCCTGGTTGGCGGCATGGCAGGCCATTGGGGCGGGAGTGTCCGATTCGGGTCCGCGCCGATCGTCCGCCCAAAGGGAATTCGGCCGGTGAAGCTTGTGAAGATGTCGACACGGAGGCGTGGACGCACCTGCACGGGAACTTAATTCCGTGACCGATGAGGCCCTGTCCCGGAGTTGTCCGATTGGCTGAGCGGTGCTCCGGCGTGCTTTGATCCTGCGCACCGCGGGAGTTGCACGAAGGGTTCCCGATTTATCGGGCATCCGAACGCCCGCTCACGCGGCCGGATCGTTTTCCGGCGGGACCGGCCGCCGCCTTTGAGGAATATCCACATGAAGGGAAGCTTCATCATGAACTTCACCCCCCAGGTCGAGACCGCTGAGATCTCCGACGCCGACCTCGACAACGTCTCCGGCGGTCTGCACAGCGCCGTTGCCGCCGGTGCGCTGTCCGGCGTGACCTCCACCGTCGACGGCATCGTCCCGGTCTCCGGCCTGGTCGGCTCGGTCGTCGGCACCGTTGAGGGCGCCACCGGCCTCAACACCGGCGCCGTCACGGGCCTCGTCGCCGGTCTCTGAGACCTGCATGAGTGAGCCCCGGAACGGTCAAGGTTCCGGGGCTCACCGCATCATCGTACCCTGACACGGACATGTGCAGTCGAGGGAAGAGTTACGTGCAGTTCCGCCAAAAGGCCCTTTCCAAGCTGCAATCGCCCGAAGAAATAGATTTGCCGGTACGTTTCGCCCGGCCGCAGGGCTGGCTCGTGCTGGCCGTCACCGTTGTCGTCATGGCCGTCGCGTGTTTCTGGGCCGCGACCGGTTCCGTTTCGTCCACTCTCAGGGCACCCGGCATTCTTACGCACGGACAGGGCAGTTATGTCCTGCAGAGTCCGGTCGCGGGCCAGGTCACCGAAGTCCTCGCCGAGGAGGGCAAGCGCCTGCCCGCCGGCGCGCCGCTGCTGAAGGTCCGCACACCACAGGCGGAGCAGACCGAGCAGACGGACGGCACCGGACAGACGGAGCAGTCGGACCAGGGCAAGGACGAGGGCGAAGGCGAGGGCGAGGGCGACACCGTCGTCCGCACCATCGCCGCGGGCCGTCTGACCTCGCTCGTCGCCACGATCGGCGCCGTCGTCACCACCGGTTCCGATGTGGCGGTCGTCGAGCGGGTGGACGACGCCGACGCCCCCCTGACCGTGATGCTCTACCTCCCGGCCGAGAACGGCTCGACCGTCCCCGTCGGGGCCCGCGTCGATCTCACCGTGCAGTCCGTGCCGGCGCAGCAGTACGGCGTGCTGCGCGGCCGGGTCAAGGCCGTCGGCCGGACCTCGCAGACCGCCCGCCAGATCGCCGGCTTCCTCGGTGACGGCCAGCTCGCCGAGCAGTTCTCGAAGCAGGGCCGGCCGGTGCCGGTCCTCGTGCAGCTCGAGCGTTCCTCCCGTACGAAGTCCGGTTACGCGTGGTCGTCGCAGGACGGGCCGCCGTACGCGATCGGCTCCATGACCCTGGCCACCGGTGCCGTCCATCTGGCCGACCAGCGTCCGATCGATTGGCTGCTGCCGTGACCGCCCCGTCCCCCACCCGGCGCCGCGCCCGCGCACCGCAGTCGAATCCGAGGCGCGCGCCGAAGCCGCAGAAGCCCGCGAGGCAGAAGTCCGTCCGCACCCCCACCGTGCTCCAGATGGAGGCGGTGGAGTGCGGCGCCGCCACGCTCGCCATGGTCCTCGGGCACTACGGCAGGCACGTGCCCCTCGAAGAGCTGCGCATCGCCTGCGGGGTCTCCCGCGACGGCTCACGGGCCAGCAACATCCTCAAGGCCGCCCGCAGCTACGGCCTGCAGGCCAAAGGCATGCAGATGGAGCCGGCCGCGCTCGCCGGAGTGCAGGCGCCCGCCGTCCTCTTCTGGGAGTTCAACCACTACGTCGTCTACGACGGCATGGGGCGCCGCTTCGGCCGCCGGGGCGTGCACATCAACGACCCCGACAAGGGCCGCCGCTTCGTGTCGACGGAGGATTTCGACACCAGCTTCACCGGCGTGGTCCTGGTCTTCGAACCCGGCACCGGATTCCGCAGGGGCGGCCGCCGGCCCGGAGTTCTGCGCTCGGTCCCCGCCCGGCTCCGCGGCACCACCGGCACGATGCTCGCCGCGCTCCTCGCCAGCCTGCTGCTCGTCGCGGTCGGGGCGGCGCTGCCCGCGCTGAGCCGTACGTACATCGACATGTTCCTGGTGGGGCGTCAGACATCGCTGCTCGGTGTCCTCTTCGCGTCGATGGCCGCGATGGTCGCCCTGACGGCCGTGCTGACCGGGCTGCAGCAGGCGAATCTGCTGCGGGGGCGCATCATCTCGTCGACGCTGGGCAGCGCCCGCTTCTTCCGGCACCTGCTGCGGCTCCCGGTGACGTTCTTCGCCCAGCGCAGCCCGGCCGACCTCGTGCAGCGCCTGCAGTCCAACGACGCGGTGGCCGAGACCCTGGCCCGGGACCTCACCGCGTTCGGTGTGGACGGGATCGTGGTGATCCTCTACGCGGTCCTGCTGTGGACCTACGATCCCCAGCTGACGGTCATCGGAGTGCTGATCGCGCTGCTCAACGTGGTCGCGATGCGCGTGGTCGTACGGCTGCGGGCGACCCGTACGCAGAAGCTGCGCGCGGACAGCGCGCGGCTGACGAACACCTCCTACACCGGTATCCAGCTGATCGAGACGATGAAGGCCACCGGCGGCGAGAACGGCTACTTCCGCCGCTGGGCCGGGCAGCACGCGACCACGCTCGAGGAGCAGCAGCGGCTCGGCGTGCCGAGCGCGGCTCTCGCCGTCGTCGCCCCGACCCTCGCGACGCTCAACAGCGCGCTGATCCTGTGGATCGGCGGGCTGCGCGCCGTGGAGGGGCACATCTCGATCGGTCTGCTCGTCGCCTTCCAGGCCCTGGTGACCCGTTTCACGGCGCCGATCACGCGGCTCAACGGGATGGCGGGCCGGATCCAGGACTTCGCGGCCGACGTGGCCCGGCTCAAGGACGTCGAGAACTTCCCCGCGGACTCGCTGTACACGCGCCGCGAGCCGCCCGCGAGCACCCGCAGGCTCATGGGCCACGTCACGCTCGAGAACATCACCTTCGGCTACAGCCCGCTCGACAAGCCGCTGCTCACCGGCTTCTCACTGGCGGTCGGTCCGGGGCAGCAGGTCGCCCTCGTCGGCGGTTCGGGCAGCGGCAAGTCCACGGTCTCGCGCCTGATCGCCGGGCTCTACAGCCCGTGGGAGGGGACGATCCGGATCGACGGGCAGCGCCTCGACGAGATCCCGCGCGGCGCGCTCGCGGCCTCGGTGTCCTTCGTCGACCAGGAGGTCTTCCTCTTCGAGGGCACGGTGCGGGACAACGTGGCGCTGTGGGATCCGTCGGTCCCGGACGAGGCCGTGGCCGACGCCCTCAAGGACGCGGCACTGTACGACGTCGTCTCCCGGCGGCCGGGGGGCATCCACGGGCGGGTCGAGCAGGACGGCCGCAACTTCTCCGGCGGGCAGCGGCAGCGCCTGGAGATCGCGCGGGCGCTGGTGCGCCGGCCCAGTGTGCTCGTCCTCGACGAGGTGACCAGCGCCCTGGACGCCGAGACCGAGCAGCTCATCATCGACAACTTGCGCCGGCGCGGCTGCGCCTGCGTGGTGATCGCCCACCGGCTGAGCACCGTCCGCGACAGCGACGAGATCGTGGTCCTCGACCACGGCACGGTCGTGGAGCGCGGGCGGCACGAGGAGCTGGTCGCGCGCGGGGGCGCGTACGCCGACCTGGTCAAGGAGCACTGAGGTGATCCCCGTTCAGCACCCTGCGCCCACGGGTCCCGACGACATGGTGCTCGCGGCGCTCGGCGGCCTCGGCGCACCGGTCGACTGCACGGGCCTGCGGAGCCTGTCGCTGGAGGGGCCGCAGGTGCTGTGGCTCGTCGTGGGCGGGGCGCTCGACCTGTTCGCGGTCGACGCGGTCCAGCAGGGGCACTGGCACTTCCTCGGCCGCCTGGAGACGGGCACGCTGCTGCTCGGACCCGTCGAGGGGCCTCAGCACACGCTCGTCGGCAGGCCGTTGCAGGGGTGCGCGCTGCGCCGGATCCCGCTGCGGGAGCTGTACCGGCCGCAGGAGTACGCCGACCCGTGGTCGTACCAGAGCGCGTACCAGAGCCAGTACGACAGCCAGGACGGGACGCTGAGCCTGCTGGAGCACGCCTTCGCGCTCGGCGTCGGCCGCGGCCAGCGGGTGCTGTTCGAAGCCCCGCTGGACGGGCGGACGACGGACGAGGGAGCGGTCGCGGACGACGACATCCTGTGGCTGCCCGTCTTCCCCGGGAGTGTGCAGTACGGCGCCGCATTCAGCGCGGAGGCGGCTGCCGACCTGCTCGTCGACGGCGCGCTGTGGCAGCAGATGGTCAACCAGCAGTTCCGGCTGCTGTCGGGGCTCGACCGCTGGATCGAGCGCCTCGAACGCGCCCACGAGGACCGGGCGGCGGCAGGCCTGAAGGCGGGCGAGGCGGTGCGCGCGGGCGCCGACCAGGCGCTGCTCGCGTCGATCGGCCGCTCCCGCAGGTCGTCCTCCGCCCGGCCGGCGGGAGGGGCCGCCGCGTCCGACGACGCCGTCTACGCGGTGTGTCGCCTGGTCGCCTCGGCGGCCGGGATCACACTCGCGGAGCCGACGTCGGGCGGGCCGGTGAACGAGCGCATCGGCCCCGTCGAACGCATCGCGCTCACCTCACGCATCCGTACCCGCGCGGTCCGTCTCGACGGAAGCTGGTGGCGGGAGTACTCCGGTCCACTGGTCGGTCACCGGGCCAAGTCCGGGGCACCGGTCGCGCTGCTGTGGCGGCGCGGCGGCTACGAGGCGGTCAACCCGGCCACCGGCTCACGGATCCGGATCGACGACGACAACGCGGAGGACGTCGAGCCGCGTGCCGTCATGTTCTACCGGCCGCTGCCCGAGCGCCCGCTGAACGCCTGGCGGCTGTTGCGCTTCAGCCTCCGCGGCACCCGCCCCGATGTGCGCAACCTCGCGATCGCGGGCCTGGTTACCGTCATCCTGGGCGCGCTGGTGCCGATCGCCACCGGCCAGGTGCTCGGCGTGTACGTGCCCAATGCGGAGACCAGCCTCATCGTGCAGGTGGCCGTGGCGGTCATGGTCGCCGGCGTGGTCTCGGCCGCCTTCATGCTGCTGCAGAACCTCACGATCCTGCGCATGGAGGGCCGGATCGAGAGCACGCTGCAACCCGCCGTGTGGGACCGGCTGCTGAGGCTGCCGACGAAGTTCTTCGCCGAGCGCTCCACCGGGGAGCTGGCGAGCGCGGCGATGGGCATCAGCGCGATCCGCCGGCTGCTGTCGGGGGTCGGGCCCGTGGTCGTCCAGGCGAGCACGGTCGGAACGATGAACCTGGTGCTGCTGCTCGCCTACAGCGTTCCGCTCGCCCTCGCGGCAATCGGGATGCTGTGCGTCATCGGTGTGGTGTTCCTGGGCCTCGGCCTCTGGCAGCTGCGCTGGCAGCGGCGCCTCGTCGAGCTCGGCAACAAGCTCAACAACCAGGCGTTCCAGACCCTGCGCGGACTGCCCAAGCTCCGGGTGGCCGCGGCCGAGAGCTTCGCGTACGCGGCCTGGGCGAAGCAGTTCGCCCGCAGCCGTGAACTCCAGCGGCGCGCGGGCCGGATCCGCAATCTGACCACGGTCCTCGACGCCGTCTACCTGCCACTGTGCGCCCTCATCATGTTCATGCTGCTGGCGGGTCCGGCGCGCGGCAGCCTCACGGCCGGCGAGTTCCTGACCTTCCACACCGCCGTGACGATGATGCTCGCGTCGGTGACGCAGCTGACGGGCGCGCTCGTCTCGGCCGCCTCCGTACTCCCCATGTTCGAACAGGTCAAGCCGCTGCTGGACGAGGCGCCCGAGGTCCGCGGAGCCAGCACCCAGCCGGGGGACCTGTCCGGGGCGATCGAGGCCCGGAAGCTGTCCTTCCGTTACGCCGACGACGGCCCGCTCGTCCTCGACGACGTGTCCCTGACCGTGCAACCTGGCGAGTTCGTCGCGATCGTCGGCCCGAGCGGCTGCGGCAAGTCCACCCTGCTGCGCCTGCTGATCGGCTTCGACAAACCGCTGTCGGGCGGCGTCCTGTACGACGGCCAGGACCTCGCCGCTCTCGACCAGGCTGCCGTGCGCCGCCAGTGCGGTGTGGTCCTGCAGAACGCCCAGCCGTTCACCGGCTCGATCCTCGACTGCATCTGCGGCGCCGAACCCTTCACCCAGGAAGAGGCGTGGGAGGCGGCGGAGATGGCGGGCCTCGCCGAAGACATCCGCCGCATGCCGATGGGCATGCAGACCATGATCGCCGGTTCGGGTGCGATCTCCGGGGGCCAGCGCCAGCGCCTGATGATCGCGCAGGCGCTGATCCGGCGTCCCCGTGTGCTGTTCTTCGACGAGGCGACGAGCGCGCTGGACAACGCGACCCAGCGGATCGTCACCGAGAGCACGCGCGCGCTGCGGGCGACGCGGATCGTCATCGCCCACCGGCTGTCGACGGTCATGGACGCCGACCGCGTCGTGGTGATGTCGGACGGCCGGGTGGTCCAGGAGGGGCCACCGGCGCAGCTGCTCGCGGACACGACGGGGCGGCTGCACGAGCTGGTCCGACGCCAGATGATGTGACTTGCCGGAGCCCCGCATGGCGTGCCGGCTGATGGCGGCGCGGCGTTTCGGCAGCGGCCCAGCGCCGGGGCCTGAGCGCGCGGTCAGTGCAGGATGTCAACGGCGTAGAGCGCGCCGATGCCGGCAGCGAAGGTGCCGAGCAGGAGCCGACGCGCGGTCTCGGGCAGGTAGGGCTGGAGATGGGCGCCGAGGTATCCGCCGACCGGGCCCCCAGCCCCCACAGGACAGGCCGGGTAGCCGATGGGGGGCGACGTCACCCGTGGCGGCCAGGGAGAGCAGCGCGTGGGTAACCGCACCGACGATGGACGTCACGAAGGTGGAGGCCAGAGCGGCGGGTGCCACGTGGCGACCGGCACTCCGCGGCAGACGAGGATCGGGCCGAGCATGAAACCTGCGCCGATCCCGTAGATGCCCCCGACAACGCCGACGGCCCAGGGCCGGCGCGGTTGTGGCGCGGGGCGAGGGCCGGCGGGTGGCGCGGGCCGGTGCCGGGCGCAGGGTGCGCAGCCACAGCCGCAGTCCGAGCGGCAGCAGTGGTGCGGCGACGAAGACGTGTCCGTATCGCGTGCAGAGCCGCCGGGCGATGCGCTCCACCACCGCGCCGATGTCCCGCAGTGGGGGCGTCGCGGAACCCACGGCGTGTATCGAAAGTGCAGGTCACAGCCACTCGTTGATGGCGGCGATGAGGACGGTCGCCTCGTAGCGGACCGGCCCGGCGAGGGCACAGGGCCGGGCTGATCACCAGCCGCTGACTGCGCTTCGTTTCGATCGCCTCCAGACGACGGCAGGCCCGGCAGGTGTCGGAACAAAATGAAAAGAGCAGGTCAGACAGGTTTCATCATCCGTGACCCCAAAGCGCTGACCGGGCGATGAAATGGCTGGAATGCGATTATTGGACCACGAGGGTGATCGCTCGACGATCGCGAGGGAGCGACAGGTGGACGCCTCGGACGAACTCCTTCGAAGGGCTGAACCGTCGGCTCTCTTGTACCCGGACGGCATCATCCGCTCCCTGAACGCCGAGATGGCTACGGCGCTCGGCAGGCCGGCGGAACAGTGTGTGGGCCGATACGCATGGGAGCTGGTGCCCGAAAGCCAGCGGAGCGTGGTCGAGCGCATCGTGGCCCACGCGAGCAGGCAGAGGCTGGCGATGCGGGTGCTGGAGCTTCCCAGTCCGGGCGGGGCGTCTCTGGTCTTCCTCGTCGAGGCGCGGCCGGTAACTACCGCCGGGGGCGAGCAGGTGGTATGGGTGCACTCCCTGAACGCGCACAAGGACCTCGGCAGCCTGCTGATGCCGTTCCGGTTGTCGGCTAAGTCCACCGGCCTCGGCTTGTGCATCTACCACCCTGAGGTGCAGCAGCTCGAGTGGCTGGGAGGCGCAGCCACCGTGGGCGCACTGTTCCCGGAGGCCTCGGTGTCCTTGCCCTGGGTGGTCCGGCACATCCACCCCGACGATCGGAATTCCCTGCGACGGCTCCTGGCCCCGGACACCCCCCAGCGCACCTGGACCAAATTGCGGTTCCATACCGACCACGGTGACCGGTGCGTCCTGGCCTGCCAGACCCGTCGGATCCAGCTGGAGTTCGAGGGCCCCGAGCAGGTCTTCGGGATGATCCGCGACGACACCCAGCACGAGGCCCGCCGCAAGGAAATGCTGGCCGCGCTGGGGGCCGAACGGCGCCGCGCCAACGAGATCACCGAATTCTCCTCCGCCCTCATCCGCACAGCCACCGAACAGGAACTGCAGCAGGTCGTTCTGACCCGGCTCGCCGCGACCTTCGACGGCACCGGCGCGGCGCTCGCGCTCGTCGACAACGGGTACCTCTGCGTCTCCTCGGATGCCGGGCTGCCCACGTGGCAGGGCGACGCCCTGCATTGCGTGTCGCTGGACGAGCAGCTCCCGATGACCCAGGCGATCCGCACCGGCGAGCCACAATTCATCTCCAATCAGGAGGAATTTCTCCGCCGCTGGCCGCACGGGGGCGCAGCGCCCTTGCCGTGGCCCGGCCCCGACGTCGCCATGTCGATCACTCCCCTCGGCCCCGCCGACGACGGGCCGCTCGGGGCTTGGGTGGTGACCTACGGCAAAGGGCACCACCCACCCCCGGACGAGAGTGCATTCTTGATCACGCTGGCCGAGCTTGCAGGCCAGGCGCTGGGGCGCATCAGATCGCACCAGGCCCGCCTCGAGCTGGCCACGGCGGTCCAACAGCACATGCTGCCGACGCTGCCCGAACGTCTACCGGGCCTGGAGGTCGCCGCCCGCTACCGGCCCTGCTCTGTCGGGCTCGACATCGGCGGAGACTGGTACGACGCCTTCCTCACGCCCGACGGTGCGGTGGCTCTGGAGATCGGCGACGCCCAAGGGCACGACGTGGCTGCGGCCGCCTTCATGGGACAGGTCCGCGGCTCCATGCGCGCGATCGCCGCCCGCGAGCCGGACCCCGGAACCGTGCTGACGCACACCAATCAGCTACTCGTCACGATGGACGCACCACGCTTCGCCAGCTGCACCATGCTGCATATCGATCCGCGCAGCGGACAGGTCACCGGCGCCAGCGCCGGCCACGTGCCCCTGCTGTGTGCACACGACGACGGCAGCCATGACATCCGCCTGCTGCCGGGCGGCCCGGTCCTGGGAATCCTGCCGGACGCCGAGTACCCGCAGGAGGCCTTCACGCTGGACAAGGGCACCGCGCTTGTCATGGTCACCGACGGCTTGGTCGAAGCGCGGGACCTCTCGCTGGACGCCGGACTGAAGCAAACCGGAACACTGGCCGCCCAAGCCCTCCACGACGGACTGAGCGCCGAGGAGACCGCTGACCGAGTCCTCGACGCCGCAATCGCGATGAACCACCGCGACGACCTCGCCGTGTTGATCGTCCGGCGCACATGATGGCGCTCGACTCGCTCATTTGGACCCCACCGACCGCGGTCCGGGACGACCCGCGCTCAGTCATCGGATGAGGGTGCGCAGGACCGGGATGCTGGTACCTGTACGCACGATCGAGGACGCGACCATGGTTGCCTGCCCGGCGCTGCGCCGACCACGCTCCATGTCTGCGCAGAGGTGTGGGTCGGCCTCCAACGCCGCCCGGTCCCAGCCGTGCAACTCGGCGGTTGCCGGTGAGCTGGAGCAGATCGGTGGCCACGATGTCGCAGTTGCGGGTGAGGTTGGCGTGGGTCAGTTCGGCGCCCTTCGGCTGACCGGTCGTTCCCGAGGTGTAGAGAATCACCGCGGTGTCGTCCTCGTGCCGCTCGGCCAGGTCCTGGACGGATAGGGCGGACACCAGCAGCTCGTCGAATGCGCCGGGACCGACGACACGACCGCCTCGGCCTCGGCCTGCTGCGCACCGGTCCGTGCCTCGTCGGCGAAGGCGTGCCAGGCGAACAGGAGCCGGGCACCTGAGTCGCCGAGGTAGTAGGCGGACCTCGCGCGACTTCAGCAGGGGGTTCATCGGGACGACGATGCCGCCGGCCCGGAGTACGCCGAAGTACACGAGGGCGAACTCGGGCACGTTGGGCAGCATGATCGCAACTCGGTCCCCGGGCTTCACGCCGCGGTCGCGGAGCAGTCCGGCCATGCGGGCACTGCCCTGGTCGAGCCTGCGATAGGAGACAGCGGCGTCCCCGAGACGGAGCGCGGCGCGATCCGGATGAATCCTGGCGCTGTTCACCATGTGGGATGCGAGGTTCGTGTCAGCTCCTCTCCTCGACTCTCTGGGGCTTTCGGCCACGCAGCCCCAGCGGGGTCGGGAGGGATGCCCGCTGGACGAACGCCAGATCCAGATCCAGAGCACGCTGCCGGCCCACCACGACGGTGCTGCCGCGCTCCTCCGGGAACAGCGCTGACAAGTGCCCTGTACCGCGATACCAAGGAAACGCTCGAATGCTGGGCGCGCAGCCCGATGCGCCGACATTCCCGCTGGCCGAGAATTGCCTCATGAACACCGCACAACCCGCCGCACGCATCGACGTCCACCAGCGCTCACGAGCGGGCTGATGGCGAGCGAGGACGCGCGGGAAGGCGCGCGGGCGTTCGCCGAGAAACGCGCCCCTGTCTGGCACGGCCGCTGATGCCGGCCAGCTCAGCCGCCTCCCTCCCTCACAGCCCGTGTCAAACTTTCAGGAGCAGGTGACCAGCCATGAAATCCCACAGGCCCGTCCACCGCGTGGCGATCGTCGGGACCGGCACCATCGGTGCGAGCTGGGCGACGCACTATCTCGTCCGCGGCTTCGACGTCACCGCGACCGATCCCGCCCCTACCGCCGAGACGGCCCTGCGTTCGTACGTGGAGGCGGCTTGGGACGCCGCCGCCTCGATCGGGCTCGCGCCCGAAGCCTCGCTCGAGCGCCTGAGCTTCACCGCGGACCTGCGTCAGGCCGTCGCGGACGCCGATTTCGTACAGGAGAACGCACCTGAGCGTCCGGAGCTCAAGGTCAAGCTGTTCGCCGATATCGACGACGCGTCGCCACCGGACGCGATCATCGCGTCGAGTTCGTCGGGCATCACGATGAGCGTCATCCAGGCCGAGTGCCGGCGTCCGGAGCGGACCGTCATCGGTCATCCCTTCAACCCCCCGCACATCGTCCCGCTGGTCGAGGTCGTCGGCGGGACAAGGACCGCTCCGGACACGATCCAGGACGTCATGTCGTTCTACGCCGCGGTCGGCAAGAAGCCGGTTCACCTCAAAAAGGAACTGCCCGGGCATGTCGCCAACCGTATCCAGGCCGCGCTGTACCGCGAGGTCGTGTACCTGGTCCAGGAGGGAGTGCTCGACGTGGCGGACTCCGACACCGCGGTGTCCTGGGGGCCGGGGCTCAGATGGGGCGTCATGGGCCCCCATCTGCTGTGGCATCTCGGCGGAGGAGAGGGCGGCATCCAGCACTTCATGGACACCCTCATGCCGCGGATGGTGGCGTCCTGGCAGCAACTGGGCACCCCCGAGTTCACGCCCGAGCTCGAGGAGACGATCGTCAACGGTGTCCTGAAAGAGGCGAACAACCACTCGGTCGACGAGCTGGCCGCCCGGCGCGACGCGATGCTCTCGGCCCTGCTGGCCGTGCGCGCCCAGCACGACCCGTCCGGCCCGAGCGCCGCAGCCGGCCCCGAGACGAAGGAGGAACCGTGACGCAGCGCCAGGAAAGACTGTTCGTGCTCGAGGCCAGCGGTGGCGGTCGCCTGTTCTCCGTGAACCCCGACGGCTCCGACAAGAAGGTCGTCGTCACCGGGTGCAGGCTCCCCGACGGGGTCGCCGTCGATGCCGTGGCCGGGCACATCTACTGGACGAACATGGGCCTTCCGCCGGAGAACGACGGCTCGATCGAACGCGTGGACCTGGACGGAGGCAACCGAACGACGATCGTCCCGAGCGGCGTCACGCACACGCCGAAGCAGCTGTATCTCGAGGGCGCCGGCCGGAAGCTGTACTGGGGTGACCGCGAGGGCATGCGCGTGATGCGCTGCGACCTCGACGGCTCGCACGTCGAGACCCTCGTGCAGACGGGACAGGGAGAGGACGACTGCCGCGACGAGACCCGGTGGTGCGTGGGAGTCGCCGTCGACCCGGTTGGCGGACACCTCTACTGGAGCCAGAAGGGCCCCAGTGACGCGGGGCTCGGGAAGATCCTGCGGGCCGGAATCAACCTGCCCGCCGGGGAGACAGCGGCCGAACGCAGCGACATCGAGGTGCTGTTCGAGGGGCTGCCGGAGCCGATCGACCTGGACCTCGACCTCGCGGAGCGCAAGCTGTACTGGACGGATCGCGGGGACCCGCCGCGGGGCAACAGCGTGAACCGCTCGCCGATGCACCCGCAGGACGGGCAGCGGACGCCGGAGATCCTCTTCACCCACCTCATGGAAGGCATCGGCATCGCCCTCGATCCGGACGGCGGCCGCATGTACGTGACCGACCTGGGCGGAAGCGTCTACGCCGCCGATCTCGACGGATCGAACCGGAGGGAGATCCTCGCCGCGCAGGGCAACCTCACCGGCATCGCCCGCGTGCCGTGCTGACCGGAACGAGGGTCTAGGTGTATTGACCTGCAGCGTTGTTCACACGGCTGATCGGTGGATTGCCGCCGAGTGCGGTGTGGCAGCGTTTCCGGCAGCCCATGTGATGGCCGGGGGCACGACTCGCGCGCACAGGGGTGCACCGCACGCGTCGGTCAGGCCGAGGCGCCCGACCAGCAGGCCGCTCCGTGCGGCGGCATCGAGTTCTTTGGCCGGTACGGAGTCGAGCATGAGCTTGGCGCGGCGGAACATGGTGAAGGCGCCCGCGTCGTCGACCGTACCCCATGACAGGTAGATGAACCGGCCGCCCGAACGTCCCTGTACGTAGGGTCCTTTCACATCGATGCCGGTCGCCGTGACGGTCGTGGTGCATTCCAGGTTCCACGTAGCGGACGTGGCGTCGCCAGGGTGCGGGGCGAGGAGTTCGGCACGGCGGTCGCGGCGCTGCACCGCGACGTGGATGTTGTGGTACGCCGCGCTGTCGTCGGCTGATGCCCCAGGTGGGCAGGTGAGGCCGGGCAGGTCGACGGCGTCGATGCGGATGCGCATGCCGGCCATCATCCCTGTACTGCTTGTGAGTCCGGTGATGTTCCGGCTGGCTCCGGTGCTGTCAGCAGGGAGCCGAAGATGGACCGTCCCAGGGCTTCAGCGCGGTCCTGGTCGACGGCGTTGCCGGTGTAGTCGGGGTGCTGCTCGGCCCACGTGTGGGCGGTGCGGCGGCTGGTGAAGAAGTTCAGGGCCCCGCAGGTGACATCGGCAGCGGCGCCGGTGCAGGAGCGTTGGCCGACGTAGACCACTGCGGTGGCAGGCTGCCAGGTCATGCTGCCCCGGGTGGAGGTGACGGTGACGCTCTCGCCGGTGATCGGGTCGGCGGAGGTGATCACGGCGTCGGAACCGAGCATGTCCGGGATGCCCAGCGCGTCCACCGCGCACATCGACCACACCTCGATACCACTGGCGAGACGGACCCGGTGGCCCGTGGGCACAGCGGAGAACGGGTACGCGGCCCGGATGCGGCCGTGGTCGTCGAGGGTGAGGAAGTCCTCCACCGCCAGGTCGGCCAGAACCTCTGCGGCGCCGCGGCCGTGTGCGGCGGCCGCGGCTTCCAGTTCGCCCGCCGTAGGTGCGCCTCCGGTGGCCGCGAAATGGCGGAGCACGGCTTGCTGGACGGCGCGCAGCCCGCCGGCCACCGGCGCGAGGCGGCCCTGGCCGCCGCGGCCGGCCGCATCCATCGGCGGGCACTCGCATTCCCCGGTGGTGTTCACGGCATCCAGCACATGCCGCAGTTCGACGACGCTCGGCGCGCCCTCGACCCGGCCGTCCGCCCCCCGGTACAGGCGGCAGGACAGGGAGGCGGGTGCGCCCGGCACGGCGAACGGGTCCACGCCGTCGATCAGGACGGTGGGCGAGCCGGTCATCCCGAGCCGGGCCGCCTGCTCCTGATCAGCGACCTCGACCAGCTCCACCTTCACACTGCGGCCCGCGGCCGCGCGGGCGATCCGTTCCTCGATCACCGGGGCGTTGGGGCAGTCGGGCACGGTCAGCACGGTGATGCGCATGGCATCGTCCTCCCAGATCAGAACCTGTGGGACCGACGCTAGACCTTCCAGTGCACTGGAAGGTCAAGGCGTAACCTCGGCGGTATGCGCACCGGAGAACTGGCCGCCGCGAGCGGACTGACGGCCAAGACCATCCGCTTCTACGAGGACGCCGGGCTGCTGCCCGAGCCGCCGCGCACACCGGGCGGCTACCGCGACTACCCGCCGCAGGCCGCGCATCGGCTCGCCTTCATCCGCGACGCCCAGTCGGCCGGGCTCACCCTCGCAGAGATCCGCTCCATCCTGGCCCTGCGTGATTCCGGCGAGGCGCCCTGCGCCCACGTCACGGACCTGATCGAGCAGCATCTCGCGGACATCGAGCGCCGCATGACCGAACTGCGCAAGACCCGCACCGCCCTGCGGGGCCTGGGCGAACGGGCCGCCGTCATCGACCCGAGCAGCTGCACGGAGGCGGACATCTGCCGCATCATCGGCGCCCCCGCACCGAGTGACAACGAGGGATTGTCACAGGGGGTGACTGACAACCTACGGTTGTCATCATGAGCCCAGATCCGCGGCCGCGACCTGGAATCCGCACTGGGCGCCGCACTGGGCGCCGCACTGGGCGCCGCCGAGGCCGGCACCGAACACCCGCGCCACACCCGGTGGTGTCGGCCGATGCGCTCACGGGTGAACGGAGCCGACCATGAAAACGTCCGCGGCCCGGTACTCGTCGCTCCCCGCCTGTAGGTGCTGTCAGGCGCCGTAGTGCCGCAGCATCTGCCCCATCGCGGCCAGCGCGGAGGGTTCAACCCGGTAGTACACCCCCAGGTACCCCGCGGCCCTCACGTTGCCGCAGCTGTCGCCTCAGCAGACTGTTGAGCTGGTCGAAGACGCCCTCCTCCTACCGGCGGGCGAAGTAGGCGTAGACGGTGGGCCAGGGCGGACAGTCGTGCGGGAGGTAGCGCCAGGGGATGCCGGTGCGGTTCACATAGAGGACCGCGTCCAGCAGGATCCGCAGGTCGTGGTCGGGCGGCCGGCCGATGTCCAGCCCCCGGCCGCGACGCTCGGACCGCCACGTGGTCAGGACCGGTTCGACCAACGCCCAACGGGCATCGGACAGATCACTGGGACAGCGGCGACGCTCAGCCATGATCCTGCAGAACCGCGCAGCCTGTCGGCCGGCCCGGGCGCGAGGACCCCGCACCAGAAGCGAAGGGCGCACATCGGCGCATCCTGGGATGAGACAGGAGCAGCTTTGCCAATACGGCGTCGTCACCGCGACTCCTGCACCACCATCCCCACCCAGCTCAGCAGTCCCGAACCGACCGAAGCGCAGATCGACACAAACAGCTGCAATAGAGAGCTAAACGCCCTCCGAGTGTCCCTAACGACCCCTGCGCGCACCCGGGTGGCGCACCCGTGAGGGCTGACCCCGGTGGCTTGTACCACCCACCGGGCCGCAGTCGGGGGTCGGCGGGGGCGGGGCCGTGCAGGGTCGCCCCCGCAGAAATCGGGCGGTGGTGCCGGGTGACGCCGTACCCACCGATTTCGAGGAGGCGAGCCCGGAGGGGCCCCGACCCCCACCCACCGACAGCAGCCGCACCCAGCCCGTCTGGGGGTCCCCCACGCCACAGGGCGTAGGGGGCACTTGAGGACGGACACACCGGACGCCCGTCACGGCACCGGCCAGCACCGCACCCCGCGCCGCCTGGACGGTCAGCCCCTCACGCGGACGGTGATGCGCAGCTCCCGCGTACCGGACCGGCCCGTGCCGGTCGTGCGTACGACAGTCTCGCCCGGGCGCTCGGCGCGGAGCTCCCACTCGCGGTAGCCGGGGTCGGACTCGTACGCGACGGGTACGAGCGTGACGGCGCTGCCGTCGGTCGAAGGGGTCTCCCACCGCAGGCGGCTGTCGAGTCGCAGCGGCACCACTGCTCCCACCGTGAGCGTGAAGGTCAGCCCGCTGTCGGCCTCGGTGAGAACGGTCGGCGGCGGGGCGGCTGACGACGGAGAAGGCGGATCCGAGGGCGAGCCCGGCGGCGAACCCGAATCCGAAGGGGACGGCGGGACTGCCGTCGGCGAAGGCGTCGACGCGTCGGAGGTCGGCCGCACGGAGGTGCTGCCCTGAGCCGGGTCGTCCGGGGACCGGCTCGTGCAGGCGGTCGCCGCCACCCCCAGGAGCAGGGCGGCGGCGACCGCACACAGCGCGCGTGCCTTCGTCATACGAGCGGCACGTTGATGCAGGTCAGGATGGATGCCTGCCTGGCGAGTGCGGCACTGGTCGCGTTCGGGTCCAGGCGTACCTTCTCGGCGTTCTGCACCGCCTCCAGGAACGGGGTGTCCGCCTTCAGATCACCGTCGGTGTCGACCAGCTCGTCGGCGTCGAAGGCACCGTTGGCGAAGTTCAGCCAGGCGGCGAGCAGCTGGCGGTCGAGGGCGCGCTTGGGGTTCAGCAGCGTGAGGAAGAGCGTGCTCGCCGCCTTCTCCTGCGTGGACACGTCGACGACCTCCGAGAAGACCGCGCTCGAGTGCTCGACGATCTTCAGATAGCAGTCGAGCCGCTCCTTGCCGAGCCCGGTGAGGTCCCCGGTCAGGTACTTGACGTACCAGATGTCGGCGAGGAGGGACAGCGGCGCGTTGCCCTGCACGATCAGCGGGACGCCGTCGGAGGCGGTGCCTGCGTCGTCGTCGCGGGCGGTGAACGACAGCTGGTACAGGCACGCCTTGTCGTACGTGTGTGCCTGGGAGTCCGTCACATCGCGCGGCTGGACGCTCGGGCTGCGGGCCGGGTCGGGGTTCGGCGGGTTGACCAGCGAGGTGGTCGCGGTGTTCGGCGAGCCGTCGCCCCACGACCAGGTCATGGTCTCGTCGTCGCTGCCGGGGTCGGTCACTCGCGCGGCGTACGTCTTCTCCTCGCCGGCGTGCACGACGAGCGTCCTGCCTCCGGCCAGTTGAACGGCCTCCGACGTGTCGATCGCCGCCTTCGGGTCGACGTTCGCCACGGTGATCTCGGCGTCGCGGCAGGTCGTGCTGTCGTCGTCGCTGCCGCACACCTTCACGGTGAAGGTGCCGTTGTCGCCGAAGACGATCTGCCGGCTGAAGGTCAAGGTGGCGTCCGGCCGGTCGTTCTCCAACTGCCCCGGCAGGGGTACGGGCTTGCCGTCACCGGGATCGATGGTGGCGGTGAGCGGGTCGAGCCAGCCGGGGTCGGTGACGGTGCCGCTGACCGTGAGCTTCCCGCCCTCCTCGCGCGGCCCGGCGACGGTGAAGCTGATCGCGGGCGCGACATTGGTGACGGTCACGGTGGCGGTGTCCGTGCCGGCTCCGGCGGCGTTGGAGACCCGCAGGCCCACGGTGTAGGTGCCGTCCCGGCCGACGCGGTCGAACACCGGGTTGACGCCCGTGGCGTCGTCGTAGGCGCCGTCGCCGTCGAAGTCCCAGGCATACGCCCCGCCTCCACCGGGGCTGGTGCTGCCGCTCGCGTCGAGCCGTACGTCCGTGCCCTCCCGGGTGGTGTACGGGCCGCCCGCGTCGGCGGTGGGCCGGCAGCCGGCGGGGAAGTCGGTGGCCGGATCGGCCTGGTCCTGGCTGGGCGACGTGGCGCTCGCGCCCATGCCACGCCGGGCGAAGACGCCCCACAGCAGACACTGGTCGGCGCCGCCGTACGTGGCGCGGTCCGCGGCGAGGATGCCGTCGCGGGCGTCGAGGAAGTCCGGTGCGGACGGGGTCAGCTTCATCCCGTCGACCATGAGCTGTTCGTGCCGCTGCTTGCCACCCGCCGCGCCGTGGGCCCCGATCAGCGCGGTACGCATGTCCCACATGGCGGTGGCCCAGATCTCGCCGTCGTCGTGGACCTGGCACGAGCCGTCGTCGCACAGGTCGCCGTAGGTGAGCGTGCTGTTGTCGTAGGCGACACGGCGCACACCCGTCGGCTCGCCGTTGTTGTACTCGCCGTAGACCGGGTCGCTCCACATCGACGTGGCAACCGCGTCGCTCCAGCCCTCCCCGAGGGCTCCGGTCTGCTCGCCGTCGCCCATGTCGCCGCCGCCGACGAGCCGGTTCGACAGTCCGTGGCTGTACTCGTGGGCGACGGTGTCGCCGTTCATCCCGCGATGCGTGTTGTGGTTGCCGCACGAGGCCCGGCCGACGAAGAGCCGCATGGTCGGGTTCTGGCCGTCCGCCGGGGTGCCGAAGTTCGCGTTGCAGGCGTCGTCCCCGTTGGCGTTGAAGTCGACGTACACCTGGACACGGTCGCCGCCGGCGCCGCCCTGCCCGAGGTTGTCCTCCTGGAAGTTGCCGGATGCCTCGTCGAACCCGAGCCCGTAGAGGAAGTCGTGCATGCGGTTGGTGTAGTAGAAGGCCTGCGTGACGACCGCGTCCCGGTCCGTCGTGAGGTCCGTGCCCCCGCTGCTGCGGAACGCGTCGGTGAAGGTGTAGGTGAAGTGCTGGTACGCCGGGTCGCCCGCGGCCGGGGTCTGCGGCTGGTAGCCGAGTGACTCCTGCCCGTCCGGATTGTGTGACACCTCGGCGTTGTTGCCGGTGGTGACCCGCCCGGACACCCAGGACCGGCCGAGCCCGCTGAAAGGCACGACGGTGGCGGCTCCCGTCGTCGGGTTCTGCCCGGTGAAGACGCGGCCCTCCGGCCCCTCGTTGTGCGTGAGGTCGTTGCGGAGCAGGATCCTGCCGTCCGCGGCGTCGACGACCGTGTCGTACAGATGCCCGTTCCGGGCGGTGAGCGTGGTCCGCCAGGCAGGCCGGGCAGTGCCGTCCGCGAGCGGGAAGGTGACGCGCACTGCGGTGACGGTCCCTCGCGGCTCCTCCGTACCGACGGCGCCCGCGGCGCGCTTCACGGCAGCGCCCTTGTCCAGCCCGGCGGTTGCGCCGGCGCGCGCCCCGGGAACGAGGCTGCCGGTGGCGGTGAGGATCCGGCCGTCCTTGTCGACCGCGACCTGGAGGCGGGCACCGTGCACGGGGACGCCCCGGTCGGTCTGCCCGATGAACACGTGCCGTACCCCGTTGTGCTTGGTACGGTACGACTTGACGATCTCCAGGCCTTCGAGGTCGGACGCGGAGAGCCCGTACAGGCCTGCGTGCTCACGGAGATACGCGAGGGCGAGGGCCTGCGGGTCACCGCTCCTGGCGGCGCCGAGCGCCTTGTCCTTCCCGAGCGGCGACACCGTTCGCGGCGTGCCGTACCGGCCCCAGCGCACGGCGGCCCCGTCCAACTCCTGCGCCGCGAGCAGCTGTGCGGCCTCGGGCGGGACGCGGGTGTCTCCGCGTACGTCGATGTTGGGATACGGCCGGTCCTGCCGCTCGTCGCCGTGCCCGAGCGTGTCTCTCTCCTGGCTCACCCCTTCCGCGTCGGCCGTGACCGCGGCCACCGGCACCACCGTTGTCGCAGGCAGCGCCAGTAACGCCGCCCCTAGGATGAGTGCCCGTGCCCTTGCCCGGGCCCCCCTTGCGCGCATGGACAGCATCGCCCTTCCCCCGTTCCCCCGTTGTCCGCATCCACTGGCAGTGGACCCCGGCCACGGTAAGTGGACATGACAATCCACGGAAGGGCCCGGCGAAGGGTGGCCTGAATACGACTCGGACGAGAATTCGACTACAGAACCAGCAGCCGCATCGCGCCAAGAAGAGGACACCACCACCCATGAACGAGACGCCCCGGCCCTTCCACCTGCTCCCCGGCGCCGACGACTCCCCCGTCCTCCTCCATGTCCCGCACTC
The DNA here is from genome assembly GCF_053594115.1 of Streptomyces sp. NPDC001970. NCBI lineage: Bacteria > Bacillati > Actinomycetota > Actinomycetes > Kitasatosporales > Streptomycetaceae > Streptomyces > Streptomyces sp. NPDC001970. The sequence continues at coordinate 10,297 of NZ_JBSFDW010000018.1, read as the reverse complement.
CTCCCGGGCCGTCCCCGAGGCGGTCCGCCGAGGAATCGTCCTGGACGACCGAGCGCTGGAACGCGAACTGGACCACATCACCGACGCCCACACCGCCGAACTCGCCGCCGCGGCCGCCGAGGCCGCACCGCTCACGCCCTGGCGGTTCGTCAATGGCCTCTCGCGCCTCGTCGTCGACCCCGAGCGATTCCCCGACGAGCGCGAGGAGATGCTCGCCGTCGGCATGGGCGCGGTGTACACCCGGACCACGCACCGCCGGCCGCTCCGGTCCGCAGACACCGACCCGCAGCCCCTGATCGACCGCTACTTCCGTCCGTACGCCGACGCGATGACGGCGGCGGTGGCCGACCGGCTCGCCGCCACCGGCCGAGCAGTGGTCATCGACGTCCACTCGTATCCGACCGAGCCGCTGCCGTACGAACTCCACGGCGAAGGACCGCGCCCGCCGATCTGCCTCGGAACCGACCCCTTCCACACACCGGCCTCCCTTCTCGGCCTCGCCGAAAAGGCGTTCGCGGGCTTCGGCGGCACGGGCATCGACAGCCCTTTCGCGGGCACCTACGTGCCGCTGGAGCACTACGGCATGGACCACCGGGTCAGCGCGCTGATGATCGAGATCCGCCGCGACGTCTATATGCACGAGCCCGGCGGCCCCGCGGGTCCCGGCATCACCGCGCTGGCCGCGGCGCTCACGGAACTGGTCACCGCGGCGACCCGGCCGGCGACGCGGTAGAAACCGCCCGGCGAACGGCCCGATGCGGCGGTGGTGCCACTGCTCACATCGGTCATGGGCTCGACGCCCCGCGCGGCCGCCGCATAGCCTGCTCGGCTGTGGACGTGACACGCGCCGACCGGCAGCTGCGCCTCATCTCCGAGGTGACGCAGTTGGCCGATGCCCTCGGTGTCGCCGTGTGGCTGCGCGGGGGCTGGGCCATGGACTTCTACCTCGGCGAGATCACTCGCGACCACGAGGACATCGACTGGTTCGTCCGGGCGGAGCACGCCGCCGAGTTGACCGACGGACTGCTGCGGCGCGGCTTCGAACCGGTGCCCGGGCCACCCCCGGATCTGCAGGTCGACTTCGCCAAGGACGGCCTGGACAGCAGCTTCACGTTCGTCGCCGAGGACGTGACGGGGCGCCCGGTGGTCGCGGGAGGCCCCTGGGCCGGTGCGCCCTGGCCGGAGGGAATGCTCGACGCGGAGCCCGGGCGTATCGGTGCGCTGCGGTGTGCCGTCGTCAGCCCCGAGGCCCAGATCGAGATCAAGAAGATGATGCCGGTGTGGGTTCCCGGCCTGCCGAGGCGGGCCAAGGATGCCGAGGACATCGCCCGGCTGAGGACCGCGCTGGGCGAACCGGGCGCACGGCCGCAGTAGGCCGGGGCCGGCCGCCCGGGCGGCGCGGGCGCGAACCCGTGTGTGTACCGTCGCCCAGCCTGCAGATGCTGTGACGAACCGCCGACCGCACCCGGGACGCGGACCTGGCGACCGCACGCCGCCATGTCCGCACCGCCGAGTCGATCGCCGAACAGAGCCTCGCCGAGGCCCGCCGCTTCGCCCACGACCTGGCACCGGCCGACCCGGTCGGGGTCCCGGGCGGCACTGCCGGGCACGGTCGTCGCCGTCCGGATGCCCCGAGCCTCAGGCGCGCACCGGGAACGACGCCTGGAAGGCCAGCCGCTGGTCCGCGCCCTCACCGATGGCGCCCAGCAGTTCGTCGAGGGCGAGGTACTCCTCCCAGCGCGCCCGGCCGGTCGACTCGGCGAGCCGTGCGATCACCAGGTCTTCGAGATCCGGGACCCGTTTGTTCTTCCATATCTTGTCGGCCGTGCTGACCAGCAGGTCCTCGAGGGTCGCATCCGGGGCCGTCCACGACGCGTGCGTCCCGGCGAACCGGGCCAGGTGCGGGGCGAAGCCGTGGTCCAGGAGCAGTTGCCGCCCGGCTTCCTCGTGCAGGGCTCCGGGTCCGGAGAGTTCGGCGATGTGCACGGTCTTGCCGATGTCGTGCGTGGCCGCCCCGAAGAGCACGGCCTCGCGGTCGACGTCGAGGTGCGGATACCGGTCGGCCACCCACACGACGAGTCGGTGCGCGACATCGTGGACGGCCCGCAGATGGGCGGCCAGGCGCGGCGGTGCCTGCACGCGGTACAGGAGCTGCTCCGCGGGCCGGGGCAGCGGCCGCAACGGCGGATCGCCGGGATGGCCCAGGGCTCGGCAGAGCGGATCGGGTGGCGCGGTCATCGCGCCACGCTACTACCCCGGCCCGCACCCCGTTTCCCGCACCGTTTCGCGCACCTGGGTCGGCAGTGGCGTGCCGCGGCGCCGCCGCCTTCAGGGCCACCGTTCGGGCTCGCCCGACGCGTACGGACAACGGCAGGCCCGGGCTGCGGTGGCAGGTGCCGGAGTACCCGTCTTACAGTGAAAGGGGCGTTTCCCTTCGGGTTCCTCCACGTCGTCGACCGAGGTATGTGCACCGGGGCGGTGGGGAGCGCGAGGGGACATGCGCCGACTTCGACCGTGCCGGCGGGCCCCGCTCGCGACGACCGGGAAGAGGTGTGGCCATGGCCGGACTCCCCGAGGAGCCGGTTCCCCAGACTGTGCTGTCCCCCCTGACGGCTGCGGCGATCTTTCTGGTGATGACGGTCGATCCAGGGGGCGAGCCCGCGGTGCGGAAGCTGCTGTCCGACCTGACGGGACTGCAGCGGGCCGTCGGCTTCCGGGCAACCAACGGGAAGCTCAGCTGTGTCGCCGGCATCGGATCACAGGTGTGGGGGCGCCTGTTCGCCGGGCCGCGCCCGGCGGAGCTGCACACCTTTCGGGAACTGGTCGGAGCCAGGCACCGCGCGGTGTCGACGCCCGGTGACCTGCTCTTCCATATCCGTGCCGAGCGGCTGGATCTGTGCTTCGGCCTGGCCGCCGAGATCATGGATCGTCTTCAGGGCGCCGTCACGGTGCGCGACGAGGTGCAGGGGTTCATGTACTTCGACATGCGTGACCTGCTCGGATTCGTCGACGGAACCGAGAACCCGGTGGGGCCGGCGGCGAGCGCGGCGGTCCTGGTCGGCAACGAGGACCCGCAGTTCACCGGAGGCAGTTATGTGATCGTGCAGAAGTACCTCCACGATCTGCAGGCGTGGAACGCCCTGCCGGTGGAAGCGCAGGAGATGGCGATCGGCCGGAGGAAGCTGTCCGACATCGAACTGGACGACGAGATCAAACCGGCCAATTCCCATGTCGCGCTGACCACTGTCGTCGATCCCGATGGGACGAAGCACGAGATCCTTCGGGACAACATGCCCTTCGGGAGCGTCGGACAGGGCGAATTCGGTACGTACTTCATCGGGTACGCCCATACCCCGGCAGTGACCGAGACGATGCTGGAGCGCATGTTCCTGGGCGAGCCGCCGGCGTCCCACGACCGCATCCTGGACTTCTCCACCCCGGTCACCGGTTCGCTGTTCTACGTGCCGACCACCGACTTCCTCGACAATCTTCCCGATCCGCCCGGCACGGGCGCGTACTCCGAGGCCCACACGGCGACGGTGTCCGACGCCGGAGCGCGCCCCTCGGACGTTTCCCTGAGGATCGGCGACATGAAGGCGAGCACCGCCGATGAACAACCTGCACCGTGAACTGGCGCCCATCTCCACTGCCGCCTGGGCCGACTTGGAGGAGGAGGCGCGACGTACGTTCAAGCGCCATGTGGCCGGGCGACGGATCGTCGACGTTCCCGAGCAGGGCGGCCTCGAGCTGTCCGCGGTGGGCACCGGGCATCTGGATGGCGTGGACGCACCGGCCGAGGGGGTCATCGCCCACGTCCGCTGCGCGCAGCCGATCGTGGAGCTCCGCGTTCCCTTCACCGTCGATCGCCGACAGGTCGACGACGTCGCACGCGGGGCCAAGGACGCGGACTGGCAGCCGGTCAAGGACGCTGCCCGGCAGATTGCGTTCGCCGAGGACCGTGCGGTGTTCGAAGGTTATGCCGCCGCGGGCATCGCCGGCCTGCGCGAGAGCTCCTCGAACCCCGCCCTGACCCTGCCGGCCGAGGTACGCGAGTACCCGAACGCCATCAGCCAGGCCATGACCGCACTGCGGCTGGCGGGTGTCGGCGGCGAGTACATGCTGGCGCTCAGCGCCGAGGCGTACACCGCAGTCAGCGAGACCTCCGACTACGGTTACCCCATCATCAAGCACCTCGCGCGGCTGCTGGACGGCGAGATCATCTGGGCGCCCGCCATCGACGGGGCCTTTCTGGTGTCCACGCGGGGCGGCGACTTCGAGCTGTGCCTCGGCCAGGACGTGTCCATCGGCTACGTATCGCACGACGACAGGAGCATACGGCTGTACTTCCAGGAGACGCTGACCTTCCTGGTGTACACGAGTGAGGCCGTGGTGGCCCTGGAGACGTCGTCACCGCCGGCCGCCGGGTGACGTCCGGAGGCGGACCGGGGTGAATCCGGTGCCACCCTCGTGGTGATCCCCGCGAGGGTCGGTGAGAACGCCGGGGCGCACCCGCCCGCACCCGGGTCCGGGAGTTGAAGGTCAATGCCCACTTCCCTGCGTGCCGCCGGGGTGCGAGCGCAGGAGCTGTTCCATCGCGGCCAGCCGTGTGTCGAGAGAGGCGATGTCCGCACGGGTCACCCTCTCCTCCTCCGGCCGCAGTGCGATGAGGAGACGTCCGTCGGGTTCCAGGCGGCCGAGCGCCACACTGCTGATGGTGGTGCCGGTCTGGCCACGCACGGCATGGTCGAGTTCTCCTGCCCTGAGACCGAGGTGTCTGGCGGCACTCGGGACGATCCTGCCGTCCTTGATGACGGTCGTCGACGTCCCCTCCAACAGGCGGGCGGCCCGTTCGCTCGTGGCCAGCAGTCGGTTGAGTGCGGCGTTGACCGTGACGAGAGTGACCGCACCCACCACTCCGCCCAGAACGCTGTTGTCAGGGCCGATGATCGCGTTCTGGACGACGTTCGACAGCAGGAAGATCACGACGAAGTCGAACGTGCTCAGGTTGGCGAGGCCCCGCTTCCCCGTGAACCGGAACAGCAGGACGATGAGCGCGTATACCAGGACGGTCCTCAGCACCTTCTCCGCGATCGGCACCTGGACCGTCAGCATGTCGTGCCACATGGCGCACTCCCCTTGAGGGTTTCACCTGTCGAGTGCAAGAAAAGTAACCGGGGCAGGGACGGACACGGCGCACGAAGGCGCCGTGTGCCCAAGCGGTCCGCCGACGTGCGCCGCGGGTGGCGGTCCGGGTGGTGCGGGGCGGTGTTCCGCATCGGTGTCCACAGGAACCGCTCCTGCTGATCAGCCGCGCTCCTCCACCCGTTCACGAATGAATGCCGTTGCGGTCACCACGACGGCGGCGACCAGCACCATCGGCAGGACCGGCGCCCACAAGGGCGCGAACCGCAGCAGCAGGGCGCCGGCCGTGGCGCCGCACAGGAACGCCGCCAACCGGGCGGCGGCCGCGGCGGCGAACCGGTGCGGCTCGCCGCCGAGGGCGCGGGCGAGACCCGTCAACGTACCGGTCAGGTAGGTGGTCGACGCCCCCCGCACACCGGAGCTGTTCGTCACCGCGCTCTGCACTCCCATCGCGGCGCCGGCCGCCGCGAGAAGGAGCATGGTGGCGTCGGCGCCGGGGTGCCCGTCGGTGGCCGGCCACCCGCCGGCCACACCGGCGAGCAGTGCCAGCTCGGCCGTCACGATCAGGCTTGTTCGCCGGTACCAGCCCGCACCGCGACGGCCCAGCCCTGCAGTGGCGGCCGCAACGCCCAGGGCGTAGCACCCGACCGCCACCGTCGCGCCCGCCGCCAGTCGGCCGTCCAGGGCCACGAGGGCACGACCGAGTTGCACGAGGTTGCCGGTGATGACGCTGGCGAACACCCCGTCAAGCCCCGCCACGCACACGGCATCCAGGCTGCCGGCCGCCGCCGTGAGCACCGCGAGGAGGCGTACGACCTGTTTCTCGGGCAGCACCGCCGCACCCGGCTCCGCCGGTGTGTCGACGGGTCGGCCGCCTGTCGACTCATCGTTTCGTCGATTCATCGTTCACGGTGTTCCGGGAGGGGCGGTCCGTCGCTCACCTGCGCCTGTCGCATGCCGCATCTCCCTCTCATGACGTCCCCTTCGCGGCCGTCCCGACGAGTCTGCACTCCAGGTGCCCGGCCACGGCGGACGACACCGGGCATCGCCCGGGTCCGTGGCGCCGGATTCGCCCGCCTTCGGTTGCCTCTGTGGGGTGGGGGCGGTACACCACCTCCGGAGAGCGCTCTCAGCACGTCGCCCACGACTGCGCGGGGAGCTCGGCTGCCCGGACCTTTCGCCGACGCGTACACCTCGCCGCACGCGTTGACAGGGCCCCATCAAGAGGGTTCACTCCCTGAAGGCTGGTACAGACCAGCGCCGGAATTCCCGCCAACCAGTGCACGACCGCCAACCACCGCTCCCCCGGCCCGGTTGGCGTCCCCACACCAGGAATCGAGGCACCCCCCATGTCACTCCGCATACACAGGCGCCCGTTACGGATGCACAGGCGCCCGTTCCGCGCCATCGCCCTGACGGTCGCGGCGCTGACCGCCGCACTGAGCTGGGCGCCCAGCTCAACGGCGGCTCCCACCCCCACGATTCAGGCCGTGAACTTCGAGGACAACTTCGACGGTCCCGCCGGAGCCGCCGTCGACGGCTCCAAGTGGCAGATCGAGACCGGCGACAACGTTGCCAACCACGAGCGCCAGTACTACACCGCGGGCAACGCCAACGCCGCGCTCAACGGCCAGGGCCAGCTGGTCATCACGGCCCGCCGCGAGAACCCCGGCAACTACCCGTGCTGGTACGGCCGGTGCGAGTACACCTCCGCCCGGCTGAACACGGCGGGCCGCTTCACCCAGACCTACGGGCACGTCGAGGCCCGGATGAAGGTCCCGCGCGGCCAAGGCATGTGGCCCGCGTTCTGGATGCTCGGCAGCGACATCGGCGATGTCGGCTGGCCGAACAGCGGCGAGATCGACATCATGGAGAACGTCGGCTTCGAGCCGGGCACCGTGCACGGCACCCTCCACGGCCCCGGCTACTTCGGCAGCGGCGGCATCGGCGCCGCCTACTCCCTGCCCGGCGGCCAGGCCTTCGCCGACGCCTTCCACACCTTCGCCGTCGACTGGACACCCGACTCCATCACCTGGTCCGTGGACGGCAACGTCTACCAGCGCCGCACCCCCGCCGACCTCGGCGGCCGGCAGTGGGTCTTCAACAAGCCCTTCTTCCTCATCCTCAACCTCGCCGTCGGCGGCTACTGGCCCGGCGACCCGGACGGCTCGACCGTCTTCCCCCAGCAGCTCGTCGTCGACTACGTACGCGTCACCACCTCCGACGGCGGCGGGGGCACGAGCGGAACGCTCAGGGGCCTCGCGGGCAAATGCCTGGACGTCGCCGGCGCCAACGCCGCCAACGGCACGCCGGTGCAGCTCTACGGCTGCAACGGCACCGCTGCCCAACGCTGGACGGTGGGCACCGACGGCACCGTCCGGGCGCTCGGCAAGTGCCTCGACGCGGCGGCCGCGGGCACGGCGGACGGCACCCGCGTCCAGCTGTGGGACTGCAACGGCACGGGCGCACAGAGATGGGCGTACAACGCGTCGACCAACGACGTGGTCAATCTGGCGGCGAACAAGTGCCTGGACGTGCTGGACAACAATCCGGCGGACGGGACGCCGACGCAGATCTGGACCTGCACGGGCGCCGGCAACCAGAAGTGGTCGCTGGTCACCTAGGGCCACCGGGCGACATTGCGCGATGCCCGTGCGGTCACCTGCCGTACGGGCATCCAGCGTGGACGTACGCGGCGCGCCGCCACCCGCGGCCGGCGCCGGATCGACCCGTACGGCCGACGCGGTAGCGGAGACAGGTACGCGGCGGTGTGGACTCGGTACGACACCGGGACCAACCAACCGCGGTGTGTGCACTACGCCGTGGTCCGGGCCTTCTGCCAGCGAGCGGCGTTGACCTCGTCCAGGCGGTAGAATGCCTCGGCCTCGTACGTGGAGTCCGGGTCGGTGCCCCACTCCCACTTCATCGGCCAGTTGCCACGCTCGTAGTGCGCGTGCAGGTGCCGAGTGAAGGCAGACAGTGCCCCCTTGATCTGGCCGCGGTCGAAATTGAGGCGCTCCACGACGGCGGTAGTGCTGTACGACTGCTCCGGTTCCGCAGCGAGCATGTCGAGCATCGCCGCGACGCGCTGCACGGAAGGCAGGTCCGTCGCGATCAGAGACTTGAAGTCCTCAACGGACCACTCGACCACTGGCCAGGTGCCGTCCGGGTCGGCACCCTGAGTGCCACCGGGCAGTGGGTTTGTCATCTCGCCCTCCTTCAGGTCGAGTTGGGCGAGGAGAGCGTAGACGCGAGTGACGTGCTGGGCTGGTACGGGCACGTGGATGAACTGCTGGCCCTGAGCCACGATCTTCCCTAACTCTGTTCAGTGCACGGTCCGTTGGTGTGAATCACCCTGACACGCCACAACCTGACTGTCTAGTCAACAAGAGACTCTGTCTTCTTTCCGAGACTCCCAGGCGGGAGGCGAGGCGACCCTCGCTCGAACGGAGGGAGGCGGCACGCTGGCGACCGTACGACAGCCGGGGCACCGACGTTGCCGCCCGAGGCGCTGTGATCAACGGCGCTGGCGGTCGTGCTTGAGCACAAGGCCGACGAACGCGGCGATGCTGACGCCGAATTCACCGGCCGCGACGGCGGGGCGGCATGGTCAGCATCTGATCAGCGGGTTCTGGCACGCGCGGGGGGTGCTGCAGGATCGCCGACCACCGCCGGCGGGGCTGGAGACTCCTCCAGCTTCTGCGGGTTCGTCATCGTCCCCGGCGGGCCTGGAGACAGCAATGTTTCGACCCCTCGACAGTTCCGGACGCATCATCCGGTGTCTCCGGCCCCGGCACTGGGGACCATGCGACCGGTGGCGGCACCTCGCTCCGGCTGAACGGCGTGAACGGCGTCTCGGGTGCCGGAGGTGAGTCCTGCATGGGCCACGGCGGGAACGGGCGGGCGGGCGAGGCGCCCGGAAGCGCCACGCGTGGATATGGCGGAGGCGCGGGCGGCGCACTGTCGTTCGGCGGGGCAATGCCTGGCGAGGCGGGCGGCGGAGGGTTGGTGGTCATCGAGCTCTACGGATAGCGCGCGGGCAGCAGGGGTCGCCACCACGCTTGACACGGCAGCATGCGTGAACCCCGCCGCCCTCAGTTCGGACAGCAGGGTTCACGTTGCGGTGTCGTTCACCTACGGGCAGGTGGCCGCCGAGTCGATCCTGATGCCGGTCACAGTCACCGACGAAGAGAACTGGACACTCTGGTTCGGCGGGAGGCAGTAGTACTGGGTTGTACCGTTGTAGACCCAGCGGATATACGCCCGATCGTCGTTGCGGGTGTTCTGTATGAAGTCTGCGCCCCGGCTGCCGGAGCCGAGGTTCTGGTAGTAGCTGGTGACGTCCTGGTACGCGGCGGTGGGTGCTCCAGCGTTCCAGTTGCTGGCGGTGAGGTAGAAGCAGACCCGAGGGTAAAGGCATCCGTTGGCGGACGTAGCGGATGCTGAGGGGGTCATGACAGTCATTGTGCCGACGAGGGCAGCGGTTGCCGTGCCTATCGTGGCCAGCTTCCTGGGCATCTTCATGGATCACGAGGCTCGTGGCGGGACTCGCAGCTCACAAGAGGGATTCCAGCCAGGTGGTTTCTCGCCAATGCCCACTTGTTGGACCCTCGTAGGGTTCACGTATACCTCAACCACGCGGGACCCGGTTAAGAGGGAGGGCTACACCCCTGAGCTGCCGCTGGTTGTGGGCCGGGCCAAGACCTCCGAAGTACCGGAGTTGATCACCGCGGGCGGCCGTCGTGGTGCTGTGGCACCGCCGGTCTGGCGTTCCCTGTCAAGTCAGCATGTTGAAACTCTGCGCCTGCCTGCAATGAGTTGGGGATCTGCGACTATGCGCCTCACTTGGCCCTTTAGCGCTTGAGTTGGCCCCGCTGAGCGTCGGAGTTGGCCCGCAGTGCGACTTTTCGAGATAGGTGACACCTCATCTTGGTGGTTGACACCACCCTGAGAAACGCCGAAGCCATAGCGGATTTCTGCTGCGCCCGTTCCCGCGGCCCGCACAGCGCTAGTGTCCTGCGCCAGTAGTTGATCGTTAGTTGTGGTGTGACTTCTGCTGCTAGGGACTGTGCCGAGTTGAGATCTTCATGTGAGGCTGCGGAGCCAGATGACGGCGCCGCGTAAGTGGAGTCCGGCGAGGTAGCTGGCCGGGGTC
>NZ_JBSFDW010000017.1:114280-178327 GCF_053594115.1 Streptomyces sp. NPDC001970 | reverse complement strand
GGTTGAGCGCGGGCGATATTCGAAGATTGGTCAGGTTTCTGGCTCGGTCCCCCACCCCGCCCCTTCCCGTAACTGGGGGCTCCGCCCCCAGCCCCCTGTCGGCGAAGACTCATGCCCGCCTGTCGGCCCCCCACCCCGGCCCGCCGCGCGCTTCGCGGCGCGGGCCACCCTGGGCCGCCCGCCGCCCGCCGCCCGCCGCCCGCCGCCCGCCGCCCGCCGTCCGCCGTCCGCCGCCCGCCGCCCGCTTCGCGGCGCGGACCAGAGGGTTGTGGGAATGGGCTCCGCCCCCAGCCCCCTGTCGGCGAAGACTCATGGGGCCTGTCGGCCCCCCACCCCGGCCCGCCGCGCGCGCTTCGCGGCGCGAGCCACCCTGGCGCCGCCCGCCGCCCGCCGCCCGCCGCCCGCTTCGCGGCGTGGACCAGAAGGTTGTGGGAATGGGCTCCGCAGGCGTGACGTGCCTGCCTTCCCTCAGCCCCCTTCCGGGGAGGCTTATGGGGCCTGACGGCCCCCGCCCCGCGCCGCGCGCTTCGCGCCGCGGACCAGGGGTACCTGCACGCCCATCCGTTGCGGGCATGCGTTCCGCGTGGGGTCCCCCAGGACGAAGTCCTGGGGGAGGAACGGGTGGGCACAACACCCGGTGCCGGGCGCCTGTGGGTGTGGGCTCGCCCCGTCGGGCCCGTCGGTACCTCTGCGCCGAAGGAGCCATGGGTGTGGGTCCACCCCGTCAGGCCGACGGGCCCGCGTGCCCGAGGCGCCGTGGGCGTGGGCGCGCGGGCATACCGAGGAGGGTGGGGTTCGGTCAGGGCCGTGGGACGTGGCACGATGCGGGCATGTCCTCCGCGCTGACCGATCTCTGTCGTCACCCGATCGTGCAGGCCCCCATGGCCGGTGGCGCTTCCTGCCCCCAGCTCACCGCCGCGGTGAGCGAGGCCGGCGGGCTCGGTTTCCTCGCCGCGGGGTACAAGACCGCGGACGGCATGTACCAGGAGATCAAACAGGTCCGCGGGCTCACCGGCCGCCCCTTCGGGGTCAACCTCTTCATGCCGCAGCCGCACTACGCCGACCCGGCCACCGTCGACGTCTACCGCCATCAGCTCGCCGGCGAGGCGCGCTGGTACGACACCCCGCTCGGCGACCCCGAGGCCGGACGGGACGACGGCTACGAGGCCAAGCTGGCCATCCTGCGCGACGACCCCGTGCCCGTCGTGTCGTTCACCTTCGGCTGCCCCACCCAGGACACCGTCGCCGCCCTCAAGCGCGCCGGCACGTTCACCGTCATCACCGTCACCACGCCCGACGAGGCCCAGGCCGCCCAGAACGCGGGCGCCGACGCCATCTGCGTACAGGGCCTCGAGGCCGGCGGTCACCAGGGCTCGCACCGGGACGACCCCGGCACCGACGGCAGCGGCATCGGGCTCCTCGCCCTGATCACGCTGATCCGTGAGTCCGTGCAGCTTCCGATGATCGCGGCCGGCGGGCTCATGCGCGGCAGCCAGATCGCCGCCGTCCTCACCGCCGGGGCCGACGCCGCCCAGCTCGGCACCGCGTTCCTCGTCTGCCCCGAGTCCGGCGCGAACGCGCTGCACAAGCAGGCGATGACCAACCCGCTGTTCACCAGGACGGAGCTGACCCGCGCCTTCTCGGGCCGTCCCGCCCGCGGGCTCGTCAACCGTTTCATGCGCGAGCACGGGCCGTACGCCCCCGCCGCCTACCCCGAGGTCCACCACCTCACCTCCGGTCTGCGCAAGGCCGCCGCGAAGGCGGGCGACGCGCAGGGCATGGCCCTCTGGGCCGGGCAGGGCCACCGCCTGGCCCGCGAACTGCCCGCCGGGCGGCTCGTCGAGGTCCTCGCCGCCGAGGTGCACGCCGCGAGCGCCGCCCTCGCCCTGCGGGACGCCTCATGACCGCCCCCGTCTTCCTCGTCGACCACGTCCACGCCGGCACCGTCACCCTCGACGGTCCCGAGGGCCGGCATGCCGTCTCCGTACGCCGCCTCCGGGTCGGCGAGGAGATCGTCCTCACCGACGGGCGCGGCACCGGGGGCTACGGCGCCGTCGCCGCCGTCGAGGGCAAGGACCGGCTCGACGTCACCGTCACCGAGCTCCGCCACGAGCCCGAGCCCGCGCCGCGTATCACCGTCGTCCAGGCACTGCCCAAGGGCGACCGTGGCGAACTCGCCGTGGAGACCATGACCGAGACCGGCGTCGACGCGATCGTGCCGTGGGCCGCCGCCCGCTGCATCACCCAGTGGAAGGGCGACCGCGGCGCGAAGTCCCTCGCGAAGTGGCGCGCCACCGCCCGTGAGGCGGGCAAGCAGTCCCGCCGCCTCCGTTTCCCGGAGGTTGCGGACGCCGCGACGACCAAGCAGGTCGGGCAGCTTCTCGCCGACGCCGACTTCGCTGCCGTCCTCCACGAGGAGGGTGCCGAGCCCCTGGCGACCGCCGCGCTCCCCGCGACCGGCGACATCGTGCTCGTGGTCGGACCCGAAGGGGGCGTGTCCCCGGAGGAGTTGGCCGCCTTCGCGGAGGCGGGCGCGAAGCCGTACCGACTGGGCCGGAGCGTCCTGCGCACCTCCACGGCCGGCACGGCGGCCGCCGCGCTGCTACTGGGCCGTACCGGCCGCTGGTCCTGACGCGGCAGCGGTACGCCCCACCAGCGCGTCGAAGAGCTGCCAGCCGTCGATCTCGGCCGGCGCCGTGAACCCGGCCGCCAGCGCCTCGTCCAGCAACTGCCGTACGGCGCCGGGCTCGTGCAGATTCAGCCAGTCGCCGCCGCGGACGCCGACCGAACCCGCGTCCCAGTAGCCTCCGGACACGATCCGTCCAGGCCCGTCCCGGAACTCGATCCGCAGCCGCACGCCCGTCCCCTCACGCGTGAGCGAGAGCGCCTTGCGGCAGGTCCCGTCGCGGTGCCCGTGCCTGAGCGACCAGAGCCACACGTCGTCACCGACGGTCAGCCTGCGCACTCTGCGGTCGTTGCCCATGAGCCCCACCGTACGCGACGCGTTGTGGCCGCAAGCGGTCTACCGCGGCTGAAGGAGCGGTGGCACGCTGCCGCGTATGCGCGCGTACACACGTGTACTGGCAGCGATCGGACTGGCCGGCGCGGCAGCCGTCGGCACCGCGGCCTGCGAGCCCGGCACCGGCGGGCTGAGCACGATGGCGGTGTCCCGCACGACGGACACCAGCGGCACCAGAGCACTGGAGCGTGCCGGGGTCGACGTGCGATGGCTCAGCTGTACGAGCACGCTCAACTCCGGGACCACGGCCTCCCCTTCACCACCGAGCGTCGCCACCGTCGACTGCGAGGGCGAGACCGGCGACGGCACGCAGATCACCCTCACCGGCAAGGTCACCCAGGAGGTCGGCGGGCGCTGCGTACACGGCGACCTCACCGCGAAGGCCGGCACGCGCACGGTCTTCCGCGCCGACGTCCTCGGCGACTGCTCGGCCTCCCGTCCGGCCCCCAGCCGGGACCCCGCCCCGGGAAACGGCGCACCCCGCCCCACCGTACCGTCACCGTCACCGTGACGGTCACGGAAACCCGCACGCCCGGCAAGTAGCCACGCCCGCCCGCTGCGCCCCGCGGCGATAGCATGCGCACATACTGATCGTCGTGAGTCGTGAGTCGTGAGTCGTGAGTCGTCAGTCGTCAGTCATGAGTGGTGAAGGGGCCCGGACCATGGCGGGAGAACCGCAAGCCGACTGCCTGTTCTGCAAGATCGTCGCGGGGGAGGTGCCGGCCACCGTCGTCCGGGAGTCAGAGACGACCGTCGCCTTCCGCGACATCAACCCGCAGGCACCGACCCATGTGCTCGTGATCCCCAAGGTGCACTACCCGGACGCCGCCTCGCTCGCCGCGGCCGAGCCCTTGGTCGTCGCCGACATACTGCGCGAGGCGGGCGAGGTTGCTGCCCAGGACAAAGTGGACGGCACCGGCTTCCGCGTCGTCTTCAACACCGGTTCGGGCGCCGGACAGACCGTCTTCCACGCGCATCTCCATGTCCTCGGCGGCCGCGGCTTCAACTGGCCGCCGGGATAGCCACCCATGTCCGTGCGAGAACTGGTCGTGCTCGGCACCGCCAGCCAGGTCCCCACCCGGCACCGCAACCACAACGGCTATCTGCTGCGCTGGGACGGCGAAGGCATCCTCTTCGACCCGGGTGAGGGCACCCAGCGGCAGATGCTGCGCGCGGGCGTCGCCGCGCACGACATCAACCGGATCTGTGTCACCCACTTCCACGGCGACCACTCCCTCGGCCTCGCCGGGGTGATCCAGCGCATCAACCTCGACCAGGTCCCGCACCCGGTCACCGCGCACTACCCCAAGAGCGGGCAGCGCTACTTCGACCACCTCCGGTACGCCACGGCCTACCGCGAGTCGGTCCCGCTGACCGAGGCCCCGGTCGCCGACGGCGGCGTACTCGCCACCACCTCCGCCTACACCCTCGAGGCACGCCGCCTCTCCCACCCCGTCGAGTCCTTCGGCTACCGGCTCACCGAACCCGACGGGCGCCGCATGCTGCCCGAGCGGCTCGCCGCGCACGGCATCAAGGGCCCCGACGTGGGCCGCATCCAGCGCGACGGGGAACTCGGCGGCGTCACCCTCGAGGACGTCAGCGAGGTCCGTCGCGGACAGCGCTTCGCCTTCGTCATGGACACCCGCCTCTGCGACGGGGCGTACGAACTTGCCGAGGGCTGCGACATGCTCGTCATCGAGTCGACCTTCCTCGACGACGACCACCGGCTCGCCACCGACCACGGTCACCTCACCGCGGGCCAGGCGGCGCGGGTGGCGCGCGACTCCGGCGTACGGCACCTCGTCCTGACCCACTTCTCCCAGCGCTACAGCGAACCCGAGGAGTTCGAGCGCCAGGCCCGGGCCGCGGGCTTCGACGGCGAACTCTCCGTGGCCCGGGACCTCGTCCGGGTCCCCGTACCCAAACGCGAACTCTGAGCGAGCACCGATGCCTCTTCTGTCCCTCCCCAAGGCCGAACTGCACCTTCACATCGAGGGCACTCTCGAACCCGAACTCGCCTTCGCCCTCGCCGAGCGCAACGGCGTCGACCTCCCGTACGCGGGAGCCGAGGACCTGCGCAAGGCGTACCTCTTCAGCGACCTGCAGTCCTTCCTCGACCTCTACTACGGCCTGATGGCGGTCCTGAGGACCCCGGAGGACTTCGCCGAACTCGCCGACGCCTACCTCGCCAGGGCCGCCGCCCAGGGTGTACGGCACGCCGAGATCTTCTTCGACCCCCAGGCGCACACTGCCAGGGACGTCCCCGTCGGCACCGTGATCGAGGGACTCGCGCACGCGCTCGACCGCAGTGAGGAGCGGCACGGCATCTCCACGCAGCTGATCATGTGCTTCCTGCGGGACGAGTCCGCCGAGTCCGCGATGGCCACGCTCGACTCCGCGAAGCCCTACCTCCACCACATCAGCGGAGTCGGCCTCGACTCGGCCGAGGTGGGGCATCCGCCCGCCAAGTTCCGCGAGGTGTACGCCGCGGCCGAGTCCCTGGGCCTGCGCAAGGTCGCCCACGCCGGCGAGGAGGGCCCGCCCGCGTACATCACGGAGGCCCTGGACGTCCTCGGCGTCGAGCGCATCGACCACGGCCTGCGCGCCATGGAGGACCCCGGCCTCGTCGAACGGCTCGCCCGCGACCGGATCCCCCTCACGCTCTGCCCGCTGTCGAACGTCCGCCTGCGCGCCGTGGACACCCTGGAGGACCACCCTCTGCGCGCGATGATGGACGCCGGACTGCTCGTGACGGTCAACTCCGACGACCCCGCGTACTTCGGCGGCTACGTCGGCGACACCTTCCACGCGGTCCGCGAGGCCCTGTCCCTCAGCCAGGACCAGCTGCGCGAACTGGCCCGCAACTCCTTCCGTGCGGCGTTCCTCGACCACGACGAGCAGCGCCGTGAGAGGTACCTCGCGGAGGTGGAGTCGTACGACTTCGACGCGGACTGACGCCGGGCGGTCCGCCGCTCGGAATCAGGACGCGAGCGCCTTCGACGCGCGGTCGCGCAGGAGGCGCCGTCTGCCACGTACGGGTGCCGGCACGGGGATCTCGGCGACCTCCTGCTCCGGCGCGCCGATCTGCGGCACGCGGGCGCCCGACGAGGCGGCGCCGGCGACCACCGCCGCCGGGTTGCCGCCGCGGCGGCGCACCGCACCCGGCACCAGCGGCCGGCCCGACGTGTGCAGCGCCACTGCGGTCATCGGCACCGCCACGGCCAGCAGCAGCGCGCACAGCACGAGGCCCATGCCCGGATACCCCGCGTGCTCCGAGAGGACACTCCCGGTCACCGGTCCGCACGCCACGCCCAGCGACGATGCGGAGCCCACCAGCACCGCCCACCGCCCGCGTGGGTCCAGCGAGGCGGCGAGGCCGATCAGATACGACAGGACCACCGGGTAGAAGACGTTCCACGCCACCTCGCCGACCGCGAAGTCCGTGAACCCCCGCGCCGACGAACTGACCACGATGCAGGCGCCGATCAGCGCCGTACCGGCCCCGATCGGGACGGCCCGCCCGAGCCGCGCACCCAGCGCGCCCGCGCCGATGACCCCGGCGAGCCCCGCGCCCAGCCCGACCGCGAAGACCGCGCCGACGGTGACCTCGCTCAGCCCGGCCTGGGTGGTGCCTATCCGCCCGCTGACGCCCCACAGCGCGTTCTGCGCCATCGACCAGCAGAACATCGCGCCTGCCAGAACGGCGCCCGAACGCCGCCTGGGCAGCCGCGCACGCGACCTGACCGCGACCGGGCCGTGAGCCGCCGGCTGGCCCTGAGCCTCGGCCGGGCGATGAGCCTGGGCCTGGCCCGCGACGGAGCCCTCAGCCGCCTTCAGCCGCCCGGTCGCGGGCCACACCGCAGCCGCGGCCACGGCCAGCGCCGCGAACGGCAGCACATGCCCGCCCCCCAGCCGCGGGATCGTCAGATACAGCGCCCCAGCGGTCGCCGAGACCGCCAGCAGCCCCAGCGAGGAGGCCCGGTGCGGATCGCGCTGCGTCGCGATCCCTGCCGCCGCGACCGCCGTGGCCGTGCCCGAGCCGAGCCCGCCGACCGCCACCCCCGCGACCACCAGTGGCACGTACGAGGTGAGCGCGGCGGAGCCGTACCCGCCGACGGCCAGCAGCAGGCCGAGCCTGGACAGCCGCCGAGGCCCGTACCGCTCGACCCGCGACGCCAGCACGAAACCGGCGACGGCCGAATGGAACAGGAGGGTGGAGCCGACGAGACCGGCTTCCGCGGGGGTGAGACCGAGTCCGGCGGAGAGCCGGCCGACGACGGTCGGCAGGAGGTAGGCGGCGAGGTAACCGGCGGCGAAGACGGCGACCAGGGGCCACGCGGCGCGCGGGCGCGAGGGCATGGGCGTTCCCGGGAACAGAGAGCGGCACGAGGGGGGAGCGCCCGGTGTTGCACGGGAACGCGCGCCAATTTGTATCAAGTGCGCCCGGTCGCGGAGAAGCTGGAATGGTGTGAGCCAGGACACATTCCGTTTGCTCCGGAATCACAGGGGTAGGCGCGCAAGATTTCCCTGCGCCGCAACCCGTGACGAAGGACGGGAATCAGGCACACTGGCCAGATCCGTACCGCTCCGCACAGCTCTGCGCCGCATTCCGGGAGCCGCCGTGATCACGCCCGACGGACACCTGCAACGCACCTCCGGTGCCCACCCGTTGACCTCCGATGCCCTCGCGCCGGGCGAGCGCGTCGACCCGCTGAGCGGCGAGCACGTCGACCCGCTGAGCGCCGTCCGCGGCGACGGCGACCCGGCGTGCGACGTCTTCCTCACCGGCACGGTCTTCCTCGACATCATCTTCACCGGCCTCGACAGCGCGCCCGTCCGCGGCACCGAGTCCTGGGCGCGCGGCATGGGCTCGAGTCCCGGCGGCGTCGCCAACATGGCCACCGCGCTCGCCCGCCTCGGCCTGCACACCTCCCTCGCCGCGGACTTCGGCGACGACCACTACGGCGACTACTGCCGGGACGCGCTGGAACAGGGCGAGGGCATCGACCTGACGCTGTCCCGGACCGTCCCCGGCTGGCACTCCCCGGTCACGGTCTCCATGGCGTACGAGGGCGAGCGGACGATGGTCTCGCACGGCCACGAGGCCCCGCCCTCCGAGAACCCGGAGAACACCGTCCCCGCCGGCCCGCCCCGTGCACGGGCCGCCGTCGCCTCGCTCGTCCCGGGGCGCCGCGAGGGCTGGATCGCCGACGCGGCCGCGCGCGGCGCCCGGATCTTCGCCGACGTCGGCTGGGACGACACCGGCCGCTGGGACCTCGCCTCCCTCCCCGGGCTGGAGCTGTGCGAGGCGTTCCTGCCCAATGCCGAGGAGGCGATGCGCTACACCCGCACCGACTGCCCGCGCGCCGCCGCGCGCGTACTGGCCGAGAAGGTGCCGGTCGCCGTCGTCACGCTCGGTGCGGAGGGCGCGTACGCCGTGGACGGCGCCACCGGCGAGACCGCGGAGGTCCCGGCGATCGAGGTCGAGGCGCTGGACCCGACGGGCGCCGGCGACGTCTTCATGGCGGGCTTCGTCACCGGCACGCTCGCCGGCTGGCCGCTCGCCGACCGGCTGGCCTTCGCCGGACTGACGGCCGCCCTGTCGGTGCAGGAGTTCGGCGGCTCGCTCTCCGCGCCCGGCTGGTCGGAGGTGGCGGCCTGGTGGCAGCGGGTCCAGGGATGCGCCGACCAGGACCCGCAGGCGCTCGCCCGCTACGGCTTCCTGGGCGGGCTGCTGCCCGCGTCCTGCCGCCCCTGGCCGCTGCAGCGCGCGGTGCCGACGATCGGCTTCCGCCGCTCCGCGTGATCCCGCCGGCCCGGCCGCCACGACGCTGGATCGTCGACCGCGCTGGATCGCGGACGCGGCTGTGAGGCCTGTGCGGCCCGTCCGGACCGCCCGGTCCGGGCCCGGGGCGCGGTCGGCGGTGGATGCGTGCGGAAAAACGCTTCGGGAGTGTCCGTGCGGGGTCGTACGCTTGGTGTTCCAGAGGTTGTCGAGCAGCGAGAACCCTGCAACGGGAGGTATGTGCAGGCCACAGAGCCGGCCCATGACTCAGACACCCACAGCCCAGACCCCAGCGCCGGGGCAGGCACGAGCCCACTTCACCGTCCCCGCCAAGCATCCGATGGTGACCGTTCTCGGCTCGGGTGACGCCCTGCTGCGCGTGATCGAGAAGGCCTTCCCGGCGGCCGACATCCATGTCCGGGGCAATGAGGTCAGCGCGGTCGGCGACGAGCGGGAAGTCGCACTGATCCAGCGTCTGTTCGACGAGATGATGCTGGTGCTCCGCACCGGACAGCCGATGACGGAGGACGCAGTGGAACGCTCGATCGCCATGCTCCGGGCGAGCGAGAACGGCGACGGACCGGACGAGACCCCGGCCGAAGTCCTCACGCAGAACATCCTTTCCAACCGCGGCCGCACCATCCGGCCCAAGACCCTCAACCAGAAGCGCTACGTCGACGCGATCGACCAGCACACGGTCGTCTTCGGCATCGGCCCCGCCGGTACGGGCAAGACGTATCTCGCCATGGCCAAGGCGGTCCAGGCGCTCCAGTCCAAGCAGGTCAACCGGATCATCCTGACCCGGCCGGCCGTCGAGGCGGGCGAGCGGCTCGGCTTCCTGCCCGGCACGCTCTACGAGAAGATCGACCCGTATCTGCGGCCGCTCTACGACGCACTGCACGACATGATCGACCCCGACTCGATCCCGCGCCTGATGGCCGCGGGCACGATCGAGGTCGCGCCGCTGGCGTACATGCGGGGCCGCACGCTCAACGACGCGTTCATCATCCTCGACGAGGCGCAGAACACGAATCCGGAACAGATGAAGATGTTCCTGACGCGTCTCGGCTTCGAATCGAAGATCGTCATCACCGGTGACGTCACCCAGGTCGACCTGCCCGGCGGGACCAAGAGCGGTCTGCGCCAGGTCCGGGAGATCCTGGACGGCGTCCCGGATGTGCACTTCTCCATGCTGACGTCGCAGGATGTCGTCCGGCACAAGCTCGTCGGCCGTATCGTCGACGCGTACGAGCAGTACGACAGCCGTAACGGCACCAACGGGAAGTGAACCGGTCAGCACCATGTCGATCGACGTCAACAACGAGTCAGGTACCGAGGTCGACGAGCAGGCGATCCTCGACATCGCCCGCTACGCGCTCGCGCGGATGCGTATCCACCCGCTCTCCGAGCTCTCGGTGATCGTCGTGGACGACGAGGCCATGGAGCAGCTCCACATCCAGTGGATGGACCTGCCCGGCCCGACCGACGTCATGTCCTTCCCGATGGACGAGCTGCGCCCGCCGGTCAAGGACGACGAGGAGCCCCCGCAGGGGCTCCTCGGTGACATCGTGCTCTGCCCCGAGGTCGCCCGTAAGCAGGGCGAGGAGGCGCCGACCCAGCACTCCATGGACGATGAGCTCCAGCTCCTCACCGTCCACGGAGTGCTGCACCTCCTCGGCTACGACCACGAGGAGCCGAACGAGCGCGCCGAGATGTTCGGCCTGCAGGCGGCGATCGTCGACGGCTGGCGCTCGGAGAAGGGTCTGACCGGCCCGTCCCCGGCGCCGACCGTTTCATGAGCACCCAACTGATCATCGGCGCCGTCCTCCTCGTCGTCGTCGCGTGGCTGGCGGCGTGCGCCGAGGCGGGCATCGCCCGCGTCTCCAGCTTCCGTGCCGCCGAGGCGCTGCGCTCCGGGCGGCGCGGCGCGGAGCGACTCGTCCAGGTCGCGTCCGACCCCACCCGCTATCTCAATGTGGCCCTGCTCGTCCGGGTCGCCTGCGAGATGGCGGCAGGGGTCCTCGTCACGTACGCCTGTCTGCAGGAGTTCCCCGAGACCTGGGAGGCGCTGGCCGTCGCCATCGGCGTGATGGTCCTCGTCTCCTTCGTCGCCGTCGGTGTCTCGCCGCGCACCATCGGCCGCCAGCACCCGCTGAACACGGCGACGGCCGCGGCGTACGTCCTGCTCCCGCTGGCCCGCGTGATGGGCCCGGTGCCGCAGCTGCTGATCCTCATGGGTAACGCGCTGACCCCCGGCAAGGGCTTTCGCAAGGGACCGTTCGCGAGCGAGGCGGAGCTGCGCGCGATGGTCGACCTCGCCGAGCAGGAGCAGCTGATCGAGGACGAGGAGCGCCGCATGGTGCACTCCGTCTTCGAGCTCGGCGACACCCTCGTGCGGGAGGTCATGGTCCCGCGCACCGATCTGGTCTGCATCGAGCGCTACAAGACCATCCGCCAGGCGCTCACCCTCGCCCTGCGCTCCGGCTTCTCCCGGATTCCCGTGACCGGCGAGAACGAGGACGACATCGTCGGGATCGTGTATCTGAAGGACCTCGTCCGCAAGACGCACATCAACCGGGACGCGGAGGCCGAGCTGGTCTCCACGGCGATGCGGCCGGCGACCTTCGTGCCGGACACCAAGAACGCGGGCGACCTGCTGCGCGAGATGCAGCAGGAGCGCAACCACGTCGCGGTCGTCATCGACGAGTACGGCGGCACGGCCGGCATCGTCACGATCGAGGACATCCTGGAGGAGATCGTCGGCGAGATCACCGACGAGTACGACCGGGAGCTGCCGCCCGTGGAGGAGCTCGGGGACTCGCGCTACCGGGTCACCGCGCGGCTCGACGTCGGTGACCTCGGTGAGCTGTTCGGTCTCGACGAGTTCGACGACGAGGACGTCGAGACCGTCGGCGGTCTGCTCGCCAAGTCCCTCGGGCGCGTCCCGATCGCAGGCGCGAGCGCGGTGGTGGAGCTGCCGGACGGCCGCTTCCTGCGGCTGACCGCGGAGTCGCCGGCCGGCCGCCGGAACAAGATCGTCACGGTGCTGGTGGAGCCCTCGTGACGGACCGGCTGACCGCGCAGCAGCTGAAGGCCTTCTGTCTGGAGCAGACGGCGTCGGTGGAGGAGTTCCCCTTCGGCCCCGAGTGGTCGGTCTTCAAGGTCGCCGGCAAGATGTTCGCGATCACCGACCTGGAGGCGACGCCGCTGAAGATCGGGCTCAAGTGCGACCCGGACGAGGCGGTGCGGCTGCGCGCCGAGCACCCGGAGATCGTGCCCGGCCGGCACCTCAACAAGCGCCACTGGAACACGCTGACGGTGGACGAGCTCCCGGCCCGCATGGTCCGCGAGCTCGTCGAGGACTCCTACGACCTCGTCGTCGCCGGCCTCCCGAAGGCGGAGCGGCTCCGCCTGGACCGGCCCTGACCGAGGGGCCCGTCCTCAGGATCCTGCCGGGCCCGCGGGCCCGGGGCGCCGGGAGCCGGCCGGGGACCCCCGCCTTATGCTCGGCACATGACTGAGAGCACCGAGCTTGGCCCCGAGGACCGCAAGATCATCACGCTTGCCCGCAGTGCACGCGCCCGCAACGGTGTGCCGGAGGGCGCGGCCGTGCGGGACGAGACCGGGCGTACGTATGTCGCGGGGACCGTGGCGCTGGATTCGCTGAAGCTCAGTGCGCTGCAGACCGCGGTCGCGATGGCGGTCGCAAGCGGTGCGAAGTCCCTGGAGGCCGCGGCGGTGGTGACCGAGGCCGAGACCGCGGCGGACGCCGACCGCGCGGCGGTACGCGACCTGGGCGGCCCTGAGACCCCCGTACTGCTGGCGGGCCCGGACGGAACGGTGCGGCTCGCCCTCACGGCCGGCTGACGCACACCCTCGTGGCCTTCTGACGCGCCGCCGCCGGCCGGAGGCGGCCCACTCGCCGACCGGACAGTAGCGTCCCGGTGTCAAGTCCGTTGAAGAATCAAGCGGCCTTCTCTTGCAATCGCCGCTCCACTGCGCATCAAAAACAGCAGTTTCCGACGGACCGTCAGATTCCTGGGCGGCCGGGTACTGGGCGCGAGCCGCAGCCCCGGGCCGCGGTCGGTCGTCCCTCCCTCGGTGTGGCGTCCGCACCCCGCCCGCGGACGGTCCGCGTACACCCGTCACGCAGCCCTGCAGCGCCGTGCCCGCATGTCCGTACGACCGGACGGCGGGTCCGGTGGGAGTCCACCGCGTGGATCGGTGCGCCCGAAATGCGGCATACGACCAACTCCCGGACAAGGGAAGGGGAATCGAATGAGACGCAGCAGGTTCGGCATCGGCACGGCACTGGCCGCGGGGGCGCTCGCGGTGAGCGGTCTGGTCTTCGCGCCGGCCGCGCCGGCCGTCCAGCCCGCCGACGCGACCGCGGAGTACGACTGCGGGGCCTTCGGCGGTGGCGACGCCGACCTCCATGCCACACAGTCGGGCGGCTATATCACGATCACCGTCAGCACGTCCGTCGTGACGCCCCTCCCCATCGGTGCGGGCGACGCGACCACCACGCTCGTCCTGACCCTGAACGGCGGCCCCGGCACCGCCACGTTCACGGGCAGCTCCAACCCTGCCATCCCGGCGTTCAACCCGTTCACCAGCGGTCCCCTCACGAGCTCCACCGGCTTCGCGGCCGGTGACACGCTCGACTCGTACTTCGGCGGCACCGCCCTCACGCTGGAGATCTTCGGCACGACGGTCGAGTGCGAAGCCGTCACCTCGCAGTCGAGCGAGTTCGTCGCCGACTGATCCACGCCAGGAGCGAAAGGGCCGCCGCCCCTCCTGGTGGCGGCCCTGCTTCTGCTGATGTGTCATCCGGTGAGTACCGGCAGGCCCCCGCATGCGGGGAAGTTGACAGTATCTGATGGCCCATCAGTCAGGACATTTCGATTCCATTGACTTCTTCCGCCCACCGGTCGTCAATGGCCCCCCGTAGGTGCAGAAGAGCAGAAGAGCCGCTGCATCCACACCCTCAGGAGGGGGTAACCATGGCCTTCTCGGGTCCGCCGAACCGAAGATCTGCCGGCCGAAGACGTCGATGGGCGGCAGCCCTGGGGGTGACCGCGCTCGCGGTCACCGGGGCAGGGGTGCCGGCATCGCCTGCCGTCGCGCAGGCGACGGCGTCCGTGGCGGTGGACTTCCCCACGCACTGCGTGCCGCCGCCCATCGCCGGCATCCCGCCGATCGACGGCACCACCACCGCTGAGATCACCGTCGACAACGCCGCGCCCAAGGTCGGCGACACGGTCACCGTCACCTACACGGTGACCAAGCCCGCGGCGAGCAACCCGGTCGACCTCGCGCTCCCCGCCGACATCATGACGCCCAGCGGCAAGGTCGCCCTCGGCGGCACCCAGAGCGGCAGCGTCACCGTCACCGGCCCCAAGAAGAACCCGCCGGTCCCGGGCAAGGGCGAGTTCCCGCCGTTCTCGATGACCGGGACGTTCACGGTCACCGCGCCCGGCTCGATCACCCTCTCGCCGGGCGACTACAACATCCACACCAGCTACATCATGGAGCTGGACACCCCCTGCACGGTGACGAATCCGCCCGCCCCCGTCTCCCGGACGATCATCGCGACGGACGACGGCGGCCCGGTCAACGAGCGCACCATCACGCTCGGCGCGGCCTCCGGGAAGCCCGGCGAACGGGTGACCGTCACCGGGGCCAGGTTCACCGCGAACGCCGATGTCACCGTGGCCGGGTGGAACGGCTCCGGACCGACCGCCGACACGATCACCTCCAAGGCGAACGCCGCGGGCAGCTTCACCTTCCGGCCGAAGATCAACGATCCGGCGACCGTCGGCATCGTCGCCTTCGAGGGCGCGAGCTGGGATCCGGCGAAGGGTGCGGGCCCGGCGGCGTACACGCTCGTCGGCGACGTGCCCCCGCTCAGCCAGCAGATCACCTCATCGGTGAAGGCGGGCACCCTGTCCATGACCCAGGCCGGCGACTCCGTCCCGCTGACGTCCGTCGACTTCGGCCAGGGCGGCGCCGCCACCGGAGACCTGAACGCGGTGACGGTCAAGGACTTCCGCGGCGGCCCCGCGGGCTGGTCCCTGACCGGCAGGGTCACCGACTTCACCGGACCGGGCGGAAAGATCGACGCGGGCAAGCTCTCCTGGACCCCGTCCTGCACCACCAAGGCGGGCAGCCCCAGCACCTGCGCGGCGGGCTCCGCGGGCGTGGTCGGCAACGCCGGTGCCACCCTGGCCTCCGCCCCCGACGGAGCGTTCACCGGCGGTGAGTTCACCGCGGGCGCGAAGGTGTCGCTGGACGTCCCGGCGTTCACGGCCCCGGGCGCCTACGCCGCAGTGCTCACGCTGACGCTCACGTGACCACCAGGCGGGCCGGGCGCGCACCCGGTCGGCCCGCCCCGACTCCCGGGGGTTCCGCACCCGTGCGAAAGCTGTCCGCACTCCTCCTGGCCCTGACCGCCCTCCTGTACGGCGCCCCGGGCACCCACGCCGCCGACAACGGCGAGTGGTCCGTCGAGCCCGCCGCCTCCGCGCTCGGCAGCCGCCCGTACTTCTCTCTCTTCGCCACGCCCGGCACCACGCTCACCGACCGGGTCACCGTCAGCAACAAGACCGCCGCCCCGCTGACCTTCCGGCTGTACGCCGCCGACGCGTACAACACCGAACGCGACGGCGGCTTCGCCGTACGCACCCGGAAGGAGCGCCAGCACGGCGTCGGCGCCTGGGCGAAACCGGAGCGCGACCGGGTCACCGTCCCCGCGCGGTCCTCGGTCACCGTCCCCTACACCCTCACCGTCCCCGAGACCGCCGAGCCCGGCGACCACCCCGGCGCCGTCGTCGCCCTCGACGAGCGCGTCGCCGCGGGGTCCGGGGAATCGGTCGCGGTCGGTGTCCAGCGGGCCGTCGGCGCCCGGATCTACCTACGGGTGAACGGACCGACGATGGCCGCCCTGTCCGTCGAGGACGTCCGGTACGCCCCGGACCGGCCGCTGGTCCCGGGCATCGGCGAGAGCAGCGCGCTCATCTCGTACACGCTCCACAACCGCGGCAACGTCACGCTCAATCCCAAGGTCGCCCTCCGCGCCGAGGGCCTCTTCGGCCGTACGCTCCTGGCCCGCGACCTGACGAAGATCCCCAGCGAACTGCTGCCGCGCCAGAAGATCCGGCTGACCGAACGGTGGCCGGGAGCGCCCCAGTTCGACTGGGGCGAGGTCACGCTGACCGCGAGCGCGCGTGACGTGCGCGAGTCCTCGGCGGTGTCCTTCCTCGCCCTGCCCTGGCTGGTCGCGGGCGTCCTGTCGGCGGCGGGTGCGGGCGCGGCGGTGTGGCTGCGCGTACGGCACCGGAGGGTGCGCGATGCGTGACGACGGCGGCCCGGCGAGGGCGCGCGGTACGTGAGGGGCCGCGGATCGGGGAGAATGGCCCGCATGAGCGTTCACACCCCTGGATCCGAGGCCCCGCACCGCGCCGGCTTCGCCTGTTTCGTCGGCCGCCCCAACGCGGGCAAGTCCACCCTCACGAACGCTCTGGTCGGCCAGAAGGTGGCCATCACCTCCAACCGGCCGCAGACCACCCGCCACACCGTCCGCGGCATCGTGCACCGCCCCGACCTGAACGCACAGCTCGTGCTCGTCGACACCCCCGGACTGCACAAGCCGCGCACGCTCCTCGGCGAGCGCCTCAACGATGTCGTACGGACCACCTGGGCCGAGGTCGACGTGATCGGCTTCTGCCTTCCGGCCAACGAGAAGATCGGTCCGGGGGATCGGTACATCGCCAAGGAACTGGCCGGGATCAAGAAGACCCCGAAGGTCGCGATCGTGACCAAGACCGACCTGGTCGACTCCAAGACGCTCGCCGAGCAGCTGATCGCCATCGACCGGATCGGCCAGGAGCTCGGCATCGAGTGGGCGGAGATCGTCCCCGTCTCGGCGGTCGGCGACAAGCAGGTCGCGCTGCTGGGCGACCTGCTCGTCCCGCTCATGCCGGAGAGTCCTCCGCTCTACCCGGAGGGCGACCTCACCGACGAGCCCGAGCAGGTCATGGTCGCGGAGCTGATCCGCGAGGCCGCGCTCGAGGGCGTACGGGACGAGCTGCCGCACTCGATCGCGGTGGTCGTCGAGGAGATGCTGCCGCGCGAGGACCGCCCCGCGGACAAGCCGCTCCTGGACATCCACGCGAACGTCTACATCGAGCGCCCCAGCCAGAAGGGCATCATCATCGGCCCGAAGGGCAGCCGCCTCAAGGAGGTCGGCATCAAGTCCCGCAAGCACATCGAGGCGCTCCTGGGCACGCCGGTCTTCCTGGACCTGCACGTGAAGGTGGCGAAGGACTGGCAGCGGGATCCCAAGCAGCTGCGCAGGCTCGGCTTCTGAGGTCCCGGGCCGTCCCGGACGCCGCCTTTCCCGGCCGCGTTTCCTAGGAGCCTTCCTCGAGGACCATCGAGATCAGCTTGCGCTGCTCCTCGGTGAGCCTCGGATCGGCGCAGTAGACCGTCTTCCCGTCCACGGTGAGCTGGTACTGGAAACCGTCCGGTACCCCCACCGGCGGGGTGCCCCGGCCGTCGTCCACGGCCCGCTCGGCCAGGGCATGCCACTCCTGGGCATCGGCGCGGGCCGAGGTGTCCACCTCGGCGACCTTCTCGATGCCGGCGAAACCACCCGTGCGTCGCACTTGAATACGCATGGGTCCTGTCTAACCCGTCCCGCGCCGTTCCGCCTCAGTTGGCCGGTACGCCGACCTGCGACCAGGCCTTGAGCACCGCCTCGTGCTCCTCGCCCTCCCCGTACCGCGCGGCCGCCGCCGCGACGGTGGCCCTGGCGAAGTCGGTGAAGGACGCGTCGACCTCCAGGGACCCCGAGACCATCACGTCGTACCAGATCTGCCCCGCCCGCTCCCATGCCTTGCCGCCGAGCCGGGTGGCCAGCTGGTAGAAGGCGTGGTTGGGGATGCCGGAGTTGATGTGCACCCCTCCGTTGTCCCGTCCCGTACGGACGTAGTCGTCCATCGTCGCGGGCTGCGGGTCCTTGCCGAGCACGTCGTCGTCGTACGCCGAGCCCGGCTCCTTCATCGACCGCAGCGCCACGCCCGTCACCCGCGGGGCGAGCAGCCCGGCGCCGATCAGCCAGTCGGCCTCGTCGGCGGTCTGGTCGAGGGTGTACTGCCTGACGAGCGAGCCGAACACGTCCGATACGGACTCGTTGAGCGCGCCCGGCTGGCCGAAGTAGGTGAGATTCGCCGTGTACTGGGTGAGGCCGTGGGCCAGCTCGTGCGCGATGACGTCGACCGGCACGGTGAAGTCGAGGAAGATCTCGCCGTCGCCGTCGCCGAACACCATCTGCTCGCCGTTCCAGAAGGCGTTCCCGTATTTCTCGTCGTAGTGGACGGTCGCGATCAGCGGCAGGCCCTCGCCGTCGATGGAGTTCCTCCCGTACGCGGACAGCAGCAGCTCGAAGGTCGCGCCGAGGCCGGCGTACGCGCGATTGACGGTCGCGTCCTGGCCCGGCTCGTCGCCCTCGCCGCGCACCTTCGTGCCGGGCAGGTCCGTCCTGTGCTCCGCGTCGTGGAGGGTGCGCTGCGGCCCGTCCACGACCGGCTCGGCGGGGGCCGGGGCGCCGATGACGGTGGTCAGGCGGCGGCTGGTGCGCTGTGCGGCGTCCGCGACCAGGGTGCGGCGGGCGGCCGCGGAGATCGCCGGGTCGTCGGAGCGGGCGAGCCTGTCGAGGAGGTGCGGCGGCACGATGCCGCAGAAGACGGGGGACAGGACCGGTGGCGTCGAGGAATCCATGTCTGGCAATGTGGCACTCGGTCATGACGATGTCACTAGCTGCGACCGTGATGAGTGAGGTATTGCTCACTGAATAGGGTGATGAGTCACATTTGGGCGTTACTTTGCCGTTATTGATCGCTCGTCCCGCATACTGAAACAGGACCGGCGCTCACGCCCGGGCTCAGCTAGGCTCGTCGGCATCATGCGTTTCGGGCTGCTTCTTCTTAGCTGCCGCGGCGAGGGCCTGTAGTCGTAGGCCGACCCCCTCCCCGCGGAGTCTGGTGCTGCTTCGACACAGTCGGCCGTCCCCCAGCAGGACACCGAGGAGCCCTACGCAATGTCTCAGTCGCAGTGGATCGGCCGGCCCACGCCGATCACCAGCACGACGCACACCCAGAAGCCCTCCGGCATGCCGGTCCACAAGTACGGCCAGTACGAGGCCGTGTCGATCCCGGATCGCACCTGGCCCGAGAAGCGGATCACCAAGGCGCCGCGCTGGCTGTCCACGGACCTGCGCGACGGCAACCAGGCCCTGATCGACCCCATGTCGCCGGCCCGTAAGCGCGAGATGTTCGACCTGCTGGTCCGCATGGGCTACAAGGAGATCGAGGTCGGCTTCCCCGCTTCCGGTGAGACGGACTTCGCCTTCGTACGCTCGATCGTCGAAGAGGGCGCGATCCCCGAGGACGTGACCATCTCCGTCCTGACCCAGGCCCGCGAGGACCTGATCGAGCGCACCGTCGAGTCGCTGATCGGCGCGAAGCGCGCCACCGTCCATCTCTACAACGCCACGGCACCCGTCTTCCGCCGGGTCGTCTTCCGCGGTTCCAAGGACGACATCAAGCAGATCGCCGTCGACGGCACCCGCCTGGTCATGGAGTACGCGGAGAAGCTGCTCGGCGACGAGACGGACTTCGGCTACCAGTACAGCCCGGAGATCTTCACCGACACCGAGCTGGACTTCGCCCTGGAGGTCTGCGAGGCCGTCTGCGACGTCTGGCAGCCCGGCCCCGGCCGCGAGATCATCCTGAACCTGCCCGCCACCGTGGAGCGTTCGACGCCGTCCACGCACGCGGACCGCTTCGAGTGGATGTCCCGCAACCTGACCCGCCGCGAGCACGTCTGCCTGTCCGTCCACCCGCACAACGACCGCGGCACCGCCGTCGCCGCCGCCGAGCTGGCCATCATGGCGGGCGCCGACCGCATCGAGGGCTGCCTGTTCGGCCAGGGCGAGCGGACCGGCAACGTCGACCTGGTCACCCTGGGCATGAACCTGTTCTCGCAGGGCGTCGACCCGCAGATCGACTTCTCGCAGATCGACGAGATCCGTCGCACGAGCGAGTACTGCAACCAGATGGAGATCCACCCGCGCCACCCCTACGCGGGCGACCTCGTCTACACCTCCTTCTCCGGCTCCCACCAGGACGCCATCAAGAAGGGCTTCGACGCCATGGAGGCCGACGCGGCCGCCCGGGGGAAGACCGTCGACGACATCGAGTGGGCGGTCCCGTACCTGCCGATCGACCCGAAGGACGTCGGCCGCTCCTACGAGGCGGTCATCCGCGTCAACTCGCAGTCCGGCAAGGGCGGCATCGCGTACGTCCTGAAGAACGACCACAAGCTGGACCTGCCGCGCCGCATGCAGATCGAGTTCTCCCGCATCATTCAGGCCAAGACCGACGCCGAGGGCGGCGAGATCACGCCGAAGGAGATCTGGTCGGTCTTCCAGGACGAGTACCTGCCCAACCCGGACAACCCCTGGGGCCGGATCCAGCTGCGCTCCGGCCAGAGCACGTCGGACACGGACGGCACGGACACCCTGACGGTGGACGCGGTCGTCGACGGCGTCGACACCGTCCTGTCCGGCTCCGGCAACGGCCCGATCTCCGCGTTCATCGACGCGCTGAACACGATCGGGGTCGACGCCCGCGTCCTGGACTACCAGGAGCACACAATGAGCGAGGGCGCCTCGGCGCAGGCCGCCTCGTACATCGAATGCGCCATCGACGGAAAGGTCCTGTGGGGCATCGGAATCGACGCCAACACCACGCGTGCGTCGCTGAAGGCGGTCGTCTCGGCCGTCAACCGCGCGGCGCGCTAGTACCTCCTCACGAACCCCGCCCCCGTCATGGGGGCGGGGTTCGGCCATGTCCGGGCGATCTGGCTCCCGGGTGCTGACGTCACATCGACGATGTGGCTAACATCACGTCAATGCGGCAATGTTGCCGCGGGGGCACCCCCGTGCCCGAAGGGCTACGGGGGAGTGACGGAGGTGCGACGTGCTGCCAGCCCGAGGACAACGTGGCCGAAAACCAAGCATCAACGGCATTCGTCCCCTTCGTGTCTTCGGCGTGCGCACGTCCTGGACCACCGTCGGCGACGGGGAGTTCTTCTGCTCCGCATGCGGAGGCGACCGCAACTACCGCCGCCGCACCGGCAGGCGCCGCTTCACCGTCCTCGGCATCCCCGTCATCCCGCGCGGCTTCAGCGGCCCGGTCCTCGAATGCGCCGCCTGCCACGCCCACTTCGGCACCGACGCCCTCGACCATCCGACGACCGTCCGCTTCTCCGCGATGCTCCGCGACGCCGTCCACACGGTCGCCCTCGCCGTCCTCGCGGCCGGAGGCACCTCGTCGCGCACGGTCAGGGAGACCGCGGTCGCCACGGTCCGCGCCGCGGGGATCGTCGACTGCACGGAGGACCAGCTGACGACGATGATCGAGGCGCTCGCCGCCGACACCGGCCGCTTCGTCACCGACACGGGGCCGTGCGGCGCCGCCCTCGCCATCGAACTCCACGAGGCACTGGAACCCCTCGCCCCGCACCTCGCCCCGGCGGGACGCGAATCGATCCTGCTGCAGGGAGCGAGGATCGCCCTCGCGGACGGGCCGTACAGCCCGGCGGAGCGCGACGTGCTGACGACCGTGGGCAACGCGCTGCGGCTGCGCGCGGACGACACCGCGCGGCTGCTCGCGGCAGCGCGCACGCCCTCGACGTAGCACGGCCCGGGCAGCCGGTCCGCGTGGCCGGTACGCCCCGGGGAGTAACCGCCCCCGCCCGCCGCCCCCGGGAGTAGCCCCGAACTCGCCCTGTGGCCCGACGAATCGGCCCTCCCGCGACGGGAGTCTGGATCCGTCCAGACACCCAGCCGGAGGGAGGCCCGCGATGGGGGCCCCGACCACCTCGTACGACGCCGCACCGGCCGCCCCGCCGGGCCCCGGGAAACAGCGCCCCGGCCGCGCCGCACTGCCCTGGGCGGTGCTCGCCCTGTGGATCGCGGTCCTCGCCGTCGCCGCGCCCTTCGCCGGCAAGCTCGGTGACGTACAGCGGGACAACATCGTGGACTATCTGCCGGCGGGCGCGGACTCCACCCAGGTCGCCCGGATCCAGCAGGCGCTGCCGGGCGGCGAATCCACCGAACTCGTCATCGTCTACCAGCGCGACAGCGGACTGACCGCCACCGACCGCGAGACCGCGGCCCGCCAGGTCGCCCGGATCGCCGCGGCGCACGACCTTGAAGAGGAGCCCAGGGGCATCCCGGCCGAGGACGGCACCACCCTCATGTTCCCCGTGTCGTCGACCGAACCCGGCAACGACGAGAAGGCACGGGCCGCCTTCGTCGAGGACGTACGGGCCGGCGTGAGCGGCAGCGGCGGACTGAGCGTCGAGGTCGGCGGGCCCAGCGCCCTCCAGACCGACATGGAGGACGTCTTCGAGACCATCGACGGCACGCTGATGATCGCGACCGTCGTCGTGGTCGCCGTCCTGCTCATCCTCACCTACCGCAGCCCGTTCCTGTGGCTCGTCCCGCTGATCGTCGTCGGCGTCGCCGCCCTCACCACCAGGGCCGTGATCTACGGCCTCGCCCAAGGCCTCGACATCACCGTCACCAGCCAGAGCGCGGGCATCATGACCGTCCTCGTCTTCGGCGCGGGCACCGACTACGCGCTGCTGCTCGTCGCCCGCTACCGCGAGGAACTGCGGCGCGTCCCGCAGCCGTACGACGCGATGCACGCGGCCCTGCGCGGCTGCGGGCCCGCCGTCCTCGCCTCATCGGGGACCGTCGCCGCGGGCCTGCTGTGCCTGCTCGCCGCCGACCTCAACAGTGCCCGCGGGCTCGGTCCCGTCGGGGCCGTGGGCGTGGTCTGCGCGCTGGCCGCCATGCTGACGCTGCTGCCCGCCCTGCTCGTGCTGCTCGGGCGCAGGGTCTTCTGGCCCCTCGTTCCTCGCTACGGCAGCGAGGCCGAGCAGCGCCGCAGTCTGTTCGCCGCGATGGGCGGCTCCGCCGCGCGCCGGCCGGTGGCCGTCCTCGCCTCCGGGACGGTGCTGCTCGGGGCGCTCGCGCTCGGCGCGTTCCAACTGCCCGGAACCCTCAAGAACGAGGACAGCTTCACCGAACGCCCGGAGTCCGTCTCCGCGATGCGGGCCCTGGCCGCCGCCTACCCCGACCGCAGCAGCCAGCCGATCAGCGTGATCACCCCGGCCGGCACCGCCGACCAGGCACTCGCCGCGGCCCGCGCGACCGACGGCGTGGCCGCCGCCGAACGCGGACGCACCGCGGAAGGCTGGACCGAGCTGGCCGTCTTCGCCGAGGACGCACCCGAAACGGCCGGCGAGACCGCGACGATCAAGGCGCTGCGGGCGGGTCTCGACGGCCCGTACGGCGCGTGCGTCGGCGGAGCGAGCGCCCAGCAACTGGACCTGGAGGACACCAACACACGCGACCGGAAGATCGTCGTCCCTCTGGTGCTCGCCGCGGTCCTGCTCATCCTCGTCGCCCTGCTGCGCAGCATCGTCGCCCCGCTGATCCTCATCGTCGCGGTCGTCGCCGTATGGGGTGCGGCCATGGGCCTCGGCGGGTTCGTCTTCCAGTCGCTCTTCGGCTTCGCGGGCGTCGACCCCGGGCTGCCGCTGCTCTCCTTCGTCTTCCTCGTCGCCCTCGGCGTCGACTACGGCATCTTCCTGATGCATCGGATGCGCGAGGAGGCCCTGTCCGGCGCCGAGCCCCGGGCGGCCGCACTGACCGCACTGCGCACGACCGGCGGAGTCATCGCCTCCGCGGGTATCGTGCTGGCGGCCACGTTCGCGGTCCTGATGAATCTGCCGCTGGTCACGCTGGTCGAGCTGGGCTTCGTCGTCGCCGTGGGGGTGCTGCTCGACACCTTCCTCGTACGGACCTATCTGGTGACGAGCGCGAGCCTGCTGCTCGGCCGCAGGGTGTGGTGGCCCGGAAGGCTCAGCAAGGCCAGTGCCGTCAGTGCCGTCAGCGCCGTCAGTGCCGCCAGTGCGGTCACCGCGGCCGAGGACCGACCCCGTACCGGAGGATGACCGCGTGAAACAGCCTGAGAGCGAGGGAGGGGCGCGTCCCCGCCTGGGCGAGCGCGTGCTCACCGCCGTCAGCCGCGACCCCATGACCGTGCCGCACCGGCAGCGCAACGACGTGCTCATCGCCGCCGCCACCGCCGTCGGCTCCCTCGTTCTCGCGCTGGTCGTCCGCGACGGGCGGACTCCCGACGCGATCGGCTGGGCCCTGCTGGCCGGCAGCATCGTGCCCCTCGCGTGGCGCCGCAGCCGCCCCGTCCTCGTCCTGTTCTCCGTGCTGGTGTGCGTCGCGCCGTACCACGCGGCCGACTACACGCACGCCGCGCCCGTACCGGGCGCGATGCTCGCGCTCTACACCGTGGCGGCCACCGCCCGGCCCCTGCACACGCTGCTCATCGGCACCGGTGTCATCGGCACCACCCTGACCGTCATGTTCAGCGTCAACACCCATCAGGGCCTGGAAACGCTGCGCACCACCGGCTGGATCCTCGCCGTGATCGTCTTCGGCGTCGATGTGCGCACCTACCGCCGCTACATCGCCTCCGTGGTGGCCCGCGCCGAACGCGCCGAGCGCACCCGCGAGGAGGAGGCCGCCCGCCGCGTCGCCGAGGAGCGCCTGCGGATCGCCCGCGACCTGCACGACCTCCTCGCCCACAGCATCACCCTGATCGGGGTGCGGACCTCGGTCGCCGCGCACATCCTGACCGTCGACCCGGACCGTCTCGACCGCGAGGCCGTCGCCGTCGCGCTGGAGGAGATCTCGGAGACCTGCCGGGAGGCGCGGGCCGAACTGCGCACCACACTGGCGGTACTGCGCGCGGACGGCACCCCGGACGCCGCCCTGGACGGCCCGCTGCCGGGCCTGGCCGCGCTGCCCGGTCTCGTACGCACGACGGAGGCCGAACTGACGATGCGGACCGGCGACGCGCGCGTTCCTGCGGCGTCGGCGGCGGCCGCGTACCGCATCGTGCAGGAGTCCCTGACGAACGCGGTACGGCACGCCGGCCCCGAATCCGGGATACGCGTCCTGGTGGAGGCGGGCCGCGACCTCACGGTCACGGTCACCAACGGCGGCGATCACTGCCCCGCCGATGGGGGCACGGGCTTCGGGATCGCCGGGATGCGGGAACGCGCCCGCAGCGTCGGGGGCACACTGTCCGCGGGCCCGCGCGACGAAGGCGGGTTCGAGGTGGTGGCCGTGCTGCCACTCGGTGAAGGGGAGGCCCTGGCATGACCGACCCGATCCGCGTACTGCTCGCGGACGACCAGACCCTCGTCCGCGCATCCTTCGCGATGCTCGTCGAGTCCGCCCGCGACATGGAGGTCGTCGCCCAGGCCGGTACGGGCGTCGAGGCGGTCGAACTGGCCCGCTCCGCCCGCGCCGACGTCATCGTCATGGACATCCGCATGCCCGAACTCGACGGCATCGAGGCCACCCGCCGTATCGCCGCCGACGAGGATCTCGCCGGCGTCAGGGTCCTCGTCCTCACCACGTACGACACCGACGACCACATCCTGGAGGCCCTTCGCGCGGGCGCCTCCGGCTTCCTCGTCAAGGACATCCGGCCGGCCGACCTGCTCGCCGCGATCAGGACCGTCGCCGCGGGCGACTCCCTGCTCTCGCCCGGCCCGACCGCGCGCCTGATCGCCCGGGTCCTCGCCGCCCCGCCCGCCGTCCCCGCCCCCACGGCCGGCGGCCCCGAAAACCTCTCGGAGCGCGAACGCCAGGTCCTCACCCTCGTCGCCCGCGGCCTCACCAACACCGAGATCGCCGAGACGCTCGCCCTCAGCCCTCTCACCGCCAAGACCCACGTCAGCCGCATCATGGGCAAACTCGGCGCCCGCGACCGTGCCCAACTCGTCATCGTCGCCTACGAGTCGGGGCTCGTGACCCCGGGCGCCGGGGCGCGCTGAGGGGCTCGAAAGAGCCCGTCCGGCGCTGGAGGACGGACACCCGGGCCCGCTGGACGGTACGGGTCTCGTCGCAGGGGTCCGAGGGCTTGCCACCGGTTCGGCGGATTCCCGCCGTGCCTTGTCGATGAAGTGTCAACTTCCGGTGTGCGTGTGGTTGTTGGTGGCCCATCGATGTGACGGGCGCGTGTGCGCATGGCATGCTTCGGTCACTGTTACTCGCGAGTAGATCCATGAGTGTCGATCCGTGACACGACCCGTGACTCGACGCATGAGTCGACGCGCAGGTGGATCCGCGAGCAACGGCTGCCACCCCCCCAACACCATCGCCGGAGGACCTCCCGTGCGTGCCCTCACCAGGAAATTCCTGGTCCCTGTCGCACTGACGACGTTCGCCCTCACCATGAGCGGCTGCTCCACCTCACCCACCACGCCCGCCACCGGCCCTGCCGCCGGTGCCACCCCCGCCGCCGAAGCGACCACTGCCGACGGCTCCCAGCGGCTCGATGTCGCCGCGGCGCCGACGGGCACACCCGCGCCGACCGCCGTCGCCAGGGCGGGCGGGCAAGGATCGGGCGCGAGCAGGACCTCCCTCAAGGTCGCCTCCTTCGACAAGCGCACCGGACGCGCCGTCATATCCACGCCACGGACGGCGCCGGTCAGCGCACCTGCCGCCACCCCGTCCGACGCCGACGCCGACGCCGACGCCGACGCCGACGCCGACCCCGATCCCGCCCACGCCCCCGTCAAGACCGGCGACATCATCGCCAGCGCACCCGCACCCGGCGCCCCCGACGGCCTGCTCGCCCAGGTCACCGACATCGTCGGCGAGACCGACCGGGGAACAGAGGTCACCACCAGGCCGGCCACCCTCAGCGCCCTCCTCGCCGACGACAAGGCGAAGGGCCGGATCCCCGTCGACCCGTCATCGGTCGACGTCGAACCCCTGCTGCAGGGAGTGAAGTTCTCCTGGGCCAGGTCCGGTGGCGCCACCTTCGGCCCCAAGGGCGCGAAGCTCCCCCTCGGCAGCCTGCGCCTCGACGTCGGTGCCGCCATCGCCACCGCGGAAGGCGCCCCCGCGTCCGCCGCCGCATCCGTCAACGGCTTCGTCCAGCTCGCACCCGAGGTGGAGTTCTCCTACGACGGCGCCGCCCACGACCACTTCCTCGGCCTGACCGGCGACTGGACGGCCCAGTGGGAGCTCAAGGGCCGCGCAGCGGGCGGCGTCGAGCAGCGGATTCCGTTCGCCAGGCTCCACGCCGACCCCGTGATCCAGGTCGGCCCCGTGCCCGTCGTCGTGAACCTCGACCTCACCTGCTACATCCAGGTCGAGGCCGACGGCCGCATCACCCTGGACGTCGAGCAGAACGTCGCCGGCGACTTCCGCGTCGGCGGCAGCTACGCGCCCGCCAAGGGCTGGACCCCGGTCAGCGCCTCCGACGTCACGGGCTCGCCGGTCAAGGCGACCGTCACGGCGGACGGCCGGGCAAGGACGGCGCTCGGCGCCGAGGCCGCCATCGGCCTGTACGGCATGGTCGGTGTCACCGCCGACTTCGCCCCGTACGTGCGCGGCGAGGCCACCGCCACCGCCACCGGATCCACGGACGGCACCGGCTCGGTCGTCGGCACCTGGGCCCTCCACGGCGGCTTCGACCTGAGCGGAAACCTCCAGCTCCAGCTGTCCGTCTTCGGTACGCCCGTCCTCACGCACCGCATCCCGCTGGGCAGCCTCCACCGCGAATGGCCGCTCGCGAGCGGTGCGGGAAGCGCGAGCGCCCTGCCGTCCACCCGAACGCCGGCTTCCTGACAGCCGGGTTGTCCACAGCCCCTCCGCCTTCGCCGTACGTGTGCGCCACAATGGCCGCATACGTACGGCGGTTGGGGACGGGGGGACTGTGCTGCTGCTCGTGGTTGCCCTCGTCCTCGTCGCGACAGCCGCCGTCGTGGCGGTACGGGGGTCACGCGCTCGCCGTCCCGAACCGGCCCCGGACGCGGACCCGTTGGTCGCTCCCGTCCCGCACGACACCACCCGCGGGGCCGAACTGCCCGACCCGATCGCCGACTTCGTGGGCCGGGCGGACGACCTCGCCACGCTCCTGCGCCTCGTCCGAACAGGCCACCGTGCCATAGCCGTCACCGGGGCCCCCGGCCTCGGCAAGTCCGCCCTCGCCGTCCGCCTCGCGCACGAGCTGCGGCCCTTCTACCCCGACGGCCTGCTGTACGCCGACCTCGGCTCGGGCCGCGGTGACGTACCGGCACGCCTCCTCGGCGCCCTCGGCGCGCCCGAGGAGGAACAGACGGGCGAGGCCCCCGCACTCGCCGCCCGCCTCCGCAGCCGCACCGCGGGCCGCCGCGTCCTCCTGCTCCTGGACGCCACCACCGACGCGCCCCAGGTCCGTCCTCTGCTCCTGCCCGGTGACGGCTGCCTGACCCTGATCACCAGCCGCAACGCGCTGACCGACCTCCCGGAAGCGACTCCCTTCCCCCTCGGGCCCCTGACCGAGTCGGACGCCCAAAGGCTGTGGGCCGTCGTTCCGCCGGGGGCTCCGCCGGGGCCTCCGCCGGGGGCACCTCCCGGACAGAGCTCCGGGGGAGGTGGAGGTACCACCCACGCCGGAAGGGCCATGGGGGAGGGTGGGCACATCCCGCCCACCGGCCCGCACCTGGCCGACGGCCTCGTCCGCAGCTGCGGCCGGCTGCCCCTCGCCGTCCGTATCGCCGCCGCGGTAGGCGGGCAGCCGTCCGAGCTGGCCCACCGCATCAACGCCGAACGGGCCCGCCTCGACGCCCTCCACGTCGGCGACGTGCACGCCCGCGCCGCCTTCGAGATCGCCTACGCCACGCTGAGGGGCGCCGACCGTCACCTGCTCCGCAGCCTCGGCGCGTACCCCGGCCCCCGCGTGACCGTCCGTATCGCCGCCGCTGCAGCAGGCTGGGAGCATGAGGCCGCCCACGTTGGCCTGCAGCGCCTCACAGCCGCCCAACTCGCGCAGCCCGACGGCCCCGACGCGTACCGCCTCCATGCGCTGGTACGCCGGTTCGCCGCCGAGCGACTCGAACGCGACACGGCACCCGCCGAGTGCCGAGGCGCCCTGGAACGGCTCCTCGCCGCCGGTCCGGAGGACTCCACCGCCGTCTCCCTTCTCGTACGCGCCGGAGTACGGGAAGGCCTCCACGGTGCCGCACACCACCTGGCGACCACGGCGGACAGCCGCTTGCGGGACGAGCCCAGCCAGCTCCCGCGCATCGCCATGTGGTCGGCCGTCCTCGACGCGGCCCGCCGGTCGGGCGAGCACGACTGGGCGGGGCACGCGCTGCACGGCCTGGGCGACGCGTACCGGCGCGAGGGCCGCTACGAACAGGCCGTGGACCATCTGCGGATGTCCATCGCCGTCCAGCAGCGACGCGGCGCTCGCGCCGAACAGATCGAGACCCGCCGGCTCCTCGGAGACGCCCTGCACCGGGCGGGCCGCTACGACGCCGCGCTGCGTGAGTTCCAGATGGCCCTGGACGGCAGCCGCGCCCTGAGCGGGCCGACGGGCGAGGCGGAGATCCTGCGCGGCCTCGGCGCCCTCCACCTCGACCGGCGCCGCCCCGACGAGGCGATCACGTGTCTCGAAGCGGCCGTCCCCCTCACGGGCTGCCCCGACACCCGGCGCGTCCTGGGCTCGGCCTACGTCCAGACCGGCAACCTCACCGCCGCCGAGCGGTGCCTGAGGTCGGCCCTTGTGACCTACCGGCGGCACGGCCGCGCGGTAGGGGAGGGCTGGACCCTGCGCGAGCTGGGCTATCTGGAGGAGCGCCGGTGGGCGTACGGGGCGGGCGCGGACCACCACCGTGCCGCCCTGGCCGCCTTCGACCGCGTCGGCTACGGCACGGGCGTCGCCGCCGCGGCCGAGGCGATAGGCGACAACCTGCTCGCGCAGGGCGACGAGGCGGGCGCCGACACGGAGTACCGCCGCGCGGCGACGGCGTACGCGGACCTGGGCGACCACATCCGCGAGGCCGAGGTCCGCCGCAAGCTCAGCGTCCCTTGACGGTCCCGTCGACGAACGCGGCCCAGGCGGCGGCCGTGACGACGAGGACGGGGCCGGTGGGGGTCTTGCTGTCACGGACGGGGACGACGCCGGGGATGTCGTCGAGGACTTCGACGCAGTCGCCGCCCTGGCCGTTGCTGTACGAGCTCTTGCGCCAAGGGGCCGCGCCGGGGAAGGCGTACGCGACCTCGATGCAGTCCTCCCCGCCGTCGCCGCCGCTGTAGGTGCTCTTGCGCCAACGGGCGGTGCTCAGGTCGTATTCGCGCATCGTCTGTAGTCCTCCGCCACCGACTGGATCAGGGCCAGGGACGCCTCCGGCGACTGCGCGGCGGCCCTGAGCAGATCGTAATGCGCCTGCGTGCGCTTCACTACGGCCGGATCGTCGAGCAGATTCCCCGAAAGTACAGCCTCTGTGTAGGCCGTTGGCGGAGCGTCCTCGAACTCCATGAGCCTCATCATCTTGCCCATCGCCGGGTGTGCCCCGGCCGAGAACGGAAGCACCTGCACCAGCACCTTGCGCTCGCGCGCCATCACCGCGATGTGGTCCAACTGCCGGGCCATCCCGGCCGGACCGCCCACCGTGATACGGAGCGAGGCTTCATGCAGGACGGCCCAATACACCGGCCGTGTAGCGTCGTTGAGGACAGGGGCACGGTCCATGCGGGCCCGAACCATCTCCTTGATGTACTCCTCGTCGGCGAGCGGGTTGCTCGCCAGGTACACCGCGCGGGCGTACTCGGCGGTCTGAAGCAGTCCCGGCACCACCGCAGGCGCGTACTCGCAGATCTTCGTCGCCAGTCGCTCAAGCTCCGCCACGTGCGCGAAGTACTCGGTGTACGGCGAATCGGCGATCAGCTTCTTCCACATCCGCTCGAAAAAGCCATCGGTTTGTAGCGTCTCGTCAATCCTGGTCGCTACATCCTTCTGTGGCTTCCGAATAGCCTGTTCGAATTGGCCGATGTAGCCCCCGGATACGAATACCCGCCGCCCCAGTTCCCCCTGCGTCAGCCCCGCCATCTCGCGCCTGGCCTTGAGCTCCAGCCCGAAGAACTCCCAGGCCGCCTGCCTGGACCCCGCCCCTCGCCGCATACCTGCGTTGGCCATGGATTAACTCCTTTGTGCTGCCGAGCAGTTGTAGCGCGCGTATGTCTGCCGATTCTAGGTCTGTGTCCTCACACTCATGAGGGGAAGGAAGAAAAGGAATCCGAGGCATGACGAGAGGAGCGCCGTGGAAGAAATGGACCATCTCCAGGACGCCGAGGCGGCTGTGGCGGAATTGAGGTGCGCACTGGCCCGGGCCGGAGTGACGTTGCCGTCGCTCGGACCGGATCCGGTCACGTGCGCCGGCCGGAGTCCGAGGGTGCTGGTCGAGCTGGGTCGCTGCACGGTCGAGACCGCGCGCCGGATGGCCGCC
This sequence comes from Streptomyces sp. NPDC001970, assembly GCF_053594115.1. Lineage (NCBI taxonomy): Bacteria > Bacillati > Actinomycetota > Actinomycetes > Kitasatosporales > Streptomycetaceae > Streptomyces > Streptomyces sp. NPDC001970. The sequence continues at coordinate 147,077 of NZ_JBSFDW010000017.1, read as the reverse complement.
GCGCTGCCCGGACCGCGGGAGGAGGCGGGGCGATGACGGCACCGGCCGTGGGGTCGTACGTGATCGACACGAGCAACGGGCAGGTGGGGCAGGTCATGGGCCACGAGGGACCGTACGTCCAGCTCAGACCGATCGGCGGCGGGCGCGAATGGGACTGCCCGCCCGACGCGCTGCGCATCGCCACCGCGGCGGAGCGCCTCAGCGCGGCGACGTCCTACGCGAACGCCCGCAGCCGCGGCGAGGTGCCGTAGGCAGCCTGCCCGGATGGAGCCCGACGAGCCGCTGGAGGCAGAGGACCACGGCATCCGTTCGGCAGGCTGTCGAGGCTCCGGCGACCCGCTACGGCACCCCGACGCTTGGTCTTCGTACCGTACCGGCCGGGGAGAACCAGTTCCCGCCCTTCCGGCGGGATCACCCGCGGATGAACCCCGAGTGCCGGGGCGCGGCCCGCCGGCCCGGCGCCGTACGCGAGAATGGCCCCATGAGTCTGTTCCGCGACGACGGCATCGTGCTGCGCACCCAGAAGCTGGGTGAGGCGGACCGGATCATCACGATCCTCACCCGGGGCCACGGCCGTGTCCGGGCCGTCGCGCGCGGGGTGCGGCGCACCAAGTCGAAGTTCGGGGCGCGGCTGGAGCCCTTCTCGCACGTGGACGTGCAGTTCTTCGCCCGCGGCAGCGAGCTCGTCGGGCGCGGGCTGCCGCTGTGCACGCAGAGCGAGACGATCGCTCCGTACGGTGGCGCGATCGTCACCGACTATCCCCGCTACACCGCCGGGACGGCGATGCTGGAGACGGCGGAACGGTTCACCGACCACGAAGGCGAGCCCGCCGTCCAGCAGTACCTGCTGCTCGTCGGAGGCCTGCGCTCCCTCGCCCAGGGCGAGCACGCGCCGAACCTCATCCTCGACGCGTTCCTGCTGCGCTCCCTCGCCGTCAACGGCTACGCGCCCAGCTTCGAGGACTGCGCACGCTGCGGCCTCCACGGGCCCAACCGTTTCTTCTCCGTCGCGGCGGGCGGCGTCATATGCGGCGACTGCCGGGTACCCGGCAGCGTCGTACCCTCTGCGGAGGCCATCGGACTGCTCAGCGCGCTGCTCACCGGCGACTGGGACACCGCGGACGCGGCCGAGGCGCGCCACGTCCGGGAGGGGAGCGGGCTCGTGTCGGCCTACCTCCACTGGCACCTCGAGCGCGGCCTGCGCTCGCTGCGGTACGTAGAGAAGAACTAGGAAAGCGAAAGCTAGGAGAGTGTGACCCCCATGGCACGACGCGGAATCCTGGGACGTTCCCGCCGCGAGTACAAGGTCCCCGAGCCGCACCCCTCGGGGGCCCGCCCGCCGAAGATCCCGGGCGAGCTGGTGCCGAACCACGTGGCGATCGTCATGGACGGCAACGGCCGCTGGGCCAAGGAGCGCGGCCTGCCCCGCACCGAGGGGCACAAGGTCGGCGCCGAGCGTGTGCTGGACGTGCTGCAGGGCGCGATCGAGATGGGCGTCGGAAGCATCTCCCTGTACGCCTTCTCGACCGAGAACTGGCGGCGCTCGCCGGACGAAGTGCGCTTCCTGATGAACTTCAACCGTGACTTCATCCGCAAGACCCGCGACCAGCTCGACGAACTCGGCGTCCGGGTGCGCTGGGTGGGCCGCATGCCCAAGCTGTGGAAGTCGGTCGCCAAGGAGCTCCAGATCGCACAGGAGCAGACCAAGGACAACGACAGGCTCACGCTGCACTTCTGCATGAACTACGGCGGGCGTGCGGAGATCGCGGACGCGGCGCAGGCGCTGGCGGCGGACGTGAAGGCGGGCAGGCTCGACCCGTCGAAGGTGTCCGAGAAGACGTTCCAGAATTACCTGTACTACCCGGACATGCCGGACGTCGACCTCTTCCTCCGCCCGAGCGGCGAGCAGCGCACCTCCAACTACCTGATCTGGCAGAGCGCTTACGCCGAGATGGTCTTCCAGGACGTGCTCTGGCCCGACTTCGACCGCCGCGACCTGTGGCGGGCCTGCCTGGAGTACGCACAGCGCGACCGCCGCTTCGGCGGGGCGATTCCCAACGAGGAGCTCCTCGCGATGCAGGGCAAGGACCCGGCACCCGACGCGGCCGTCTGACCGGCTGGACCGGTTGTCGGACCCGCCCACTACGATCACGGCTCGTCACTGAAAGGAACCGGGGAGGGGCCGTGACCGAGAGGCAGAGCATGACGGCAGAGACCGTCGTCGAGCTGGCGTACGAGCTGCGGCAGCCGGACTGGTCCGACGCGTTCCATGCCCGCGGGCGAGTACGGGGGATCAAGGGCCGGCTGCGAGGCCTGCTCATGCCGTTGCTCTTCGCGTCGGCGGTGTGGCTGCTCGCCGATGACGTCCTGGCCGCGGGCTTCGCCTTCGTGGGCAGCCTGTTCGGCCTCGTCGCCAGAACGGGCGTCCTGGCCGCGCGGCACGCCAGGATGAGCGCCCCGCTCGCGCCCTGGACCGTGACCGTCGCCGACTCCGACGACGCAGTGCGCTTCACAGGCACGCATGTAGAGACCCGCCGGGGCTGGCAGACCTTCGGCGGGTACGTGGAGACCACCGCCGGATTCGTCCTGCTGTCCCCGGCCCCGTACTCGGTCGTCGTCCACTATCTGCCGAAGCGCGCCCTGGGCCAGGCCGACACCGACCGCCTGCGCGGCATACTCGACCGCCGCCTGCGCCGCTACGGCCGCCGCCCACCTCAGCACTGAGGGCCGACCAGTAGGATCCGTGGGTTGTCGCACCGGGGAGGGACCGTGGCCGAGGGCCGGAACGTTGAGGAAGAGGGCCGGAGCGTTGGGGAAGTCGTGACGGGGCAGGCGGTGGAACTGGTCTACCGCCCCACCACGGACGATGTGAACCAGGCCCTTCGCGTGAGGTTGAAGCGGTCCTTGGGCTGGCGCTTCGCGTGGGTGATGGGCGTCTTCTGCGCCGTGATCGTCGTCCTCTTCATGCTGCTGTTGCTGCTGACCGGCCGCGGCCTCGGCGCGATGCCGCCCGCGGTGTGGGTGGCGATGGTGGTCTTTCCGCTCACACTCTGGGGAACCCCGCGGCTGCAGGCCCGGGCCGTGACGAAGCACGCCGAGCAGCAGGGCGAGTTCCGGGCGTACGTCGACGACACGGGCATCCGCATCGCCGCCGAGAGCAGCTCGAGCCAGTACGGGTGGCAGAGCTGGGGCCGCTACGCCGAGACGGACGGAGTCTTCGTCCTGCTCAGCCCGGACAAGGCCGGCGTCGGCGTGATGATCCTGCCGAAGCGGGGCGTGACCGGCCCGGCCGACGTGGACCGGCTGCGGGCGCTCCTCGACCAGCACCTCACACGCATGTGACCCGACTGCCCGGCTGCTGACCTGCCCGCTACGATCACGGCCCATTCACCACAGAACTGGGGAGGGGCCATGGCCGGGCACAGGGGCATGCCGGAGACGGACCGGAGCACAGACGTCGTCGAGCTGGTCTACCTGCCGAAACCCGCCGACACCCTCGTCGGCCTCCGGGTCCGCGAACGCATCAAGCGCATGCATCTGCTGCGCGGCGCGTTCCTCGCACTGTTGGCGGTCTGGCTGCTGCCCGTCGTGGCCCGAGGGCAAGCCGACGTGGTGCAGACAGCTCTGTGGCTGTTCATCGTCCTCGTGATCTGGGGGTATCCGCGGATACAGGCCGCCCATGTGCAGCGGATCGTCGGGTGGCAGGGGGAGTACCACGTGACCGTGTCCGAAGCAGGGATCTCCTGCACCAACGACCACAGCACCCTGACCCAGAAATGGTCGCTCTTCCAGGGCTACCGGGAGACGGCCGGCCATTTCGTCCTGCTCAGCCGGGACCCCAACATCATGGTTCTCGACGTGCTGCCCAAGCGCGGGCTGAGCGCGCCGGGCGACGCGGACCGGATGCGGGCGCTCCTCGACCGCAACGTCGCCCGCGCCTGACGCCGTACCTCAGGCGATCGACCTGCGGGCGCGGCGGTCAGCCCTTCGCCGCCGCGCACTCCGCGCACGTACCGAAGATCTCCACTGTGTGCGCCACGTTCACATACCCGTGCGCCGCCGCGATCGTCTCCGCCCACTGCTCGACGGCCGGGCCCTCGACCTCGACCGCCTTGCCGCAGACCCGGCACACCAGATGGTGGTGGTGCTCACCGGACGCGCAGCGCCGGTACACCGCCTCGCCGTCGCTGGTGCGCAGCACATCGACCTCGCCGGCCTCGGCGAGGGACTGCAGCGTCCGGTAGACCGTCGTCAGGCCCACCGAGTCGCCGCGGTGCTTGAGCATGTCGTGCAGCTCCTGCGCACTGCGGAACTCGTCGACCTCGTCGAGCGCCGCCGCCACCGCAGCCCGCTGCCGGGTCGACCGGCCGCGTACGGGGGGTCCAGCAGTCGCCACAAGTGCCTCCTCACGTTCCGCCGCTCCTCGTCGGGCCATTCTGCCAGGCGTGGACCGGAGCCCGGGCCGAACCAAGATCAGACCCTGACGCCGTTCGGCGCACCGTCCACCGGACGAGGGACGGTGGCCGCCGGGAGATCCAGATCGCACTCCGACTCCGCCGCTTCCCGGGCCTTCGCCCGTCGGCGCGCCAGCGGTGTCGCCAGCACCGTCAGCAGCACGAACACCCCGATCGCCAGCAGCACGATCGTCGCACCCGGCGGCACGTCCTGGTAGTACGAGACCACCGTGCCCGACAGCGTCACCGCCGTACCGATCGCCACCGCGCCGACGAACGTCACCACGAACGACTTGGCGACCTGCTGCGACGCCGCCACCGGCACCACCATCAGCGCGCTCACCAGCAGCAGACCGACCACCCGCATCGCGACCGTGACCGTCACCGCAGCCGTCACGGCCACCAGCAGATTCAGCGCCCGCACCGGAAGACCCGTGACCCGCGCGAACTCCTCGTCCTGGCTGACCGCGAACAGCTGCCGCCGCAGACCGACCGTCACCAGCAGCACAAAGCCCGCCAGCAGACAGATCGCCGTCACGTCCTCGTCGGAGACCGTCGACAGCGAACCGAAGAGATACGACGTGAGATTGGCGTTCGAGCCGTTCGGCGCCAGATTGATCAGCATGACGCCGCCCGCCATACCGCCGTAGAAAAGCATCGCCAGCGCGATGTCGCCGCGCGTGCGCCCGTACGCCCGGATCAGCTCCATCGCGACCGAGCCCACGACCGCCACCAGCGTCGCCATCCACACGGGATTCGTCGACAGCAGGAAGCCGAGGCCGACACCGGTCATCGCGACATGGCCGATGCCGTCGCCCATCAGCGCCTGCCGGCGCTGCACCAGATGCACACCGACGGCCGGAGCCGTGATCCCCACGAGCACGGCGGCCAGCAGCGCCCGCTGCATGAAGGGGTCCTGGAGAAATTCCATGATCAGGTCAGCAGTCCCGTGCGGAGCGGCTCGTCGGCCGCATGCGGATGTACATGGTCATGGCCGGGCAGCGCATGCTGCCCGACGGCCTCGGGCGGCGGCCCGTCATGGACGACGCAGCCGTCGCGCAGCACCACCGCTCGGTCGATCAGCGGCTCCAGCGCGCCCAGCTCGTGCAGCACCAGCAGCACCGTCGTGCCGGCCGCGACCTGCTCGCGCAGCGTCGCCGCGAGGATCTCCTGGCTGGCCAGGTCCACGCCCGCCATCGGCTCGTCCATGATCAGCAGATCGGGTTCCGTCGCCAGCGCGCGGGCGATCAGCACCCGCTGATGCTGACCGCCGGACAGGGCGCCCACCGCGTCCCTCGTCCGGTCGGCGAGCCCGACCAGCTCGATCGCCCGCTGCACGGCCGCCCGATCCTCCTTGGACGGCCAGCGCAGCTTCGTACGCGACAGCCGCCCTGACGACACGACCTCGCGGACCGTCGCCGGGACACCGCTCGTCGCGGTCGTGCGCTGCGGTACGTACCCGACGCGCGACCAGTCACGGAAGCGGCGCAGCTCGGTACCGAAGAAGGACACCGAGCCGCCCGTGAGCGGCACCTGGCCGATCAACGACCGTACGAGTGTCGACTTGCCCGAGCCGTTGGCGCCGAGCAGTGCGACGACCTCACCGCCTTCAACGGTGAGGTCGACGCCACGCAGCACATGGCGCGAGCCGAGCGTGGCCCTCGCCCCGCGGACGGATATGACGGGATCGCTCACGCTCACAACTGCTCCTCGGATGCTGCTGTCGGTGCTGCCAGGGCTGCGGCTACGACGGCGGATGCCACGGCCGCGGCAGCGGTACTGCCTGTCACTTCGCGCCGAGAGCCTTCTGCAGCGCGGCGAGGTTGGACTGCATCACCTCGATGTAGTCATCGCCCTTGGACCGGTCCGTGATTCCCTCCAGCGGGTCCAGGACGTCCGTCGTGAGGCTCGCGTCCTCGGCGAGGGTCTTCGCCGTCCTGTCGCTGGCGAGCGTCTCGAAGAAGACCGTGGTGACCTTGTCCTTCTTCGCGATTTCCTGGAGCTCCTTGATGCGGGCGGGGCTCGGCTCGTTCTCGGGGTCGATGCCCGCGATGCCCTCCTGCTCCAGGCCGTAGCGCTCGGCGAGGTAGCCGAAGGCGGAGTGGGTGGTGATGAAGGTCTTGGTGCTCGTGTTCTTCAGGCCGTCGGTGAACCGGGTGTTCAGGGCCTCGAGCTTCTTGACCAGCTCGTCGGTGTTCTTCTTGTAGTCGGCGGCGTTCGCCGGGTCGGCCTTCTCCAGCGAGGCGCCGACCCCCTTCGCGACCTCCGCGTACTTGACCGGGTCCAGCCAGACGTGCGGGTCGGCGGCGGCATCCGCCGCGCCGTGCTCGTCCGCGTGCTCGCCCCCGTGCTCGGCGTGCTCCTCGGGGGTCTCGCCCTCGTGGCCGTGGTCGTGGCCGACCTCGGTGCCATGGTTCTCGAGCGTGGTCAGCGTGGCCGCGTCCACGGTGTTCTCGACGCCGGCCTGCTTGATCGCCTCGTCGACGGCGGGCTGGATACCCTTGAGGTAGAGGACGTAGTCGGCCTGGCGGAGCTCGGAGGTCTGCCTGGGCTTCAGCTCCAGGTCGTGCGGCTCCACGCCGGGCTTGGTGAGGGTGGTGACCGCCACATGATCACCGCCGATCTGCTCGGCGAGATACTGCAGGGGATAGAACGACGCCACCACATCCAGCTTGCCGTCGCCCCTGTCGCCGCCTGCGGCGTCGGAGGTTCCGGAGCAGGCCGTGAGGGTGACGAGGGAGAGAGCGGCCGCGCCGGCGACGGCGGTGGCGGGTATGAGGCGTCGTACGTTCATGACAGTCATTTTCAACAAACTTGGAAACGATTGTCAACAAAGATCGAGGTGGGTCCACTCCCGGTACCGATTTGATCCAGGGGGTGCGGCCGCCGGTAATCTGAAGCATTCGCTTCGCCCGTCGTCGTAATGAAGAGAGCACCGTGGCCGCCGACAAGATCGACACGATCGTCAACCTGAGCAAGCGCCGTGGCTTTGTCTACCCGAGCAGCGAGATCTACGGCGGCCAGAAGGCCGCCTGGGACTACGGACCGCTGGGTGTCGAGCTCAAGGAGAACATCAAGCGCCAGTGGTGGCGCTACATGGTCACCTCGCGTGAGGACGTCGTCGGTCTCGACTCGTCGGTGATCCTGGCGACGGAGGTCTGGGAGGCCTCCGGCCACGTCGCCACCTTCACCGACCCCCTCACCGAGTGCACCTCCTGCCACAAGCGCTACCGCGCCGACCACCTCGAGGAGGCGTACGAGGAGAAGCACGGCCACGCCCCCGCGAACGGCCTGGCCGACATCAACTGCCCCAACTGCGGCAACAAGGGCCAGTTCACCGAGCCCAAGCAGTTCTCCGGCCTCCTCTCCACCCACCTCGGCCCCACGCAGGACTCCGGCTCCATCGCCTACCTGCGCCCCGAGACCGCCCAGGGCATCTTCACCAACTTCGCCCAGGTCCAGCAGACCTCGCGCCGCAAGCCCCCGTTCGGCATCGCCCAGGTCGGCAAGTCCTTCCGCAACGAGATCACGCCGGGCAACTTCATCTTCCGCACCCGCGAGTTCGAGCAGATGGAGATGGAGTTCTTCGTCAAGCCGGGCGAGGACGAGAAGTGGCACGAGTACTGGATGGACCAGCGCTGGAACTGGTACACCGGCCTGGGTCTCCGTGAGGAGAACATGCGCTGGTACGAGCACCCCGCCGAGAAGCTCTCCCACTACTCCAAGCGCACCGCCGACATCGAGTACCGCTTCCAGTTCGGCGGCAGCGAGTGGGGCGAGCTCGAGGGCGTCGCCAACCGCACCGACTACGACCTCACCGCCCACTCCAAGGCCTCCGGCACCGACCTGTCGTACTTCGACCAGGAAGCCGGCGAGCGCTGGACGCCGTACGTCATCGAGCCCGCCGCCGGCGTCGGCCGCACCATGCTCGCCTTCCTCCTCGACGGCTACAACGAGGACGAGGCCCCCAACGCCAAGGGCGTCATGGAGAAGCGCACCGTGCTCCGCCTCGACCACCGCCTCGCCCCGGTCAAGGTCGCCGTCCTGCCGCTGTCCCGCAACCCGCAGCTCTCCCCGAAGGCCAAGGGCCTCGCGGCCGACCTGCGGCAGAACTGGAACATCGAGTTCGACGACGCGGGCGCCATCGGCCGCCGCTACCGCCGCCAGGACGAGATCGGCACGCCGTTCTGCGTCACCGTCGACTTCGACACCCTCGAGGACAACGCGGTCACCGTGCGCGAGCGCGACTCCATGAAGCAGGAGCGCGTGTCCCTGGACCAGATCCAGGGCTACCTCGCGACCCGCCTCATCGGCTGCTGACATCCGCCGGCGGACGCTCAACCGCCGACATTCATCAGTACGACAGCAAGAAGCCCCCGGTTCCGGGTACGGAACCGGGGGCTTCGATGCACACTGGGGCCCACTCGTCGACAGCCGACAGCCGAGAGGCGACAGCGGAGGCCCAGGATGCCGTCCACCACCAGCAGCAAGGTCAGCAGATGGGACCGGCACGGGCGGGAACACGTGGTCCGCGTCCAGAAGGCAGGCATACAGCGGGCGTTGACCTGTGACACCTGCGGCTGGCGCAAGAGCGCGCAGTTCCTGCCGTGGCTGAAGGCCGAGGAACACCTCGCCGAGGCCCACCAGGCCACGGTGGACCCGGCGGGCACGGGCACGGGTAGGTCGGGAACCTGAGACCTCGGGGTCGGATGACCGCGGACCTCAGGCCCGAAGGCCCAGAGCCGGCGGACCGTTGACCCGTGGACCTCAGGCGGGAGGGCCTCACGCGGGAGGACTTCAGGCCGGGGGACCTCAGGCCGGAGGACCTCAGGCCCGCAGGCCGCGCAGCAACAGCTCGCACACCGCGCGGAATTCGTCGTCGATCGACGCCCGCCGCCACTCCGGCGCATGCACCGGATCGTGAAAACGGGTCGTCGCGTCGAACACCGCCTGCGCCGCCGCGATCGGCTCCGAGGCCTCGAACTCCCCGCTGCGCACACCCGCTTCGATGATCCGCGTGAGCTGGCTGACCAGCACCACCAGATGCTCGTCCACCACGTCACTCGCCTCAGTGATCAACACCGAGTACGTGGCGAACAGCTCCGGATCACCACCCGCCTTGTGACGCTTCGCCTCGAAAAGACCCGCGAGCCAGGCGCGGAGCTTCTCCTCCGCCGACCGGGCGGGCCCCTCCGTGATCTCCGACAGCAGCGCCTCCGTCCGGCCGAGCCAGCGCGCCGTCACCGCCTCGCGCAGCGCCGCCTTCGTACGAAAATGCCGGTAGACGCTTCCATGGCTCACACCGAGCACCCGCGCCACGTCGACGACCGTGGCCTTCGCCGGGCCGTAACGACGCAGCACCTCCTCCGTGGCCTCGAGGATGCGATCCGTGGTCAGTGTCTCGGTGGTGGGCATGGCATCGACGGTACCTGGCCGGTCCGACAGCGGCGCCGTCAGTGCTCGCTGTCCAGGTGCGCCATCTGAGCCTCCGGATACCGCGCACCGGCCGCCGCGTCCGCCGGGACCGCACGCTCGATCGCCTCCACGTCGGCGGAGTCCAGCGTGACGGCGAGCGCACCGAGCGCCTCGGAGAGCCGGTCGCGACGGCGGGCACCGACGAGCGGCACGATGTCCTCACCGCGCGCCAGGACCCAGGCGATGGCGATCTGGGCGACCGAGGCACCCTTCTGCTCGGCGATCTTGCGCAGCTGCTCGACCAGGTCGAGGTTGTGCTTCAGATTCTCGCCCTGGAAGCGCGGGCTCATGCCGCGGAAGTCGTTGGCCGCGAGCTTCCGGTCGCTCGTGAAGTGGCCGCTGATCAGCCCGCGCGACAGCACGCCGTACGCCGTGATGCCGATGCCCAGCTCACGGGCGGCGGGCAGGATCGCGTCCTCGATGCCGCGCGAGATCAGCGAATACTCGATCTGGAGGTCGGAAATCGGGGCGACCGAGGCCGCCCGGCGCAGGGTCTCCGCGCCGACCTCGGACATGCCGATGTGCCGGACACGGCCCGCCTGAACCAGCTCGGCGATCGCGCCGACCGTCTCCTCGACGGGGACCTCGGGGTCGACGCGGGCGATCCGGTAGATGTCGATGTGGTCCGTGCCGAGGCGCTGCAGCGAGTACGCCGCGAAGTTCTTCACGGCGGCGGGCCGCCCGTCATAGCCGGACCAACCGCCGTCCGGGTCGCGCAGCGCCCCGAACTTCACGCTGGTGAGCGCCTTCTCGCGCGCCGAGGCGGGGGCGGTGCGCAGCGCCTCGTTGATCAGCAGTTCGTTGTGACCCATTCCGTAGAAATCACCGGTGTCGATCAGCGTGATCCCGGCGTCGAGCGCGGCATGAATGGTCGCGATGGACTCGGCCCGGTCGGTGTCCCCGTACAGCGCGGACATACCCATGGCGCCGAGGCCGAGGGCGGAGACCTCGGGGCCGGTGGTGCCGAGGGTGCGGGTGGGGACGGGGCGAGGGGCGTTGGACGTCATCGGGGGGCTCCTGGGGAGGGGACGAAACGGGTGTCGTGTGACGACTATGGCATGACGACTGACAGATTTCAATATTTGTCAGTCGTTATTCGTCAGCTCCTCGGTCGGTATCGGGTGTGGCGCGTGGAAAACCGGATGCCCTGGCACGGCCCCGGGCTGTAGGTTCGACCGCATGTCTTCCTTCTTCCAGATCTACGAGTGAGAGTGCGGCGGGCCGCGTCCCGCCCCCACCAGATGACATCCGGATCACTTCTCACCACGATGGGAGAACCCCGTGGCCAAGAGCCGAAACAACCTCCTCGGCGTGGGCGGACAGCGCCGGAAGCTGTCCCGCGCCGACCAGCACGGAAACGGACCGACGCGTAACGCCGAGCGCAAGGCGGTGTCGGACCAGAAGCAGGAGCTTCTGCGCAAGATGAAGGAGCGCGCCCAGGACGCCCAGGGCGACAGCGACTCCGGCTCCGGCTCGACCGCGCCGGCCTCGCAGAGCTGACGCTCTCTCGCCTCACGACGGGCCGGGCCGCTCAGGCACTCCGGGCCCGTTCGTTGGTTGGTGATGTCCGCGTCGAGAAGACGGCCGTGGGCCGGGATCACCTCGGGTGATCCCGGCCCACGCTTGCGTTCCACGACGGTGCATGATCAGCGGTTCGCCGCGATCACCTGGTCAGGATCTGCTGGCCTCGGGTGCCCGCACCTTCGCCGCCTCCAGCCGCTCCGCCGTCCGCCGCGCCGTCTTGCGCGCCCATCGTCCGCTGGTGGCGAGGCCGACCACGAGGACGGACAGGCCGCAGCCCATGATGATCCACCACGCGGGGCGGCTCGCCTCGACGAAGCCCGCCGTGTGGGCGGCCGCGCTCGTGCCCGCTGCCAGGACCGAGCCGATGACCGCGACGCCGAGGGTGGCGCCGGTCTGGCGGCTGGTCGAGGCGACCGCGGCGGCGACGCCCGCCTGGGAGCGGGGCATGCCGGAGACGGCGGTGTTGGTGATGGGGGCGTTGACCATGCCGAAGCCGAGGCCGAAGAGGACGTAGCCGGTGAAGAGGAGAGCTGTCGTCGTCTCGGCCTCGAAGGCGGCGAAGAGCAGTCCGCAGGCGGCCATGGCGGACCCGGCGACGATCAGGGGGAGTCGCGGGCCGCGGCTGCCGACGAGGCGGCCCGAGAGCGGGGCGCAGACGAAGGTGAGCGCGGCCATGGGGAGCATGTACAGGCCGGCCTGGAGGGCGGAGAGTCCGCGTACGTCCTGCAGGTAGAGGGTGTTGAGGAAGAGGAAGCCGCTGAGTGCGGCGAACGCGCTGATCGCGATGACGGTTGCGCCGCTGAAGGGTGCGGAGCGGAAGAAGCGCAGGTCGATGAGGGGTTCGTGGCGCCGCGGCTCGTATATGAGGAGTCCGGCGAGGGCGAGTACGGCGATCGCGGCGAAGGGGAGCACGGCGGCGAGTCCTTCGGCGGGTGCCTCGATGATCGCGTACGTGAGCGAGCCGAGGAGGGCGATGACGAGGAGTTGGCCGACCGGGTCGGGGCGGCGGGGCTTCGGGGCGCGGGACTCGGGGACGTAGCGCCAGGTGAGGACCAGGGCCGTGAGGCCGACAGGGACGTTGATCCAGAAGATGGAGCGCCAGCCGACGGTCTCGGTGAGGAGTCCGCCGACGACCGGGCCCGCGGCCATCGATATCCCGACGACGCCGCCCCACGCCCCGATGGCGCGGGCGCGCTCGCGCGGTTCGGTGAAGGTGTTGGTGATGATCGACATGGCGACGGGGTTGAGCATCGAGCCGCCGACCGCCTGGACCATGCGGAACGCGACGAGTGAGTCCAGGTTCGGTGCGAGGGAGCAGAGGATCGAGCCGAGGGTGAAGAGGACGAGTCCGGTCTTGAAGACCCTGCGGCGGCCGATCCGGTCGGCGGTCGACCCGGCGAGCATGAGCAGTGAGGCGAGGACGAGGGTGTAGGCGTCGATCGTCCACTGCATTCCGGCGACCGTGGCGCCCAGCTCGCGGCGCATGGAAGGCAGGGCCACGTTGAGGACGGTGTTGTCCAGGCTGACGATCAGCAGGCTCATGCAGCAGATCGCCAGGACCAGGAGCTGCCGGCGGTGGCTCAGCTCTGACGCGGGCATGCGTACATAGTACGCCTAACTAATGAACTTGCCAGTGCGCGACAATGGTCGAATGACCACGCTTGCCCAGCCTTCGACGCTGTCCATCGGCCCGCACGCCGTGCAGCCCCCTGTGGTGCTCGCTCCCATGGCCGGCATCACGAACGCACCGTTCCGTACCCTCTGCCGCGAGTTCGCCGAAGGCGTGCGAGGGTTCGGGGGCAGCCCTCCGATGGGCGCGGTCCCGGGCGGCAAGGGGCTCTTCGTCAGCGAGATGATCACGACGAGGGCGCTGGTCGAGCGCAACGAGAAGACGATGCAGCTCATCCACTTCGACGAGACCGAGACGCCGCGCTCGATCCAGCTGTACGGAGTGGACCCGATCACCGTCGGCAAGGCCGTCCGCATGATCGTGGACGAGGATCTGGCCGACCACATCGACCTGAACTTCGGCTGCCCCGTCCCGAAGGTGACGCGCAAGGGCGGCGGCTCGGCGCTCCCGTACAAGCGGAATCTGCTGCGGGCGATCCTGAACGAGGCCGTGGGCAACGCCGGGGACCTGCCGGTGACGATGAAGATGCGCAAGGGCATCGACAACGACCACATCACCTACCTGGACGCGGGCCGTATCGCGGTCGACGAGGGGGTGACCGCGATCGCTCTGCACGGGCGCACGGCGGCGCAGCACTACGGCGGCACGGCCGACTGGGACGCCATCGCCCGCCTCAAGGAGCACGTGCCCGAGATCCCGGTGCTCGGCAACGGCGACATCTGGTCGGCGGACGACGCCCTGCGGATGATGCGCGAGACCGGCTGCGACGGCGTGGTCGTGGGGCGCGGGTGCCTGGGCAGGCCGTGGCTGTTCGGGGATCTGGTCGCCGCTTTCGAGGGTAGGGGCACCTATGCGCGCCCGTCGCTGCGCGAGGTCGCGGACGTCATGGTGCGCCATGCCCAGCTGCTGGGTGAGTGGATCGGCGACGAGACCCGTGGCGTGATCGACTTCCGAAAGCACGTGGCCTGGTATCTCAAGGGCTTCGCGGTCGGCTCCGAGATGCGCAAGAGGCTGGCGGTGACGTCGTCGCTGGACGAGCTGCGCGCTCAGCTGAGCGAGCTGGACCTGGACCAGCCGTGGCCTGTGGGCGCGGCGGACGGGCCGCGCGGGCGTACGTCGGGGAACAACCGGGTCGTGCTTCCCGACGGCTGGCTGAAGGACCCCTACGACTGTGCGGGTGTGAGCGAGGATGCGGAACTGGACACCTCGGGGGGCTGATCAGGGCCTGGGTGCGGGCTGGGGCGCGGCGTCGGGCCGGGGCCCGGACCCGTGTCCGTTTTCGGGCGCGGAAGGGTCCGGATTCTGGAATCCGGCCGCCCGGAGCGGCGTGATTCTCGCCACCCTTGATAAGGGTTGCGCTCAGATGAGCGAACTCAGGATGGTTGCACCTTTAGAAGGGGTGGCACTCAGTGCCACCCCTTCCGTGTTCAAGAGTTGAACTCAGATGCCTCGAAGGCTGCTCATCTGAGCGCACATTTCCTGCTTTCGGTCAAGCGCTCTTCGAGGCGTGAAGAAGCTGGGCCGCCGCTCTTTACGCATCGGTAACCTGCGATCTGGTGGCGGACGGGTGGTTACGGCCGAATGACGGACAAGTGGACGTACCCAGGCGCCTTCGATCTGGGTATGTTCCTCGCCGTCAGGGCAGCCACCGAGTCCTCGAGGAGTCGAGACCCGTGTCGGAAAACAAAGATCAGAAGTTCGTCTACGACTTCACCGAGGGCAACAAGGACCTCAAGGACCTCCTTGGTGGGAAGGGCGCGAACCTCGCCGAGATGACCAACCTCGGGCTGCCCGTCCCTCCGGGCTTCACCATCACGACCGAGGCGTGCAAGGTCTACCTCGACAGCGGCGATGAGCCCGCGGCACTGCGTGACGAGGTGAGTGCGCACCTCGACGCGCTGGAGCAGCGGATGGGCAAGAAGCTCGGCCAGGCCGACAACCCGCTCCTCGTATCCGTACGCTCCGGCGCCAAGTTCTCCATGCCGGGCATGATGGACACCGTCCTCAACATCGGCCTCTCCGACGCCTCGGTGGAGGGCCTGGCCAAGCAGGCCGGCGACGAGCGCTTCGCCTGGGACTCCTACCGGCGGCTCATCCAGATGTTCGGCAAGACCGTCCTCGGCGTCGACGGCGAGCTCTTCGAGGACGCCCTGGAGGCGGCCAAGGAGGCCAAGAAGGTCACCGTCGACACCGACCTCGACGCCGCCGACCTGAAGAAGCTCGTCAAGCAGTTCAAGAAGATCGTCAAGACCGAGACGGGCCGCGACTTCCCGCAGGACCCGCGCGAGCAGATGGACCTCGCCATCAGGGCCGTCTTCGACTCCTGGAACACCGACCGGGCCAAGCTGTACCGCCGCCAGGAGCGCATCCCCGGCGACCTCGGCACCGCGGTCAACGTCTGCTCGATGGTCTTCGGCAACCTCGGCCCCGACTCCGGCACCGGCGTCGCCTTCACCCGCGACCCCGCCTCGGGCCACCAGGGCGTCTACGGCGACTACCTGCAGAACGCGCAGGGCGAGGACGTCGTCGCCGGTATCCGCAACACCGTGCCGCTCGCCGAGCTGGAGACGATCGACAAGACGTCGTACGACCAGCTGATGCAGATCATGGAGACGCTCGAGACGCACTACAAGGACCTGTGCGACATCGAGTTCACCATCGAGCGCGGCCAGCTGTGGATGCTGCAGACCCGCGTCGGCAAGCGCACCGCCGGTGCCGCCTTCCGGATCGCCACCCAGCTCGTCGACCAGGGCCTCATCGACGAGGCCGAGGCGCTGCAGCGCGTCACCGGCGCCCAGCTCGCCCAGCTGATGTTCCCCCGCTTCGACGAGTCGGCGAAGGTCGAGAAGCTCGGCCGCGGTATCGCCGCCTCTCCGGGCGCGGCGGTCGGCAAGGCCGTCTTCGACTCGTACACGGCCGTCAAGTGGTCCCGCTCCGGCGAGAAGGTCATCCTGATCCGCCGTGAGACCAATCCGGACGACCTCGACGGCATGATCGCGGCCGAGGGCATCCTCACCTCGCGGGGCGGCAAGACCTCGCACGCGGCCGTCGTCGCCCGCGGCATGGGCAAGACCTGTGTCTGCGGCGCCGAGGAGCTGGAGGTGGACACCAAGCGCCGCCGGATGACCGTGAACGGCACGGTGGTCGAGGAGGGCGATGTCGTCTCGATCGACGGTTCCACCGGCAAGGTGTACCTCGGCGAGGTCCCGGTCGTGCCGTCCCCGGTCGTCGAGTACTTCGAGGGCCGGATGCACGCGGGTGCCGACGACGCAGACGAGCTCGTCGCCGCCGTGCACCGGATCATGGCGTACGCGGACCGGATGCGCCGGCTGCGCGTACGGGCCAACGCGGACAACGCCGAGGACGCGCTGCGGGCGCGGCGCTTCGGGGCGCAGGGCATCGGTCTGTGCCGCACCGAGCACATGTTCCTCGGTGAGCGCCGCGAGATGGTCGAGAAGCTGATCCTCGCCGACACCGAGGACGAGCGCGAGGAGGCGCTGAAGGTCCTGCTGCCGCTGCAGAAGAAGGACTTCGTCGAGCTCTTCGAGGCGATGGACGGGCTGCCGGTGACCGTGCGGCTGCTCGACCCGCCGCTGCACGAGTTCCTGCCGGACATCACCGACCTGTCGGTGCGCGTCGCCCTCGCCGAGTCCCGCAAGGAGCCGCACGAGAACGACCTGCGCCTGCTCCAGGCCGTGCACCGGCTCCACGAGCAGAACCCGATGCTGGGTCTGCGCGGTGTCCGTCTCGGCCTGGTCATCCCCGGCCTGTTCACCATGCAGGTACGGGCGATCGCCGAGGCCGTGGCCGACCGCAAGAACGCCAAGGGCGACCCGCGTGCCGAGATCATGATCCCGCTCGTGGGCACCGTCCAGGAGCTGGAGATCGTCCGCGATGAGGCCGAGCAGGTCATCGCCGAGGTCGAGGCGAGGACCGGTGTCGAGCTGAAGCTCGCGCTCGGCACGATGATCGAGCTGCCGCGCGCCGCGCTGACCGCCGGTCAGATCGCCGAGGCCGCCGAGTTCTTCTCCTTCGGTACGAACGACCTCACCCAGACCGTGTGGGGCTTCAGCCGGGACGATGTGGAGGCCAGCTTCTTCACGGCGTACCTGGAGAAGGGCATCTTCGGCGTCAGCCCGTTCGAGACCATCGACAAGGACGGCGTCGGCTCGCTCGTCCGGAGCGCCGTCGAGGCCGGCCGGGCCACCCGCCCGGACCTGAAGCTCGGTGTGTGCGGTGAGCACGGCGGCGACCCCGAGTCGGTGCACTTCTTCCACGAGGTGGGCCTGGACTACGTCTCCTGCTCGCCGTTCCGGATCCCGGTGGCGCGGCTGGAGGCGGGCCGCGCGGCGGCGCAGTCCTCCGGGAGCGACAGCCGCTGATCCACCGGCCGGCGCCGGGCGCCGGCCCACGACTCCGGGGCCGTCGGTGGCTCAACCGACCCTCACCGACCCGCCGACGGTCCCGGCGCACCAAGAGACGAGCGGGGCGTACACCTTGTGCGGAGGTGTCCGTCCCGCTCGTTTTTCTTTTCGCACAAGCCTTGTCTCTTGCGCACAGGCCCGCACAGCCGCGCACAGCTCCGCACAGCCGTCCCGAGGGGTCTCGCGACGGTCGTGACGGTTTCCTGCCGCTGTTGAACGGCGGACCAGTAGCGGGCTTTGGCCGAAGGTGGATTTCCGCCATTCGTTGAGCAAAGAACGGGCGGGGCGCGGACGGCGGATCCCCATCCACCGGCCGCGCCCCATTCCCGATGCCGGACACGGAGCCGCAACCTCCGCCGACCGCCGCCGGGCGTGGAAAGCCCCCCACGGTCTTTACCTCGCCCCTCGGTACCCGAAGGTTTCGTGCCCGACGTCGTACAGCTTTTCGGTTCGCTGTGGTCTTCCGCACTGCGTTTCAAGTGTGGCCGAAACTCCGTGGTGACGGCCTGTGATTGCGTGCATACTCAGGGACCGGGACGATTGCGGATGCAACAGTGGGGGTTCCGTGCTGCGTATCCATTTCACCGGCGAGGACCTTGCGAGGGTACGGATGGCGGCAAGGCCGGACGTTTTGTGGGAGACCATTCTCAGTTTTCACCGTTTACGGGACCGGCGCGGTGCCACGGTCTACGGGGAATGGCGCACGGAAACCCGGGCCCGGTTGAATGGTGAAACACGTGTGCTGGCCGCGCTCGTGCCGCAGCGCGGCTATTTCCCTGACTTTCTGACCCCGCCCGAGGGGCTGGACGGCCTCGACGAGGGCCTCGACGCGGTGCGCACGACGCCGGTGCGGCGGCTGCGCGCCGAGCTCGCGCTGCTCGCCGCCGACCGCCCGCAGCCCGGGCTGCCGGCCAGGCTCACCGGGCTCGACGAGGGTGCGGCCGAGCCGATGGCCCGGCTCGTCGGCGCCCTGCGCAGTTACCACCGGGCCGCCGTGGAGCCGTACTGGCCCCAGATCCAGGCCGCGGTGGAGGCCGACCGGGCCGCCCGCGGCCGGGCGCTGCTCGACGGCGGCGCGGACGAACTCCTCGACTCGCTGCCGCCGATGCTGCGCTGGCGTGCCCCGGTCCTGGAGGCGGACTACCCCGTCGACCGGGACATCCATCTGGAGGGGCGCGGGCTGCTGCTGCAGCCGTCGTACTTCTGCCGCGGCACGCCGGTCGTGCGGCGGGACCCGGCGCTGCCGCCGGTGCTCGTCTATCCCGTCACGCACACGGGCGCCTCGTCGGCCACCGACGCCGAGCGCGAGCGGGTCTCGCTCGGGCGGCTCGTCGGCCACACCCGCTCGGCCGTCCTGCGGTCGATCGGCAACGGCTGTACGACGAGCGAACTCGCCCGCAGGGCAGGGGTCTCGCTGGCCTCGGCCAGCCAGCACGCCTGCGTCCTGCGCGAGGCCGGACTGGTGGTCACCCTGCGGAACGGCAACGCCGTGCTGCACACGATGACCCCGCTGGGCACCGCCCTGCTCAGGGGCGGCGCCCAGCGGGAGCCGGTGGTGCGCTCCGGTGGTGCCTACGCGCGGAACGGGCCCGTGACCTCGTAGGTGATGCCGCCGGACGAACTGCCGCTCGTGCCGCGCTGGCTGGAGAAGTAGAGCCGCTTCCCGTCCGGCGAGAAGGCCGGTCCGGTGATCTCGGAGCCGGACTGGCCGTTGATCCGCAGGAACGGGGCGACGACGTCGTCCGGGGTGATGATGCAGATCTCCATGTTGCCGCCGTCCTCGGCGACGAACAGGTCGCCGGAGGATGCGCCGGTGACGTTGTCGACACCGGTCAGCGGGGCCGAGCCGCCCGAGACCAGCGAGTCGTCGTAGGCGAGCTCGTAGGTGCCGGCGGCCAGGTTGAGCTGCCAGAGGCGGTTGTCGCCCTTGGTGGTGAACCAGACGGTGTCGTTGGCGTAGTGGCAGCCCTCGCCGCCGTTGAACTTCTTCGCCCCGGACACCTGGCTGCGGGTCGCGGTCGGCGAGCCGTCGGGGTCGGGGACGTTCGCCCAGCTGAAGCTGCCGGAGGTGGCGGATCCGGCGACCAGCACCTGGAGGGTGCCGGAGGAGAGGTCGCCCCAGGTGGTGGGGATGAAGCGGTACAGGCAGCCGTTCGTCTCGTCCTCGGTGAGGTAGACCACCCTGCGGACCGGGTCGGCGGCCGCCGCCTCGTGCTTGAAGCGGCCCATGGCGTCCCGGCGCACGGCCGCCTTCACACCCCACGGGTCGGTCTCGTAGACGTAGCCGAGGCTGACCTCCTCGCAGGACAGCCACGTGTTCCACGGGGTCTTGCCGCCCGCGCAGTTGGTGCGGGTGCCCGACAGGATCCGGTACGCACCGGTGATCGCTCCCGTCGCGCCGAACTTCACGGCGCTCGCGCCGCCGCTCGGGTTGATCTCCGAGTTGGAGACGTAGATCCAGCCGGTCCCGTCGGCGAAGCAGGCGCCGCCGTCGGGGGCGTTGTGCCAGGTGTACGAGGTGGAGCCGACCTGCTGCCCGGACCGGGCGATCACCCGGCTGGTGAACCCTGCCGGCAGCCGGATGCCGTTCGCATCGGCCGCCCCGAGCGCTCCGTACGGGCCGGGGCCGGGCTGGGCGGGAGCCGCGGATGCGGCGCCCTGCCACAGCGTGCCGCCGAAGGCGGCGGCGGACGTACCGATGACGGCTCCGCGCAGGAAACTGCGTCGTTCCACTGTCACTCACTCCATGGTGGGTCGTGACGGTCCCGCGACGCCGGGCGGCGGGCGGGGTCGCGCGCCAACGGACCCTAGGAGTACGGAATTGACACTGCTTCAACTGGCGATGAAGCGGAAACGTCGCGTGGGCCAGGGGAGCGGACCGGGTCGGGGCGCTGTCAGAGGCGGGCGCTAGCTTGTACGCATGTCGATCACCACCACGGTTCCCGCGCACCTGCTCGCCACTGTGTCCATGCCGGGCGGCGGCGCGCTGGTCAACGGCTTCGCCCTGGAGAGCCGCGCGGGCGGCGCGCACCGGGCGCTGCTCCGGTCCTGGGACGAGCTCGTCGTCCATGATCTGGACCGGCTGTGGGCGGGGGAGACGGAGCCGGTGGCTTCGTTCCCGTTCCCCTGGCAGGAGTGGGACCACGGGGTGCATTCGGTGAGCCCGGACGGCTCGTTCGCGGTGTTCTCGGGGCAGCGCGGGGTGCGGGCGGTGGGGGCGGACGGGCGGATGCTGTGGGAGTTCGGGCATTCGTGCTGGGCTCGCCATGAGCATGAGTGCGACGAGGACCGGGTCTGCGCCATGTCGGATTCCGGCTCCGTCCGTGTCTCGGACGACGGCCGGTTCGTGTGGGCGCATGTGGCCGGCGGCGAGGCGGAGGACTGGGACGAGCAGTGGGTCGTGCTCGACGCCCAGGACGGCACGGAGCTGGCTCGCACCGCCCTGGACAGCGCGGCCTCCGGTTCGAGCCATCTCACCCACCCGGACGGGGTGCACATGGGACTCGGCATCGGCATGGGTCAGGACGGCATCCTGCTGTACTGGGGGCGGTGGGACGGCAGTTCGCTGACCACCTGGGATCTGAACGAGACCCTCGACCGCATCCTCGCCGACGTGCACCCGGACCACGGCGGCTTCCTGTCGCTGGAGCACTACGGCGATGACATCACGCTCCACATGCTGGAGGGCGAGGCGCTGGCCACGGGCCGCTCGGACGTCCTGCCTCCCGTCGGCCGGGAGGAGCCGGCGGAGGGTGAGGAGCCGGACGAGGACGAGGATCCCCCGTGCTGGGACTATGCCTGCGGATTCGTGGACGCGGACACGGTCATCGCGACCACGACGGAGTACGACGAGGACCCCGACCTCGCGCGCCACTGGCTGCTCGACGTGCACAGCCTGGGGATACGCGGGCGGATCACGTACCCGGAGCCGGTCGACAGCCTGGTGCGGCCGCTCGGGGACGGGACGTGGCTGACGTACGACGACAAGCGCGGCGTGCTGTCCCGCTGGGGCACCGAGCCGCGGTAGGGGGTCCTGGTCAGCTCTCCAGCTGCTTCTTGAGCTCCGCCAGGCGTTCCTTCCAGAACGCCTTGTACGCCGCCACCGCATCCGCGTCCGGCAGCTTGGTGTGGCCCAGGCCGATCTGCGTCCTCTGCTCGCCCTTCACCGTCAGATAGACCGAGATCCGGCTGGTGCCGCCGTCCCAGTCCGCGGTCACGGACTTGCCCGGGCGGTGGGTGCGGAGGGTGAATTCGCCGTCGGGGAGCCAGCGGGCGCGCAAGGTGTCGTCGGTGAACCAGTCGGTGACGAGCTCCGCGGGCGCGTTCACCGTCTTGCTGCCCGACGCCTGCCAGTCGCCGTCGCAGGCCTGGCCGACGGCGCGCATCCCGCGCTCCTGCTCGTAGCCGACGGTGATCGACTGGGCGTACCAGCCGGGCACGCCGTGGGTGTCCACGAGGTGGCGGGCGATCGCGGTGTGGCCGTGGGCGGTGGCGCCCCAGGCGTCGAGCAGGGCGAACCAGTCGTCCCAGTCGCGGCCGGTCGCCTCGCTCAGGGCCGTACCCGACAGCTTCTCGGTGATCTTCTTGCCCGTGCTGCTCATGAACCGACGGTACCTCGTGGCCCCGGAAGTCCTTCACCCGCGAGCGATGAGTTCCAGGCGGGGTGCCGGTCTACCCTCGCGACAACCGGCACCACAGCGTGCGACGCCGAGAGACGAGAGCAGAGAACCGAGATGGCCCAGATGATCTTCGTGAACCTGCCGGTGAAGGACCTCGAGAAGTCGAAGACCTTCTGGAGCAGGCTCGGCTACTCCTTCAACCCGCAGTTCACCGACGAGACCGCCGCCTGTCTGGTGTTCAGCGACACCATCTTCGCCATGCTCCACAGCGAGCCCCACTTCAAGGAGTTCACCAAGAAGGACATCGCCGACGCCTCCGCCACCACCGAGGTGATCCTCGCGCTCGGCGTCGAGAGCCGGGAGAAGGTCGACGAGCTGGCCGACGAGGCGCTCGCGGCCGGTGGGTCGCCGGCCAACGACCCCCAGGACCACGGCTTCATGTACCTGCGCTCCTTCCAGGACCCGGACCACCACATCTGGGAGATCACCTGGATGGACCCGAAGGCCGTCGAGGGCCAGTGAGCGGTACCGGCGGCATCAGCCCTTGAGGCCGTCGTACGTCACGCCGGTGAGCTGCTCGGACGCCGCCCAGAGCTGCTCACCGGCCCTGTCGTTCAGCGTCCACGTGGCGCGCCAGGACTGTGCGGGCGTGCCCCGCCAGCCCTGGAAGCGCGGCCCTGTGAACGAGTCGGGGCGCACACCGGGCGCGGTCGCCGCGTACAGCGTCGG
Organism: Streptomyces sp. NPDC001970; assembly: GCF_053594115.1. Lineage (NCBI taxonomy): Bacteria > Bacillati > Actinomycetota > Actinomycetes > Kitasatosporales > Streptomycetaceae > Streptomyces > Streptomyces sp. NPDC001970. The sequence goes on along the minus strand of NZ_JBSFDW010000017.1, from coordinate 124,222 downwards.
CAGCGCGCCCATCTCGGCGGACTGGGCGAAGAGCCGGTTGCCGAGCTCGGCGATCCGCTCGGCCGTCCGCCGGCCCTCCATCCTCGCTCCCGCGGTCTGGAGGTTGGTCGCCGCGAAGCCGGGGTGCGCGGCCGCCGAGACGACGTCCGAGCCCGCGGCCCCGAGCCGCCGCGCCAGCTCGTGCACGAACAGCAGGTTCGCCGTCTTGGAGCGGCCGTAGGCCACCCAACGGCGGTATCGGCGCTCACTGTTGAGGTCATGCATGTCGATGTTGGCGATCGCGTGCATCCCGCTGGACACGCTCACGACGCGGGCGCCCGGCGTGCTCAGCAGCTTCGGCAGCAGCCGTGCGGTGAGCGCGAAATGTCCCAGGTGGTTGACCCCGAACTGGGTTTCGAAGCCGTCGGCGGTGGTGCCGTACGGCAGCGCCATCACACCCGCGTTGTTGACGAGCAGGTCCAGCGTGTCCTGCTCGTACGACTCGGCGAACCGCCGTACGGAGGCGAGGTCGGCGAGGTCCAGCGGCCGGAACTCCGCGTCCGCGTCCGGGACCTGCTCCTTGACGAGGGCCTCGGCGTCCTTGCCGCGGGCCTCGCTGCGGCACGCGAGGAGCACCCGCGCGCCGCGCCGGGCCAGCTCGCGGGCCGTGACGAGGCCGATCCCGCTGTTGGCCCCGGTGACCACGGCGGTGCGTCCGCTCTGGTCGGGGATGTCGCGGGCCGTCCAGCCGGGCGTCCTCGAGGTCGTCGTCGGCATGCGGTGCCCTCCTACTCGTCGGCAGTCGTCGGTGCTGAGTCGGTACTGAGCGGTGGACCTGTGGGGCGGGCCTACGCCCGACCGTACGCCTGAGTAGGGTAGGGCGTCGCCCTGCGCCCGGGCCTGCGCTCACGTCCTGCCGCCGCGGCTGCGCTCACGTGCCGCTGAGCGCGGCGCGCTGATACGTCCCCGGCGTCACGCCGTAGTACCGCACGAACCAGCGGTGGAAGTGCGGCTGGTCCGGACCCGGCCCCCACCGCCGCCTCCGCCGCCGTGACCCCGCCCGCCAGCAGCTCCCGGCCCCGCCGCAGCCGCAGCAGCCGCTGGTAGTCGCTCGGCGGCATCCCGTACGCGGCGCGGAACCGCCCGGTACAGCGCGAACCTGCTCAGCCCCGCCGCGTCCGCCAGTTCCTGCGCCCGGATCTGCTCGCCGTACCGCTCCCGCAGCAGGTCGCGGGCCCGGCGCGCGGCGCGTGCACGGGCGCCGCCCGGCGCGTCGGGGGCGACGCCCCGGGACCGGCCCGGAGGCGCCGCGCCGCACCATCGCCGTCACCGCGTCCGTCAGCCGCTCGTCCCGCACCAGCGGATCCGCCCCGCCGGCCGGCGCGGAGAGCAGCCGCAGCAGGTGCCCCGCAGCCTCGGCGTGCAGCACCGGCGCCGTGAACAGGGGCATCGGCCCCCGCCGGCCGGTCGCGTCGGCCGGCACCTCGCGCACCAGCTCAGGCCCGATGTGCACCATCCGGAACCGGTACCCGAGTTCTGCCGCGGCCCGCCCGTCGTGCGGGTCGTCCGGATTGAACGCCATCAACAGCCCGGCGGCACTGGTGTGGGCCCCGCCGCGGCAGCTGAATCGCTGGGCGCCCGCCTCGGTGAAGCCGAAGGAGTACGCGTCGTGGCTGTGCCGCGCGTACACGTGCGTGGAGAAGTGCGCGTGCATGGCTTCCAGCGGCCGGTCGGGGGCACGCCAGTAGCGGGCCCAGTCGTCGTGCGCTCGGGTCGTCACGCGTCCGGTGTCCGCGGTGACACCTACATTGGAAGAGTCCGGGAGGCGAGGAGGCTGCCATGACGGGCGCGAGTCCGGCGGACCTGCCGCAGGGGGACGTACGACTGCTCCGGAGCGACATGGCCCGGCACCTGCTCGCATCCACCGAGCCGGCCCGCTTCGCCTATGTGGCGCGGGACGGGACGCCTCGCGTCATGCCGATGATGTTCCACTGGACCGGCGAGGAGCTGGTGTTCGCGACCTTCGTCGGCGCCCACAAGATCGCCTCCCTCCGGGCCCGTCCCGTCGCCGCCGTCACCATCGACACCCCTGGGCCGCCCCCCGAGGTCCTGCTCCTGCGCGGGCCGGTGGAGGTCACCGAGGTGGACGGGATCGTGCCGGAGTACGCCCTCGCGCAGCGCCGGTACTACGGCCCCGAGCAGGGCGCGCGCAACGTCGCCGAGGTCGACCGTCCGGGCGTGAGGATGGCGCGCATCGCGCTGCGGCCCACCTGGGTGGGTGTGCTCGAGTTCGTCAAGCGCCCGCCCGGCGCGACCCCGGGGCGGTGACCGTGTCGCTCTTCGTGCTGATTCCCGGTGCCGACGGCCGGGCCTGGTACTGGCACCGCGTCATCCCCGAGCTGCGGGCCCGGGGCCATGAGGCGGTCGCCGTCGACCTCCCGGCGGAGGAGTCGGCAGGGCTGGCCGAGCATGCCGACGCCGTGGTCCGGGCGATCGGGGAGCATACGGCCGCGACGGACGGCGGGACGGGCGGCGGGACGGGCGGCGGGACGGACGCCGCGACGGGAATCGTACTGGTGGCCCAGTCCTTGGCCGGCTTCACCGCGTCGCTGGTGCCCGGACGCGTGCCGGTGGATCGGCTGGTGCTGGTCAACGCCATGGTCCCGGCGCCCGGCGAGTCGGCGGGGGAGTGGTGGGCCGCCACCGGGCACGCCGACGCCCGGGCGGAGTACCTGACCCGCACCGGCCGCGACGCGGACGCCCCGTTCGACGTACGGGCGGACTTCTTCCACGACGTGCCGCCCGAGCTCACCGAAGAGGCACTCGCGGCGGGCGAATCCGGTCCGCCCGCCGCCCTGTTCACCCAGCCCTGGCCCCTGAAGCGGTGGCCCGACGTCCCCACCCTCTTCCTCCAGGGCCGCGACGACCGCTTCTTCCCGGTCGACTTCCAGCGACGTGTCGTGCGCGAACGACTCGGCCTCCCGATCGAGGAGATGCCGGGCGGCCACCTCCTTGCCCTCAGCCGCCCGGCCGAGCTCGCGGCCCGTATCGGCGCCTGAGACAGGCAAGTCCCCACCGTCGCCACCCATCTGACGCCCCATCGGCACTGGGATTTCATGCTCGCGGTCTACCCGCATAGACCCCGGTGGCGCCATGCTGTACCGGCCAACCCAGCATGCGCGGCCACCGGAGCGCCTCATCCGGGCGCTCCGTCGTGGCCGGCACCATCAGGAGGTTCTCTTGAGCAAGAGAAGTCTGGGACACAGATCCCTCGTCGCGCTCGTTCTCTCCGCGGTCACCTTCACCGGCGTCCAGGGCGCGGCCTCGGCGTCGGCCGCGCCGGCGCCGGGCGGCGCCCCCACCCCCTCCACGGTCAGCCGTATCGAGAACGAGGCGGCGCGCTCCATCGCCACCTCGCTCACCGACCCGGCTCTGCGGTCACGGATACGTACCGCCGCCCTCTCCTCCGACGAGGTGGACCCGGCAGCGCTCGCGGCGCGGACCGGCACCCTCACCGGCAAGGCGCTCGGCTCCACGCTCCGCGACGCCGACCGGCGCATCGCGGAGGCCAAGGGCCTGGACGCGACGGCCGGTTCCCTGCTGCGGGTCCGGCTGGGCGCCGACTCCATGCGTGAGGCGCTGGCCAGGGGGGCGGAGCCCCTGGTGGTCGCCGCGTCCTCGGACGACGACGGCGCGACCGTCACCGCCTACGACGCCCGCGGCCGCGCCCACACGCTCGACGCCCGCCGGGCTCCCGACCGGCCCGTGTACGTGGTGGACATCGACGAGTCGAAGGCCGTCTCGGCGGGCCTGGAGGTCCTGCGGGAGGCGTTCCGGCAGCAGAACCCGAGCGCTCCGCAGCTTCGGACGCAGCAGGCCTCGGCCGGCTGGTGGGCCACCAAGGTCGACTCCGTCCGGCTGTCGGACGACAAGGAGCCCTGGGTCAAGGGCGACGCGGAGATCTTCTCGCTGGTGACCGGGTTCGGCCTGGACGGCAAGGTCCGCGTCGACACCGTGGACATGCCCTACCTCAACACCGACGGCACCACGTACTACCCGAACCAGATCGTGGTCAACTGGTCCACCTACAAGTACAACCTCGCCGACATCGTCATGATGGAGGACGACGGCGACACCAACTACAAGGCGCTCGCCCAGGCCCTCACCGCCGCCTTGCTCACCATCGCCGACCAGGGCACGTACATCCCCCTGGTGAACGCCGTGCTCGACGCCCTGCCGGAATCCTGGTGGACCGACGACCCGGACTACGTGGAATCCTGGTACACCCTGGCCCAGGGCAGCAGCGGCCGCCTCAACGGAGCCTCGGGCAACGGCTGGATGAGCGTCTCGCCCTACTTCGTGCAGGAGTTCTGACACACGCCGCCCGACGCACCGACGGGGCGTCGCGCCGACCGGGCGGCAGGTCGCCGCACGCGGGGATCCGCGTGCGGCGCCACCTCCGTCAGTAATAGCCCTTCTCGCCGTCGAGCAGCTCCCGGATCGTGTCCAGGTGACCGGCGTGCCGGGCGGTCTCCTCGACCATGTGGATCAGCATCCAGCGCAACGACGCGGCAGCGGACGTGAAGTCCGGGTGCTTGCCCACGTCGTCCAGCGAGTGGTCCGCGATGATCTCGTTCGAGACCGCGCACTGCCGCTCGTACTCGTGCAGGAGCTGCGCCGGCGGGATGCCGTCGACCATCATGTCGGCGTCCTCGGGCTCATCGACGAACTGAGGGCTCGCGCCGGCCGGGCGGCCGAGGAAGAGGACCTCGAACCAGGCGTGTTCGACCCAGCGCAGGTGGGAGACGACGCCAGCCATCGTCATCAGAGGTGAGTCCGGCAGCACGGAACGGTGGGCGTCCTCCTCGGAGAGCCCTTCGCACTTCCAGTGGATGATCGCGCGCTGCATGTCCAGCCAGCCGACGAGCTGCGTCCGCTCGTCGGCCGTGAAGGGAGGGCGTGTGCGGGGAGGCGTCATGGACGCCGACGGTAGCCAAGGCCGTGGAAGTGCCGCACGCCATTTGCGCGGGCGTCCCACGCGGGCGTCCTACGCAGGCGTCCTACGCGGGCGTCGGCACCGTACAGCGGACCGGATAGGCCCGCACCGACACCGAGTCGTCGTCCAGGCACCGGCCCGTCTCCAGGTCGAAGCGCTGCTTGAGCAGCGGCGACGCGACGAAGACCCGGCCCGATGCGGAGCCCACCAGACCCCGGGAGAGGACCTGGGCGCCGGTGAACGGGTCGCGGTTGTCGATCGCGTACGCCTGGCCCGCGCGGTCCAGGAAGACGGCGACCTGCCGGCCGTCGGGGAGCAGCGCGGCCATCCCGCGGCCAGGGGTCAGCCGGGAGATCTCGCAGACCGTGAACCAGCCGCCGTCCACGCCGTCCAGCTCGAGTTGGATCGTCATCGCGTCAGGGTCCCTTCCAGGGTCAGAACGGTGAGGTCCGGCTTGATCTGGTCCCGCTCGGGGACGAACTTCACGGACGGGTCCGGCGCTTCGGGCGCGTTCACGAACGACACGAAGCGGCGCAGCCGGTCCGGGTCGTCCAGCGTCTCGGCCCACTCGTCGCGGTAGCCGGCCACGTGCTCGGCCATCAGCGCCTCCAGCTCGTCGCACAGCCCGAGCGAGTCGTGCACGACGACGTCCCGCAGATGATCGAGTCCGCCCTCCAGGCGCTCCAGCCACACCGAGGTGCGCTCCAGCCGGTCCGCGGTGCGGATGTAGAACATCAGGAAGCGGTCGATGAGACGGACGAGTTCGGCGTCGGACAGGTCCTGGGCGAGCAGGTCCGCATGGCGCGGTGTGGCGCCGCCGTTGCCGCCGACGTACAGGTTCCAGCCGCTCGCGGTGGCGATGACGCCGAAGTCCTTCGACTGCGCCTCCGCGCACTCGCGGGCGCAGCCCGAGACCGCCGACTTCAGCTTGTGCGGGGCGCGCAGGCCCCGGTAGCGCAGCTCCAGGTCGATGGCCATGCGGACGCTGTCCTGGACGCCGTAGCGGCACCAGGTCTGCCCCACACAGGACTTGACCGTCCGCAGCGCCTTCCCGTACGCGTGCCCCGACTCGAAACCCGCGTCGACGAGACGCGTCCAGATCGCCGGGAGCTGGTCCACGCGGGCCCCGAACATGTCGATCCGCTGGCCGCCCGTGATCTTCGTGTAGAGGCCGAAGTCCCGTGCCACCTCGCCGATCACGATCAGCTTGTCGGGGGTGATCTCCCCGCCGGGGATGCGCGGCACGATCGAGTACGAGCCGTTGCGCTGCAGGTTCGCGAGGAAGTGGTCGTTGGTGTCCTGCAGGGCGGCCTGCTCGCCCTCGAGGATGTAGCCGCCTCCGAGCGAGGCGAGGATCGAGGCGACGGTGGGCTTGCAGATCTCGCAGCCGTCGCCGCCGCGCGCCTCCTCGCGGCCGTGGGAGTCGAGCAGGGCGGCGTACGAGGCCAGGCGCAGGGTGGTGGCGATCTCGTACAGCTCGCTGCGGGTGTACGGGAAGCAGCCGCACAGGCCCTTGTCCGCGGACTGCGGCAGCAACTGGCCGATGACCTTGAGGCAACTGCCGCAGCCGGTGCCGGCCTTGGTGCACTTCTTCACCTCCGGGAGGGAGGTGTGCTCGCAGATCGCGCCCTTGGTGACGTTGTGGCAGGAGCAGATGACCGCCTCGTCGGGGAGCGCGGACGGGCCGAGTGCGACGGGCGCGCCGGCTCCGGCGGGCAGCACGAGCTGCTCGGGCGGGACCGGCGGCACGGAGCCGGTGAGCGGGCGGAGCATCCCGTAGGTGTCCGCGTCGCCGACCAGGACACCGCCGAGCAGGGTGCCCTCCGGGCTGACGACCAGCTTCTTGTAGATCCCGGAACGCGAGTCGGAGTAGACGACGTCCAGGCAGCCGTCGGCCGTGCCGTGCGCGTCGCCGAACGACGCCACGTCCACGCCGAGGAGCTTGAGCTTGGTGGACAGGTCGGCGCCCGTGAACCGGGACTCCTCGCCCACGATGGCGTCCGCCGCCGTCTTCGCCATCTCGTAGCCGGGCGCGACCAGCCCGTACACCCGGCCGTCCGCCGCGAGCGCGCACTCGCCGATCGCGTACACATCCGGGTCCGACGTGCGGCACCGCTCGTCGACGACGATGCCGCCGCGCCCGCCGACCGCGAGGCCCATGTCACGGGCGAGCTGGTCGCGGGGGCGCACACCGGCCGAGAAGACGACGAGGTCGGTGGCGAGGGACGAGCCGTCGGAGAGACTCATGCCGGTGACGACGGAGTCGGTGGTGACGATCTCCTGGGTGCCCACGCCCGTGTGCACGGTCAGGCCCATGCCCTCGATGGTGCGCAGCAGCGCGGCGCCGCCGCCGTCGTCGACCTGCACCGGCATCAGCCGGGGCGCGAACTCCACGATGTGCGTGTCAAGGCCGAGCCCCTTGAGCGCGCCCGCCGCCTCCAGCCCGAGCAGCCCTCCGCCGACGACGGCGCCGATGCGGGAGGTCTTCGCGTACTCCTCGATCGCGAGGAGGTCCTCGATCGTCCGGTACACGAAGCAGCCCTCGGCGTCCCGGCCGGGCACGGGCGGCACGAACGGGTACGAGCCGGTGGCGAGCACGAGCGTGTCGTACGTGAACGTCCGCCCGGCGCGCGAGGTGACCGTGCGGGCGGCGCGGTCGATGTGCTCGGCCGGGTCGTCGAGATGGAGCTCGATGCCGTGCCGCGCCATGAAACCGTCCTCGACGAGGGACAGTTCGTCAGGGGTGCGGCCGGTGAAGTACGAGGTGAGCTGGACCCGGTCGTACGCCGGCCGCGGCTCCTCGCACAGCACGACGATCCGCGCGCGCTGCGTGACACCCCGCTCGGCGAGGGCCTCCAGGAAGTGCTGGCCGACCATCCCGTGGCCGACGAGCACGATCGTGGGGGTGGTCATCTCAGAGTCCTCCATCGGTGGTGAGCAGGTGGAGCAGCGGTGCGTCCGGAAGGGGGTCGTCGCCCTCCCAGGCCCGGGCGAGCTCGCCGACACTGGCGAGGTCCCCGAGCAGTACGCCGCCGACGAGGCGATCCCCGCGGACGACGACCTTGCGGTACGCGCCCCGTGTGGCGTCGGCCAGTTGCACGACGTCGTCGCCGGGCCGCGGCGACGGGTCCCCGAAGGCGGCGACGTCGAAGCTGCCGGCGCCGGAGAGGGTGAGGCGGGTGAGGGCGCGGGTGCCGGTGTAGCGGGGGGCCTGCGCGGTGCCGGACGCGAGTTCGGAGGCCAGGAGGCCGGCGAGCGCGTCCGCCTGTTCCATCGCCGCGGTGGCCAGGCCGTACACCGTGCCCGCGTGTTCGGCGCAGTCGCCGATGGCGTGGATGTACGGGTCCGACGTGCGCAGCAGGTCGTCGACGACGATCCCCTGGCGGACCTCCAGGCCCGCGTCGGCGGCGAGCCCCGCGCGCGGGCGGACCCCGCACGCCAGGACCACGCACTCCGCGTCGAGGACGAACCCGTCGGCCAGTTCCACGCCGCGGACGCGCGTCCCGTCGCTCTGCAGCCCCCGGGCGCGGCACTCCGTGTGGACCTCCACGCCCAGGTCCTCCAGATGGCGCCGGACCAGTGCGCCCGCCGCCGGGTCGAGGTGACGGTCCATCAGGGCGGTGCCCTGGTGGGCCAGGACCACGTCCGCGCCGCGCTCCGCCAGGGCCCGGGCCGCCGAGACCCCGAGCAGGCCGCCGCCGACGACCACGGCACGGGTGCCGGGGCGGGCCTCGGCCGCGAGGGCCAGACAGTCGTCGAGGGTGCGGAACGGGTGGACGCCGTCCGGGAGCCGCCCGCCGACGCCGCGCAGGGGCGGCAGCACCGGGTTCGAACCGGTGGCCAGGACGAGCCGGTCGTATGCCGCCGACGTGCCGTCCGCGCAGTGCACCACCCGCTGCGCCCGGTCGATCGAGGCGGCCCGCACCCCGCGCCGCACCTCGCCCCCGCCGCTCACGGGCGGCAGGGCGATCACCTCGGGCGCGTACCGCCCGGCGAGGACCTCGGCGAGCAGCACCCGGTTGTACGGGGCGTGCGGCTCGTCGCCGAGCAGCGTGACGTCGCACGCCGGGGTCTGGGCCAGTCGGCGTGCCAGCCGCGTGCCCGCCATCCCGGCGCCGATCACCACGATCCTCGAATCCATGTACGCAGCCTGTGGCGTGGGTGTTACCTGATGGCATCCTGGTTGTTTCCCGTGCGGAACGCTGCCCTCAGCGCGCGGCCGGCCCCTGTGTGAGGGGTGCACACGTCCGCCTGGCCCAACCCGTGACCAGGCCTTCCTCAAGGCCGCCTCAAGGATCGCTCGTACGCCGTTGACCAGCCCTTTTCCCTCTCCGGCGGCTCTACGTCGGCCTGGTGACGATCGAGGCCGCCGAACACCACCACCACCGCCCCACCACCGCCCTGCCGCTGACGCTGCCGCCGGTGCGGATCCCGCCCCGGGCACTCCGGCACGGCCTCGCGGCCGGCGCCGGCGGAGTCGTCCTGCTCCGGGCCGTACAGGTCGAGCCGGCCGCCCGCCTCGACGCGCTCTTCGCGACCGGCGCACACCTCAGCGGACTGCTCGCCGGGTACGGGATCCTCGTCATGCTGCTCCTCATGGCGCGGGTGCCCGTGATCGAGCACGGCGTCGGCGCCGACCGGCTCGCCCGCCTGCATGCGCGCGGCGGTCGGCACGTCCTGTGCCTCTGCCTCTGCCTCGGGCACGCCCTGCTCGCCCTGTGCGGATACGCCGCCCACACCGGCACCGACCTGCTCGCCGCCACCGTGGAACTCCTCGGCTACGGCGGCATCGCGGCCGCCACGGCCGGCACCCGCGCTGCTCGTCGCCGGCGGGGCCGTCTCGGCCCGGGCCGTACGCTGCCGGATACGGCGCCCACACCGGCACCGACCTGCTCGCCGCCACCGTGGAACTCCTCGGCTACGGCGGCATCGCGGCCGCCACGGCCGGCACCCGCGCTGCTCGTCGC
>NZ_JBSFDW010000017.1:87417-114183 GCF_053594115.1 Streptomyces sp. NPDC001970 | reverse complement strand
CGCCGGCGGGGCCGTCTCGGCCCGGGCCGTACGCCGCCGGATACGGCACGAGACCTGGCGGGCCGTGCACCTGCTCACCTATGTCGGCGCGGCCCTCGCCTTCGCACACCGGCTCGCCGGGCCCGACATCGCGGGACCACGCTCGTCGGCGCGAGCGCGCTCGCCGCGACCGTGCTCACCATGGCGGTCCGGCCGACCGCACCGCCCGCGCCCGACCGGGTGTCCGTCGGCGGAACCTCAGACTTAGCTCAACTCTCCGGGGGAATGATGGACGGCGCACGCATCTGATCCGTAGGGTCGCGGGCATGCCCGACATATCGCTGACCACCCTCGTCTTCCTGTGCATCGCCGCCGCGGTGGCAGGCTGGATCGATGCGGTGGTGGGCGGCGGAGGGCTGCTGCTCCTGCCCGCCCTGCTGCTCGGGATGCCGCAGGTGCCGGCCGCGCACATCCTCGGCACCAACAAGGCGGTGGCCATCGTCGGCACGACCGGCGCGGCGGTGACGTACGTCCGCAAGGCCCCGGTCCAGGTGAAGACGGCGGTACGGATCGGGCTCGCCGCCCTCGCCGGGTCCATGGGCGGCGCCTTCTTCGCGGCGGGCATCGGCAGCGAGGTGCTCCGCCCCGTGATCATGGTGGTGCTGCTGGGCGTCGCGGCGTTCGTGATGCTGCGCCCGTCCTTCGGCGCCGCCCAGGACCGGGGGCCGGTCACCCGCGCCCGGGTCGTCACGGCGATCGTCCTCGTCGGCGGCGGGATCGGCTTCTACGACGGGCTGTTCGGCCCCGGCACGGGCACGTTCCTGGTGCTCGCGCTCACCGCGGTGCTCCACCTCGACCTGGTCACGGCCTCCGCCACCGCCAAGATCGTCAACGTCTGCACGAATGCCGGGGCGCTCGCGATGTTCGCCCACCAGGGCAGCGTGCTGTGGCAGCCGGCCGCGCTGATGGCGGTGTTCAACCTGGCGGGCGGCATGATCGGCGCGCGGATGGCCCTGAAGCAGGGATCGGAGTTCGTCCGCCGGGTGCTGCTGGTGGTCGTCTTCTCCCTGGTCGCGAAGCTCGCGTTCGACCAGTGGTCCGGGTAGGGGTCACTCCACGAACCGCATTCCGTCAGTTCCCCCTTGGTTGGCCAGAGACGGGTGGGCCGTCGGGGAACTGCCGGGGTGGGCCGTCCCGCCGCCCCCACTGTCGATGCCTCCACGCGGACTGGACGTGGAGAACGGTGCCTGGTCCTGGAAACAGGTCGCTCCCGGTGGCGGCAGGACCCCGTCGACGAAGTAGCGGCTCTCGTGATCGTCCACACAGGTGCTGAAATTGCTGAACGCGGCGTGCCCGTAGCCGTTGAGCGTGAGCAGGCGGGCACTGGCCAGGCGGCGGGTCATCGCCTCGGCCTGCTGGTAGGGCGTGATCGGGTCGTACGTGGTGTTCACCACCAGGACGGGGTTGGCCGTGGCGCGGTTCCACGGGCCGGTGTAGGGCTGGGCCGCTCTGGCCGGCCATGTCGCGCAGGCCTCGGTGGCCCAGGTCAAGAGGCGTCCGACGTCCCCGGCGCGTTCGTAGCTGAACTGTTCCAGCGACGGATAGCGCGGCACATCGGGCGGGTTGGGGCTCTCCGAGCACAGGATCGCGTCGGTCTGTTCGGGGCCGAGATACTCCGGAGGTTCTTCCGTCGAAGTGGGTACCTCCGGCGTCCGGCGCTGCCACAGGTCCTGCAGGATGGTGGCCAGGTCGGTCCACTGCGGGATGACGGTGTAGAGCATGGTGTGCACGGTCGAGACGGTGGCGCCGTAGGTCCAGTCGTCCTGCGGGACCTGCTGCAGACGCTGCATGAGCCGGGTGAACTTGGTGCGGGTCGCCTCCGGGCCGCCGGCGGAGAAGGCGCAGCGGTCGACGGTGGCTTGCCCGCACAGGGCGAGGAACTGCTGCAGCGTCGCCGCGGCGTCCACGTCGGAGCCGATGCGCAGCCACGTACCCAGGAGGGCTTCGCTCTTCGAGCCGCCGTTCACCCAGGCATCGGGATCGATGTTGCCGTCCAGGACCATGGCGCGAACCTTGTCGGGAAACAGGTTGGCGTACGTGGCCCCCAGCACCGAGCCGTAGGAGATCCCGAGAAAGTTCACCTGCTCGTCGCCGACCGCCTCGCGCAGCTTGTCCAGGTCGCGGGCGGTGTCGGCGGTGGAGATGTGCCGCAGCAGCTCGGGGTCGCGCTTCTCGCAGCGCCTGCCGAGGTCGGCGTACGCATCGACATAGGTGGTTCTCTCCTCCTCGCCGACCGGGAAACCGGCGGGGACGGGCGTCGCCCACTCGATGACTTCCTCCGTGTTGTCGAAGCACCGCACCGCTGTGCTCCGCCCCACTCCGCGCGGGTCCCAGCTGACGATGTCGAAACGCTCGCGCAGCTCGGCGGGGATCAGCTCGTACGCCTGCTGCACGGTGTCCGTTCCACCGACGCCGGGGCCGCCGGGGTTGATGAAGAGAGAGCCGATCCGCGACCCCGGTACGGTCGCTCTCTTCCTGGTGAGCGCCAGCTCGATGGAGCGCCCCCCGGGACTGCGGTAGTCCAGCGGGACCTTCGCGACGGCGCAGTCGAAGGTGCCGGCCTCGGGACACGGGCTCCACTCCAACGGCGCGGCGGGAACCGAGGGAGGCGCTCCGTCGGCCGGCGCCCGTCCCGGACCGGGGGGCAGCGTGGTGCAGATCACCGCAGCAAGAGCGGCCGCGGCGAAACCGCCGCGGCCGGCTATGGATCCGGGTATGTGCATGCTCATCCTTCCGCCGGGCCGGCAGGGTGCAGATTCGTCTGCCGCGTCACGGCATCCACTCCCGATACGACGTGGGCCCGATCGGACCCGCAACCGGCCACGGCCAAATGGCTGGCACACCAGCCGGGATCGCAGATGTTCGCCCGCGGACGGCCAGGTACGGGACCGGATCACCCGTCGTTTCCTGACCGGCGCCGTCGCGCGGGTCCGGCAGTTCGGGGTCAGCTGTTGCCGAGGCCGCCGGCGAACGCGGGCGTGCCTGCGGATCCTGTGGCCGCGCCGCCGAGGGCCGGCGCGCGACGGCCTGCTGCAGGGCGGTCGCGAGCGGCTCGTGCTTGGCGTACGCGTTGGGCGATCCCGCGTTCTGCACCTCCCGGCCGGCCGCGACGGTGACCGGCATCTGCTCCCACCCGTCCGCGGGCTTCAGCGCCTTGGAGAACTTGGTGGACGCGTACACCGGATCGAGATCCGCTCCTGGCTGCCCGCGCCCTGGGAGGGGCGCCGCTGGAACAGGCCGAGAGCGTCGCGATCACCGTGAGGGTGGTGACGCAGGCCGGCTTCCTGCGGAGCGGTGGCGAGGGCGATGACCGGGCGCGGGGTCGGGGCTGAGCCCCGCAATCGGGGTCGGGACGCAGCCCCGGTTCGGGAAGGGGCGGGGCTGTGTCGGCGTGAGCCTGCGGCGCGCGAGCCCGCCGCAGGCGCCCCGGGGGCCGCACTAGTCGCGGGACCGGAACTGCTCGCGCACGCCGATGAGGTGCGCGTACACCACCACGTTCCCCTGGTACCCGGACCGGCTGTCGAAGCCGCCGCCGCACGTGATCACGCGGAGTTCTGCACGGTCCGCGGGGCCGTAGACCCTGGCGTCGGGGAAGTCCTCGTTCTCGTACACCTCGACGGCGTCGACCGTGAACACCGCTGTGCGGCCGTCCTTGCGGAGGACCTCGATCCGGTGGCCCTTCTGCAGGGTGCCCAGGCCGTAGAAGACCGCCGGGCCCCGCGCGTTGTCGACGTGCCCGGCCACGATCGCGGTGCCGCGCGAACCCGGGGGCGTGCCCTCCTCGTACCAGCCGACCACGTGGGAACTCCCCGCCGGCGGTACCTCGAGGCTGCTGTCGGGGGCGAGGCCGAGCCCCATGACCGGGGCGTCGACCCGTATGCGCGGGATGCGGAAGCGGACCGGTTCGGACGGCGGCAGCGGGTCGGCCGCCGCGTCCGTGTGCTGTCCGGCGGCGAAGGCCTGGGCGGCGGACGGCACGGGCGGGGTGATGATCGTCCTGGAGCCGTTCTGGACCAGCCACAGGCCGACGCACACGGCGATGACGATCAGCCAGCCGGTGCCCCGGCCCTTGGCCCGGCCCGCGCTCCTGCCCTGCATCAGAAGCCCTTCGGACGTCGCATGGCGGATTCCCGAGTCCGACCCGGTTCGGATTCCGATCCCGGTCCCGACCCCGGATCGGGATCGGGACCGGGAGATGGTTCCCCGCCCCCGTCAGCCGGACGCATGACGGGGGCGGGGACGGCGGTACGGAACGAGGACGGTGGAGGCCGAGCCCCGTCAGCTGCCCTGCGCGCCGCTCGCCCGACGGCGCAGGCGCCAGGTCCCGCCGGCGGCGGCTGCGGCCAGAACGGCCACCCCCGCCGCGATCTGGGTGGTGTCGGGCCCGACGCTGCCGCCGGTACCCGTCTTCACATGGCCGATCGGCCGCGCCCCGTGGGACCGGACGACCAGGTCCCCGGTGGCCTCGGTGCCGTTGTCGCACAGCACACCGATGCCGTAGTTGCCCGGCTTCGTGTCCTTCGGCACCGTGAACCGGCCGACCACGACATCCTTGCGCGTCCCCGGCGCCGCCTTGAAATCGCCCGCGCCGAGTGACTGTGCGTCTCCCGTGCCGTGACCCTCCTTGCCGCAAGCGGCGCTGTTCACGGTCACGGTCCCGCCGGGGGCCACGGTCGTGGGTGTGATCTCCAACGGTTCGAAGTCTCCCGCCGCGTATGCCGACGGGGCGGCGGCTAGCGCGCCGAACCAGACGGCGGCTGCCAGCACGGGGCCGGACAGGCCGGCCGGCGGGCGGGCAGTGGTGCGCATGTCGTCCTCCGGGGGCGATGGCGTCCTCTTCATCTCCGAGGTAACGGCCAGTCCGCCGCCCACGCCTGCTGATGGACGATCAGATTCGCCCGTACCCGACCGCGTGTCGGCCTTGCCGCGGGGCCTCGTTGCAGGTCACGCCGGGTGCGCTGGGCCATTGGCTGCGCCGTACGGACGGACGCGCCGAAAGGGTGACGGCCGACACGCCGGGACTGGTCGCGCCGGGTGCCGGCATGCCTGCCCGGCGTGTCGCCCGCGTGGCGTGTGGCGCGCCGTCACATCTCGTCCCACGGGACCCGCGGCCGACCGGACCGGCGTCGCAGAGTGCCGGGAACCGGCGTCAGTCCTCGATCAGGCGGCGCGGCCCCGGGCCGTGCGACGCCAGCTCGTCGCCCGGGTTGGACAGGACGCACCGGTCCAGCGAGAGGCAGCCGCAGCCGATGCAGTCGGTGAGGTTGTCCCGCAGCCGCTGGAGCGTACGGATCCGCAGATCCAGGTCGTCGCGCCAGCACTCCGAGATCCGCGCCCAGTCCTCCCGTGTCGGCGTGCGGTCCTGCGGCAGCAGCGCGAGCACCTCGCGGATCGTGGCCAGCGGGATGCCGAGCCGCTGCGAGGTGCGGATGAACGCGACGCGGCGCAGGGTGTCCCGGCTGTAGCGACGCTGGTTGCCGTTCGTGCGGCGGCTCTTGATCAGCCCCTCGCGTTCGTAGAAACGCAGCGCGGAGCAGGCGACGCCGCTGCGTTCCGCCAGCTCACCGATGGTGGCTTCCTTGGCGTCCCAGGCGAGATGGGTCATGGACCCAGCGTAGCGCTTGACCTCAACCGTGCTTTAAGTACGAACCTCGGGGCATGGACCTCACCACATCTGTGCAGACCGCGTCCCGGCCCACGCGGACGACGCGGCCCACGAGGGCAACACCCCTCCGGCTGGCCGTCGTCATCGCCAGCAACCGCGAAGGCCGTTTCGGAGCCGTCGTCGCCGACTGGTTCCTGTCCCGGGCCGCCGGCCGTGAGGACTTCACCGTCGAGGTGGTCGACCTCGCCGACGTCGATCTGCCCACGTCCCTGTCGTACAGCCCCGGCGAGCGCGTCAAGGCCGAGCTCGCGAAGGTCACGCCCCGGCTCGCCGACGCCGACGCCTTCATCGTCGTCACGCCCGAGTACAACCACTCCTTCCCCGCAGCCCTCAAGAGCCTCGTCGACTGGCACTACACCGAGTGGCAGGCCAAGCCGATCGGCTTCGTCTCGTACGGCGGCATGTCCGGCGGACTGCGCGCCGTCGAACAACTGCGGCAGGTCTTCGCCGAGATGCACGCCGTCACCGTCCGCGACACCGTGTCCTTCCACCACGCCCACACCCATTTCGACGCCGACGGACACCACAAGGACCCGACCGCCCCGGACGCCGCCGCGAAGACGATGCTCGACCAACTGGCCTGGTGGGGCACCGCGCTCCGGGATGCCAAGGCCCGGCACCCGTACACGGGCTGACGGACCGGACCGGGCCGCGCCCCAGGCCCGGCCCGGCGGACCGCCCGGAAACCTGTCCCGGCGGAGCCGGGAATGCCCTCATGACGGCCTTCGGAGGGTGCGTCGAAGGCCCTGCACCCTCACGCGCGGGGGCCGTGTCCACCGGCTCCCGCCCAGGCCCGCAGGTGTCTTCCGGCGCCCGCAGGTGCCGGCCCGGTCACCCCTTCCGAGCTGGGCTTCCGTGTCCTGTCGACCTACGATCTCCCCATCTGGAGAGGGGACTTGTGTGGACCGGAACATACGCTCGGTGGACGACGTGCTGCGGCTCCTGGACGGCCTGTTCGCGCCGGACGCCGACCGCTGGACCGCCGGCGCGGCGTCCTGGTGGGACGGCTTCTACACGGACCGCGCCAAGCCGGTGCCGTTCTTCGTGGCGAAGCCGGACGAGAACCTGGCCTCGTACGCCGACCGCGGCCTGATCACCCCGGGCCGCGCCCTCGACCTTGGTTGCGGCCCGGGCCGCAACGCCCTCCACCTCGCCTCCCTCGGCTTCGACGTGGACGCCGTCGACCTCTCGCCGACGGCCATCGCCTGGGCCGAGGACCGTGCGCGCGAGGCGGGGGCCGGCGACGTCCGCTTCCACTGCGGCGACGCCTTCGCCCTGACGGCGACCGAACTCGGCGGCCCGTACGACCTGATCTACGACTCCGGCTGCTTCCACCATCTGCCGCCGCATCGCCGCATCAGCTATCTCGCCCTCATCGACCAGGTCCTCGCGCCCGGCGGCCATTTCGCCCTCACGTGCTTCGCGTCCGGCGGTATGGGATCCGAGCTCCCCGACTCCGACTTCTACCGCGAGTCCCGCCTCCACGGCGGACTCGCCTACACGCCGGAGTCCCTGCGCTGGATCTTCTCCGACCTGACGGAGGTCGAACTGCGCCGCATGCACGACGAACCGGCCGAGTCCCCGCACTTCGGCGAGGCCTTCCTCTGGACGGCCCTGTTCCGGCGGGCCGCGGCCGAGCCGGGGGCGGTCGCCTAGGTTGGGACCATATCGATCCCCTGGACCAACAATCCCTGGAGATCTGCAGTGAGATCTCCAGTGAGGTCTCCAGTGAGATCCGCTGTGAAGTCCCTGTGCGAAGTCCCAGTGAGGAGTGCTCGTGACCCTGGTGACCCGGGCCCTGACGGTCCTGACCACCACCGACAGCGCCGCGAAGGCAGAGGAGCTGGCGCGGGGCGCGGTGGAGGCGCGGCTGGCTGCCTGCGCGCAGATCTCCGCGCCCGTCACGTCCGTCTACCACTGGCGGAACGCCATCGAGACGAGCGAGGAGTGGCAGGTCCTCTTCAAGACGACGGAGGCCCGCTACGACGCGCTGGAGGCATATCTGCGCGCCCACCACGACTACGACACCCCGGAGATCATCGCCACGCCGGTCGTGCGGGGCAGTGCCGCGTACCTGGAGTGGGTCGCGTCCGGGACGACCGAACCGGAGAAGCCGTGACCGACCCCGCAGGGCGGGAGCTGCCGTTCTTCGTGTACGGCACGCTGCGCGCGGGCGAGCACAACCACGACCTCTTCCTGCGCGGCCGCACCTCCGCCGAGGAGCCCGCCACGCTGCGGGGCGCGCTGCTGTACGACGGTCCCGGCTATCCGTACGCCGTCGAAGTCGAATGGGAGAGCACGGCGGGGAGCGAGGGCGAGGGCGAGGGCGAGGGCGAGGGCGAGGGCGAGGGCGAGGGCGAGGGCGAGGGCGAGGGCGAGGGCACGGTCACGGGTGAGCTCGTCACCGCGGCGCCGGGACACTACCGGGAGTTGACAGCGGTACTGGACCACCTCGAGGAGTACTTCGGTCCCGGCGACCCGCGCAACCTGTACGTCCGGGTCGCCCGGGACGTGCACACGGCACGGGGGACCGTCGCGGCCTGGGTCTACGTGGCCGCGGAGACCGTGGCCGCGGAGCTGCGGGCCCGCGGGACGGTGATCCCGGGCGGCGACTGGGCGGCGGCCGGGTCACCGTGAGCCCGCCCGGTGTTCGAGGACGGGCACGCCGTCAGTCGCGCTCCACGCGATCCAGGTGCTCCACCCGCTCCAGGCGCACCGCGCACACCTTGAACTCCGGCATCCGCGACACCGGGTCGAGCGCCGGATTGGTCAGGGTGTTCGCCCGCCCGTCGCCCGCCCAGTGGAACGGCATGAACACCGTGTCCGGCCGGATCCCGTCCGTCACCCGCGCGGGCGCCACCGCCCGCCCCCGCCGCGACACCACCGCGACCGGCTCGCCGTCCGTCACCCCCACCCGCGCCGCGAGCTGCGGATGCAGTTCGACGAACGGCCCCGGCGCGGCTGCGTTCAGCTCGGCGACCCGGCGGGTCTGCGCCCCGGACTGGTACTGGGCCACGACCCGCCCGGTCGTCAGCACGACGGGGAACCCGGCGTCGGTCTCCTCCCCGGCCTCCCGGTGGACGACGGGCACGAACCGCGCCCGTCCGTCCGGCGTTGCGAACCGGTCCTGGAACAGCCGTGGGGTCCCCGGATGCGGCTCCCCGGCGGAACCGCCCGCCTCCGGGCACGGCCAGAAGACGCCGTTCTCCTCCTCCAACCGCCGGTAGCTGATGCCCGAGTAGTCGGCCGCACCGCCCGCCGAGGCCCGCCTCAGTTCCCCGAAGACCTCCTCCGGGTCCGTCGGGAACCCCTTCTCGTGCCCCAGCAGCCCGGCCAGCCCGTGCAGGACCTCCAGATCGCTCCGTACCTCCTCCGGGGGCGTGATCGCGCGCCGCCGCAGCAGCACACGGCCCTCCAGATTCGTCATGGTCCCCGTCTCCTCCGCCCACTGGGTCACGGGGAACACCACGTCCGCCAGCGCCGCCGTCTCCGACAGCACCACGTCCGCGACGGCCAGGAAGTCGAGCGCGCGGATCCGCTCCTCCACGTGCGCGGCGCGCGGCGCGGACACCACCGGGTTGGACCCCATCAGCAGCAGGGCCTTCACGTCCCGGCCCAGCGCGTCGAGGAGTTCGTAGGCGCTGCGCCCCGGTCCCGGCAGTGCGTCGGGGTCCACGCCCCACACCCCCGCCACATGCGCGCGCGCCGCGGGATCGTCGAGTCTGCGGTAGCCGGGCAGCTGGTCGGCCTTCTGGCCGTGCTCGCGCCCGCCCTGCCCGTTGCCCTGCCCGGTGAGACATCCGTAACCGGCGAGCGGCCTGCCCGCGTTCCCCGTCGCGAGGCCGAGGTTGATCCAGGCGCCGACCGTGTCCGTCCCCTTCGACTGCTGCTCGGGCCCGCGCGCCGTGAGCACCATCGCGGCCGGCGCGTCGCAGAACATGCCGACCGCGGCGCGCAGTTGGGGCACCCCGACGCCGGTGATCCGCTCGACCAGCTCCGGCCAGTGGGCCATCGCGGCCGCCCTGGCCTCCTCCCAGCCCGTCGTGCGCTCCCGGATGAACTCCTCGTCCGTACGCCCCTGCGCCACCACCAGGTGCAGCAGCCCCAGGGCGAGCGCGAGATCGGTGCCGGGGCGCGGCGCGAGATGGAGATCGGCCTGCTCAGCCGTCTTCGTACGGCGGGGATCGACGACGATCAGCCGGCCGCCGTTCTCCTTCAGCTCCCTGAGATAGCGCAGCGCCGGTGGCATCGTCTCGGCGAGATTGGAGCCGACGAGGATGACGCACCCCGTGCGCGGAATGTCCTCCAGCGGGAACGGCAGACCCCGGTCGAGACCGAAAGCCTTGTTGTGCGCGGCAGCCGCCGACGACATGCAGAACCGGCCGTTGTAGTCGATCTGCGAGGTGCCGAGCACGACCCGGGCGAACTTCCCGAGCGCGTACGCCTTCTCGTTCGTCAGTCCACCGCCGCCGAACACCCCGACGGCATCCGCTCCGTGCGCCGCACGGGTCCCCCGGAGCCCGTCGGCGGTCGCGCGGAGGGCCTCCTCCCAGGTGGCCGGTTCGAGCCTGCCTGTGGCGGGGCGTCGGACCAGGGGCCCGGTCAGCCGTACCCGGGAGGAGAGCACCGCGGGTGCCGTACGTCCCTTGCCGCACAAGGCGCCCCGGTTCACGGGGAAGTCGTCGCGCTCGACGACCTCGACCGTGTCCCCGGATCCACGCAGGTTCATGCCGCACTGCAGCGAGCAGTACGGGCAGTGCGTGGGCACGAGCGCGGGGGTGGGGGCGGAGGCCGATGCGTGGGACATGGCACTCAGCGTGCGTCGTCCGTGTTACGCCGGGGGGAGCGTCGCATTACGGCTCCGGTACGCGGCCCTCCGCCCGGCCCGGGCCTTACGGTGAGCTGTTCGCGGGGCTGCTCAGGATGTGGCGGCCGTCAGGGCGCCGTCGGGGCGCCGTCGGGGCGCCCTCGGGGTGTGACGAGGGTCACGGCGTGACGGCCGAGGCCAGTGCCTCCGTGACACCCCGCTCCTGCTGCCCCAGGAACCGCGGGTCCGGCTCGAACGCGACGTCCAGCGCCGCCTTGCCCGCCGCGAACATCTCCCGCGCCCCGCCGTAGTACCAGGTCGCGTCGTGCGGCTCGGCGACCCCGACACCGTACGACTCGACGCCTGCCTCGTCGCACAGCGCGATCGCCCGCTTGATGTGGAAGCCCTGCGTCACCAGCACCGCCCGGTCGACCCCGAAGATCTTCTTGGCGCGGACGCACGAGTCCCAGGTGTCGAAGCCCGCGTAGTCGCTGACGATCCGCCCGTCCGGGACGCCACGCTCGGTGAGGTACGCGCGCATGGCGTCCGGCTCGTCGTACTCGACCCGGCTGTTGTCCCCGGTCACGAGCACGACCTTGACCTTGCCGGTCCGGTACAGCACGGCGGCCGCGTCGAGCCGGTGCGCGAGGTACGGAGTCGGGCGGCCCTTCCACAACCCGGCGCCGAAGACGACGGCGACGTCTCGCGCGGGCACGTCGGCAACGGTGCGGATACGGCTGTCGGCGACCGCGTGCATCCACGTCGCCGGTGCCAGGGCGAGCACGCACCCGAGCATCACGGCCTGCACGGCGCGCCGCTGCCCGCGCCGGCTGCGCGGCAGGAGCGAAAACGTCCGCAGCTTCCGCACCGTCGGCAGCTTCCGCACCGTCTGCAGCATCCGCAGCTCCGGCCGCTTCGGCAGCTTGGGCTTGCGCAGCTTCCGCATCGATGAGACCCCCTGGTCCGGTGGTTGTGCCCCGACTCACCTGATCCGACGCTGCGATGGGCGGAACGGTTCAGCGCATCACGCGGATGTGATCAAGCGAACTGCTCCCGTCGATCCGGACGCGCTGCATATCACCTCTTCGAGGGGCAATGCCATGGCGCGGGCACCTGGCGCGGGCACCTGGAATCATCACTTGTCCGGACGGGCCCGGTCTGTCGATGTGGTTCAACTCCGGCCGGGTGGTCGGGCATCATTGGCCCATGATCGCTGCGTCTGCCCGGAACAATGCCGAATGGTGCGACGCCATGTGCCGCGCGCACGGGATCCCGGGGGTGTTCGGCGAACGGGCCTGGACCAGCGAGCGGCGCACGCCGCCGCTGTATCCGGACGCCGTGACCCTGTCACCGCACGCCACCGCCCGCGAGGTACTGGACGGGATCGACCGCACGGCGCCCGGCTGCTCCGTCAAGGACAGCTTCGGGCGCCTCGATCTGTCGGCCGACGGCTTCGATGTGCTCTTCGAGGCCCGCTGGATCCACCGCCCGGCCACCCTCGCGGCCCCCGTCACCCCGGACGACGTCACCTGGCGACCGGTCCGCTCGGCAGGCAGCCTGGCCGCGTGGGAGGAGGCGTGGTCCGGCGGCGACGAGAGCCTGGCCGGCCTCTTCCGCGCCGAACTGCTCGCCGACCGTGCGACCACGGTCCTCGTCGGCACGGCGGACGGCGGGACACGTACGGTCGCCGGGGCGGTCGTGAGCCGTAGCGACTCCGTCATCGGCGTCTCCAACGTCTTCAGCGTCGACGACGCCGACCTGGAGCGGGCCTGGTCCGGCTGCCTCGGGACCGTCGCCCGCTTCTGGCCGGGCATTCCCGTCGTCGGCT
Source organism: Streptomyces sp. NPDC001970 (assembly GCF_053594115.1). NCBI lineage: Bacteria > Bacillati > Actinomycetota > Actinomycetes > Kitasatosporales > Streptomycetaceae > Streptomyces > Streptomyces sp. NPDC001970. The sequence goes on along the minus strand of NZ_JBSFDW010000017.1, from coordinate 101,844 downwards.
ACGAGCACGGGGACTCGCTCGAAGCGGCGAGCCGGCAGGGCTGTGTGCCGGGCCCGACGCTGCGCGTCTGGCTGGCGAGCTGACACCAAGGCCGGGGCCCGTCACGGTGCCCGGGGCCGGGGCCCGTCATGGTGCCCGAGGCCAGGGCCCGGCCCAGGGCATGCCGGCCGCGGGCTGTTGGGCGCGGACCCGGCCGACGCGCGAGCCTGCGCTGCGCCGGGCTTCTCCCCGTCCCGCCCCTTCCCGAGCTGGGGCCCGCCACTGGGGCTCGCCCCGGACGCCGTTCGCGAGGGTGTCGCCCCTGAAGCCCCGCTCCTGCCCACCGATCGACCGGGCCCACCGCTCGGTACCGGGCGCGCCGGGGCCCGGGGACTTGCCCCCGGTTCGGGAAGTCGGGAGGGAAAGGTCGGCCGCAGGCGCCGTCCCACCGCCGCCGGTCGCCATCGCGGGTTATGCCGGCCGAGAGGGCGACCACGCCGACAGGAGCAGGGACTTCGTCGCCGCCGAGACGTAGAGCGACGCCGAGAGCCACGCCTCGGCAAAGGCCTCCGGGTCCGCCGGGAGGAGGCGGCCCAGCGCATCGTGGCGGCGGGCCGCCGCCGAGGCCAGGAGGGCGTCCGCGCAGGCCGCGCCCGTGGCCAGGCCCACCGCGCGGAGCCGGCGCGGGAGTTCGGCGTCGGCCGAGGCCGCGGTGACGGGGCGGCCGCCCGCGACCGTGCGGTCCACCGCGCGGCGCAGGAGGTCCAGCTCGACCGGGAGCTCGGGCGGGGCCGCCGGCGGCGCCCTGTCCGGGACCGCCTCGGGTATGTGGGAGCGGTTCAGCCGGCGCAGGCCCAGGTCCGCGCGGACCGCCTCGCCGTCGCGCCCGGTCCAGGCGGCCGCGAGCGCCCGCACCGCGCCGGGACGGTCGGGCGCGAGCCGCGCGATCAGCCGGAGCGGCGTGCCGGGCCGTGCGGCGAGCAGCCGCAGATTCTCCGCGTACGGCAGCTCCGCCCGCTCGTCGGGGGCGAGCAGTACGACCGTCGGCCCGTCCGTCACCGCGAACCCCGCCCCGGTGACGGTCCCGTCGAGGAACAGCAGGTCACCGCCCGCCGTCCGGGATTCCACCGGTGCCGCCGACCAGTCCAGCGCGGCGGCCAGCTGCTCCACGGGCGGCCGCGCCCACAGCGCGGCGAGCGGAGTGTCGTGCCATCCCGCGCCCGACGCCCGTACCGAGCGGACCCGGCCGCCCCCGCCGATCCTGCCGTCCGCCGAGACCGTCGGCGAGGTCAGGATCACTCCGGCGCCGGCCCCCAACTCCCGCAAGGACAGGGCGCATCCGCCGGGTACGGGTGACCCGGACGCCCGGGCGGCACGCTCCGGTCCGCCGGGCGCGACGTCCGAGAGGGTGCGAAGGCTGCCGTCGGCGGCGAGGGCGTAGGTGGTCGCCCCGGCGTAACCCGACGCCGTGACCACGGGCTCCGTGAACAGTCCGTACAGCCGCAGCGGCCCCGTCGGCCGGTACGCCCGCCGCGCCGGGGTGCGGGCGAGCCCGGGCTGTCGTACGAGGCCGAGCAACTCGGCCAGATCTGCGGAGAGTTCGGCCAGCCGGAACGCGGGATCGCCGGACCGTGCCTCCCCGAGCCGGCGCGCGATCCGCACGGCGCCGGCCGCGGGCAGCGTCAGCCCCGCAAGCCGTGCCGAGTGCGCGGCGCGCAGCAACTCGCCCCGTACGACGGCCCCCGCGCCCGCGACGCCGTCGAGGAGGACGCGCGTCCCGGCGCGGGCGAGGGCGTGGAGGGCGGACGGCTCCCCGTCGGGCTCCTGGCCGCCGGGAGCGGGCGCGGCATCGGCGGCTGCCGCACCGTCCGCACCGTCCGCACCGCCCCGGCCGTGCGCCGGGTCCGCCGTGGCGGGCACCTCCTCGCGCACGCCGGGTCCGGACTCGGACTCGGACCCGGCACCCGCATCTGCCCCGGCCTCGGTATCGGCCCCAGCGCCTGCCCCGGACTCGGACCCGGACCCGGCCTCGGACCCGGCACCCGCGTCTGCCCCGGCCTCGGCCTCGGTGTCGGCCCCGGCGCCTGCCCCGGCCTCTGTGTCGGCACCGGGCACAGGGTCCTCCGCCAGCGGGCAGAGCGACAGCACCGCCGCCCGGTGCACGCACGCCGGAGCCAGCAGGCAGCTGCACACCGCGTCGTCCGCCGTGGCCACGATCCCTGCCGTGATCCGCAGGGTCACCGCCGTGTCGTCGGCCACCCGCACGACGACAGCCTGGCCGTCCCCGCCCGCCTCGCCGTCCGGCGACGCCGGCTCCACCGGCTCCACCGACCAGTGCGCGGCCTTCGCCACCGCCCCGTCCACGCGTTTGCGCAGCCGGGTCGGGAGCGGATCGAGCGCCGTGGCCGCGACCGACGTGGCCACCGGCGGGAGCGGCGGAACCACCGGACCGGATGCAGCCGTCACGGGTGTGCACCTCCCACACGTTCGCCGACCCAGCGGGCCAGCTCCATCGGACTCAACGCGGCGACCGGCATACCCGCCGCCACCAATTGCCCCGCCACACCCGTCGAGTACCTCGGCCGGCCCTCGTCGTCGAGCGAGGCGCAGCCCAGCACATGGCAGCCCGCGTCGACGAGCGCCCGCACCTCGGTGAGCAGCGGACCGAGGGGGCCGCCCTCCTCGAAGTCGCTGACCAGCACGGTGAGCGTGCGCGACGGGACTGTCACGAGCCCGCGGGCGTGGCGCAGGCCGCGCGCGATGCTCGTACCGCCGCCGACCCTGACCTCCAGCAGCAGGCCGAGCGGGTCGTCGACATGGTCGGTGAGGTCGACGACCTCCGTGGAGAACGCCACGAAGTGCGTGCTGAGCGTGGGCACTCCGGCCAGCACGGACGCGGTGAGCGCCGACCAGATCGTGGAGGCCTCCATGGACCCCGAGACGTCGACGACGAGGATCAGCCGCCAGTCCGCCGCCTTGCGGGCGCGAGTACGGAAGACGGGCCGCTCGGGGAGGACGGTCACCGCTCCCGTGTCCGGGTCGCGGCGGGCGGTCGCCAGGTTGGCCCGCAGCGTGCGCTGCAGGTCGAGCGGGCCGCCGGGACGCCGCGTGGGCCTCGGATGCGCGAGGCCGGTCAGCGCGGGGCGCATCCGGTTCGCCAGCGCGTCGGTCAACTCCCGTACGAGCCGGGCGACCAGGGGCCGGAGGCGGGCGAGCTGCCGCTCGGGCAGGCCGCCCGCGTACGCCAGGACGGTGCGCAGCAGTTCCACGGACGGGCGGGCAGCGGCGGGGTCCAGCTCCAGCGCGGCGTCCAGCCGCCCGGCCCCGGCCGCCGCGGCGAGCACCTCTTCGCGCACGCCGGGCCCGAACAGTGCGGTCAGCTCCTCGGACCACTCCCGCACCCCGGGATACGCCGCCTCGCTCCCGCCACCGGGCCCGCTGCGCGCCCCTTCACCGCGCCCGTGCCCGTACAGCTCGTCGAGCGCCGCGCCGATGCGTGCGGCTGCCGCACCCAGCTCCCGTCCCTGCCCGGGGCCCTGGCCCAGCACCAGCCGCCATCGCTCCCCGGCGCCGAGTCCTGCCGTCGCGGCCCCCGCCCGTGCAGGCGGTCTCCCGGCAGCCGCGTCGGTGTGCCGCCGGCCCGGTCGGACGGGGGCGGCGTCCGCCGGTCGGACGGTGGGGAGCAGCCCACGCGCCATCAGTGCCTCGCGCGCCGACAGGTCCGCCTCCGCCAGGCGGGCCAGGGCCGCGGGGTCGGACACGGTCCCCGGCAAGGAGCCGGCGGAGCCGCCCGTACGGTCCTCCACCGCCGCCAGCACGCGGGAGCGGGCCGCGGGCGAGAGGGCGTCGAAGCCTGCGCGGAGGGCCGGCAGGCGGTCCAGGAAGGCGCGGTCGGTCAGGGCCTCCACCCGCTCCAGCAACGGGTCCAGCGCGCGGCCCGTCTCCAGGAGAGGGCCCGCGGCGAGGAGGGTGCCGCGGAGGAATTCGCCGAGGTCCAGGCGTAGCTCCGCCGTGGACGCGGCGTCGGCCCGGGAGGCCAGCCGCGTCCCGAACTCCGCGGCGTCCCGCTGCCCCAGCAGCACCCTCGCCGCGCCTGCCGCGCCGCGGATCAGGGGAGTGGCGCCCGTGTCGAGCCGGGCGAGCGCGTCGGCCAGGCGCAGCCCGCCACCCACCGACGCGGCCCGGCCCGCGAGGGAGACCACGGCGCGGGCGTCCTCCGGGTCGGTGGACCCGGCGAGGCCGTCGAGGGCGCGGACGCCCGCCGCGGCGAGCTCCTCGTACGCCGCGTCGACCGCCCCCTTCGCCCAGCCCGCCGGCAGACCGACCACGTGCCCGGAGCGGATCCGGTCCAGCAGGCCGAGCCCGGCGAGCAGTTCGGGAAGCGTCCCGGCCGCCGGCAGCAGCTCGGCCGCCTCCGCCAGCCGCTCGGCGGCGAGCTCGGGCAGCGCGCAGCGCGCCGCCCCCTCCAGGCCGGCGAGGGCCTCAGCCGCGGTCGGTCCGCCCGCGCGCCGCTCCGCGGCACGCCGTTGACGCAGCATGCCGGCGGCGGCCTGCGCGGGTGTCACCCCGTGCACCCCGGCCACGTCCAGCATCGCCGCGGTCGACGGGCTCCATGCCACCGACCACCGCGTGCTCAGCGCAGCGGCCTCGCCGACTCCGGCGACCTCGGTCTCCTCCCCGTACGGCACCCGGCACACGGCGAGCCTGCGCAGCAGGATCTCGCGCCGTCGGTCGAGATCGCCCCGGTGCGGATCGAGGCGCAGCTCACGCCGCTCGGGCGCCGTCGGCCCGGCCAGCGACAGCTCGGCGAGCAGCGCCTCCACGGCAGGCCCGAGCCCCGAACGCGGCGTCCCCGGCGCCAACCGGCCCTGCCGCCGCCCGATCAGCACCTCTTCCATCGCCCGGGCCACCACCCGGCCGCGCCCGAACAGCTGCCCCTGCGTCAGCACGGTCTGCGCGGCCTCGGCGAGCTCTCCGCGCCCCGCCACCGGCAGCCCCCGCAGGGCGGCCAGATCCCGTGCGACCCGCACCACTTCGCGTGCGTCGGCGGGCCCGCTGGGGTGCCCGGCGCCCCGTACGGCGGCGCAGATCCGCACGGCCGTCGCGACCAGCAGCTCGTCCATCCGCACCGTGTCGCCGCCCGTCAGGAACACCCCGCGCTGCCACTCGGGGTCGCGGATGCCCGCGGGATAGCCGGAACGCTCGTCGAGCAGCGCATACGAATACGGCACGAGCGACGTCACGACGCCGCCCGCTGTACCCGCACCGCCGTCCGGCGCGCCGTGCTCGCCGGGCCGGGGACCGTCGGCCGAGGCGACCGCGCCCGGCAGCAGCGCGGGTGCGTGGAAGGCGCCCACGACCGCCGCCGCGCGGCGGCCCCGGTGTGCGGTCAGTCTGCGCCGCATATGGGCCTCGCGCCGCAGGTCGTACGGATCGACCCGGCCGCTGTCGGCCCGCAGCGCCCAGCCCACCAGCAGCGCTGCCCGCCGCAGTGCCCCGGGCGCGGCGCCGGGCGCGGCGGATTCGACGAGCCGCTCCCACAGGTCGTCTCCGTCCCGCCCGCCGGCCCGCGCCCGCAACGCGGCTGCCAGGCCGCGGGGTGGCGGCTGCGGTCCGTCACCGTCGTCACCCCGGTCCCGGTCCCGCTCCGCCAGGGGCAGATCGAACGGGATGACCTCCACGCCCGCCTCGCGCGCCCAGCGGACCGCCGCCAGCTCCGGCGAGAACTCCGCGAAGGGGAGGAACACCAGCGCGCCCCCGTCCGGCGCGCTGCCCGCCAGGGCCACCGGCGGCACCGTCCCCGGGTCGGCCAGATGCTCCAGCCACGGCGCGAACTCCTCCGGCAGTTCGACGAACAGCACCTCGGGCGCCGCCTCCGCCAGCATCGCCGGGACCGCCGCCGCGAGCGCGGGGGAGTGGTGCCGCACCCCGATCAGGTACGGCGCCGCGCACCCCGCGAGCTCCGCCAGCGCCTCGTCGGGCTCTTCAGGCGAGCTCATCGCGCAGCTCCCACAAGGTCCGCCACAGCGGCGCCCCGCCCTCCGCGCGGCGCCGCACCGGACCGTCCCAGTAGCCGAGCAGCCGTGCGTGGTCGGCCGGATCGTCCTTGCGGACGGTGCCGAGGAGATGACCGGGCAGGGTCCGGACGACATCGCGGCCGTCGCCCAGATAGGCCGCGCCGAGCCCCATCGACGTGGCCACCTGCACGGCTTCCGCGGTGGACATGACCGTCGACGGCCGCTCCACCTCCCAGCCCTCGGCACTCCGCCCGGTGCGCATGTCGCGGAACGCCGTCACCAGCGCCTCCAGCACCGCGTCGTCGACCCCGAACTCCGCCCCGGAGCGCGCCAGGGCCGCCGTGGCCTGGCCGCGCACCAGCTCCGTCTCCGCGTCGAGGTCGTCGATCGGGCCGACCGTCTCGAAGTTGAAGCGCCGCTTCAGCGCCGCGGACATCTCGGAGACGCCCCTGTCGCGCAGGTTGGCCGTGGCGATGAGGGTGAAGCCGGGCACGGCGTGCACGACGCCGTCGTCGCCGTCCGCCAGTTCGGGCACGGACATGCGCCGTTCGGACAGCAGCGACACCAGCGAGTCCTGCACCTCCGGGAGGCAGCGGGTGACCTCCTCGACGCGGGCGACCGCGCCGCGCACCATCGCCGTCAGGACGGGTGAGGGCACCAGGGCCTCGCGGCTGGGCCCCTTGGCGAGGAGCATCGCGTAGTTCCAGCCGTACCGGAGCTGGTCCTCCGTGGTGCCCGCGGTGCCCTGCACCGTCAGCGTGCTGGTGCCGCACACGGCGGCGGCCAGCAGCTCCGACAGCATCGACTTGGCCGTGCCGGGCTCGCCGACCAGCAGCAGGCCCCGCTCACCGGCCAGGGTCACGACACACCGCTCGACCAGGGCCCGCTCGCCGACGAACTTCCGTGACACCACCAGCCGTTCGCCGCCCGGCGCCGCCAGCTCCTCACCGCCGGAGCCGCACACGAACAGCACCACGGCGCGCGGTGTCAGCCGCCACCCCGGCGGCCGCGGTCCCTCGTCGTAGGCCGCGAGGAACGCCAGCTCCGCCGCGTACCGGTCCTCCGGCAGCTCCACCTGCCGCGTCCCGCCCGTCACCATCGTCATCGCCTGCCTCCCCGGCCGCCCCGGCCCCGGAACTCCTCGAACCCGGGCGCGTCGCCCGACACCACCCGCTGCCACGCCGCCGCGTAGAGCTCCGCGACCGGACGGTCCGGCACGACGAAGCCCCGCAGATCCCACGGCAGCAGCGCCGTCTTCCAGCTCTCGGCGGGCAGCCGCGGCGTCTTCTGCTCCACCCAGCCGCCCGGCAGGTAGAGCGTCCGGCCCGCGCGGGCGCGCTTGGCCTCCACCACCAGGTCGGTGGCGGCCAGTTCGGCGCGGGCCTTCTTCAGCCGGGCCGGCTTCCAGCCCGTCCACTCCGCCACATTGCGGTCGGTCGGATCGGGCAGGGCGAGCAGCATCAGATGGAGCGCTGCCGCGTCCTCGGTGAGCCCGAACCGGCCGGCCGCCTCCGCGACCAGTTCCGGAACGGACAGCAGCGGGTCCTGCTGTGCTCCGGCCGGCCCGTCGGCGCCCACCAGCGCGGCGAACTCCTCACTGAGCAGGGTTCGCAGCGCCCTCAGCGGAAGGGTCTCGCCCGCGATCGCCGCCAGCAGGTCGAGCGCCTGACCGCCGGGGCCGCCGCCCGTCCCCGCGGCCTCGGCGAGCAACGTCGCCGGACGCACCCACACCGACTCCCACTCGGACCGGTACGGCATCGGCGCCAGCACCAGCGTCTCCGAGACCTCGACCAGCCCGTCCTTGCCGCCGCCGACTCCGGCCGGCAGCCCGAAGGCCTCCCGCAAGCGCGCCGATGTGGCATTGCCCTCCGTGTCGGAGCCCACGCCGAGGTCGAGCAGCAGCGCGGGGTCGGCGAGCCGCTCCTTCAGCGTCCGCAGCGTCACCGGCAGGATCCGACGGAGCGGATCGCCGAACGGCAGCCGGTACGCCAGCCAGCGCAGCATGGACACATACGCCTGGAGCGTGGACCCGGTGAGCAGGTCCAGCGGTTCCACCGCGTACAGCCCCTGGTTGTCGTCGCCCGGACGCTGCTCGGTGCGCCCGGTGAGCTCGCGCTGCTGCTCCGGATTCAGTACGGCGTCGAGTATCCGGCCGGGACCGACCTCCGTCACCGCGCGCTTGATCAGCGCGGCGGGCGCGACCCGCCGCTTGCCGCGCGCCGCGATCCAGGCGTCCGTCAGTGGCGCCAGGTCGAAACCCTTGGTCCACAGCTCCGCCACCCGATCGGGATCCTGAGGCACCAGCAGCCCGCAGAACGCCTGTCGTTCGGCCGGCCTGAACTCCTGGAAGGTGCCGCGGGCGGCCTGTGCCTCGGTGCTGCTCGCGCCCAGCGGCTCCAGCCGCTCGGTGGAGGGCAGGCCCTCGCGTCCGTATCCGTCGATCCCGGTCAGGCCGAGCATCAGCCAGGCCGCGGTGACCGGGGTGATCCCGACGGACTCGGCGAACTGCTGTGCCTGCTCCGGCCGGTACGGCAGCGGCCCTCGCTCCCGCACCAGCTCCACGAGCCGGGCGATCGACGCGGCGCGCGCGGGATCCTGCGGCGCGCCCAGGGTCTCGGCGCCGGTGAGCGTGAACTCGTCCCAGGCGCCGAAAGCTCCTGCCGGGTCGTACTCGATGCCGTTCCAGAACGCGAACTGGTCGTCCGCGCGCTGGCAGGACACGATCACCAGCCTGCGGGCCCCCGAGTGACGCACCTCTCCCATGAGCTGGAGGTTGTGATGGGGCGGAGCGCTGTTCTTCCTCGCCGTTCGCAGCTCCACCGTGCGCAATCGGCCGCGCGGGTCGGCGAGCACCACATCACCGTCCTCCGTGCGCACCGCCAGGACCTCGTCGAGGAAGTCCAGAAGAGCCGTCCGCTGCTCCTCGGCGGTGTCCGGCGCCGCGGCCCGCAGCGCCAGCGCGGCCATTCCGGCGCCGGGGAACGTCAGCCATGCCACGCTCGTCCCGGACAGCTCGGCCTTGTCGGCGGCCGCGCCCGGCGCCAGCGCCCGCGCCAGTGCCCGGAGCTGGTCGACGGCCGTCGACTCGTCGCGCTGCGCGGGGTAGTAGCCGTAGTAGTGCCGCGATCCGGCCAGACCGCCCAGGGCGGCCCGCAGCAACCCGTCGGGGACCTTCCGCTCGCGGAGCTCCGATGCCGCCGGGCCGCGGCCCTTCGCGGCACGCTCCGCCAGCACGCGGAGGCGCTTGACGTGCCGCGCCGCCTCCTCGACGAGTCCGGCGACACCCGCCATGAGACCGGGGTGGCCGATGCCCGGCAGCAGGCGTCGCACCGCCTCCTCGGGCTTCGCGCCCTCCGCGACCGCCGCGAGCAGCGCCTCGGCATCCGCGTCGGTGACCGCGCGCAGCACGGCGGAGCCCTGCTCGTCGCGCGGTCGCAGCGCGTGCCAGTACGCCACGTTCGTCACGAACGGGGTGCCCGCGGCGTACGGAACGCCCCGGTCGCCGTCCTCCAGTCTGGCCAGGCAGACGCCTTCCGCGTCGTAGAGCGCGACCCCCGCGGTGTGGCTGCGGAGCTCGCGTGGATGCAGCGCCGCGCCCGCGGGGAGCCGCAGCGGCGGCAGGGGGATCTCGTCGGGGAAGTCGATCCTGGCGTTCCGGGGCAGGGGGACCGCCAGGCTGCGGCTGCCGTCCACCGAACACGCCGTGAGGGTGCGCTCCTTCTCGTCGTACCGCACCCACCAGCCGAGCAGCCCGTCCTTGGTGCCGAACGGCGAGGACTCGAGGCCCGGCTGCACCGGAAGGAGCCGGCAGGCGGACGCCAGCAGCCGGACGCCGCCGCCCTCCGCGAGCGCCGAGTCGAAGAACGCGGGCAGCGACACCCGGCCGCGGCGGGCCGACTCCGGGTCGTACTCCCACCACTCGCCTTCGTGGAGCACCCACAGCGAGATGCCGTCGGAGGCGACGGACCGCCGCTCCTCGGCAAAGGCGGTGTCGCCCGCGTGGACCGGCCGGCCGCCGAAGCAGCGGCTGCCGTCGGGCAGCTCCAGCGACGTCGCGCGGTACGCGGTCCAGTAGTCGCGGAGGTCGCCCGAGGGCTTGAACGGCTCATTCGGGCGGCCCGACCAGATCGCGCGCCGGTCGTCCCCGTGACCGTTGGCGATGAGCCACTGGCCGCCGACATAGCGGATCGTGGGCTGGTCCCAGTAGCGCGTCGAGGGCGACGGAAGAGTCAGCGTGCGCTGGTCCAGGATGCTGTCCGGGCCGACCGCGGCGACCCGCAGCCTGAGCCGGACCAGCAGGGCCGGCCAGGCGCCCGCCTGCTGGTACCACTCGTCGGACAGATAGCCGTACCGCTGGGTGGACGCCTGCGGATTGGGCTTGCCGAGCCCGGGGAGTGCCTCCTCGAGCGCGGGCCAGCCCAGCTCGTCGAAGATGCCGGCGCGGAGCGTGCGCGCGAGGGCGGGGGCGGGGGACACGGAGACAATACGGTCGACCGCCTCGGGCGCGGCCGCCAGCACGGACGGTGAGGAGAACCTGGAGAGCCGCTTCAACTGGCTGTCCAGCTCCGGCAGTCCGAAAGGCCGCTCCAGATCGTCGGCCCGGTCGGCGATCCAGCCCGCCAGTACCGTGCGCAGCGCGGGAAGCTCCACCACCCGGCGCAGCTTCTCCGTGGCGTCTCCCTCGCCCGCGAGGCGTTCCACAGCGGCCCGCAGCAGCGACGAGAACCGCGGGTCGGCGCACACCGCCGCCAGGTCCCGGCGGCCCTCACCCTCGTCGGAGAGCCAGGCGCCGAGCTCGAAGGTCTCCATCTCGTCCGTCGGGTCCTCGACCGGAACCCCGAGCGCCAGGCAGGTGTCCAGCAGGTCGAAGTCCACGACGGTCGCCCAGCCGCGTCGACCCAGCAGCCGCACCGGAGTGCCGTCCGCGATCAGCCGGTCCGCCAGCCTCTCCAGCAGGGCCGGTTCGGCGGCGATCCGCGTCGAGCCGCGCCAACTGCGCCGGCGGTGCCCGGCCCACGCCGACAGCCACTCGGCCGCCGGGACCGTGCCGTCGAGCAGCAGCTCGAACGCGCCGCACCGGTCCAGCAGGGCCAGCCACTCGGCCTCGAACTCCCCCGGACGCTCCGCTCCGGTGACCGGCAGCAGCGCCAGCAGCCGCTTCCGTACGGCCTCGTCCCCGGCGGCGAGCGTGGCAAGTGACGACAGCGCCGACTTCCAGAAGCTGCCCGCCGCGCGGGTTATCGCGCCCGTGTGGATGACGTCCGCGAGCAGGGCACGCTCCTCGGCGGGGGCGTCGAGCTTCGCGGCCTTCGCGAGCCGCCGCAGGTCCTCCATCATCCCCGCGTACGGCGCGAGTCCGGCCGCGCAACGCTCCCGCGACACGGCGCCGAACTGGGCGTACGCCTCGGCCGGCGTGAGGCGCGCGGCCAGCGCCTTGGCATATTCGCGCAGTGCCTTGCCGCTGAGCGCGCCCGCACCGGCGAACTCCAGGAACACCTCTCGCAACCGCTCCTCGTCGACCGCCAGCGCATGCCGCTGCTCGGCGGCCCGTGCCTTGCCGAAGAACACCGAGGCGTGCTGCCGCGACTCGACGGCCAGGAAGAGCCGTGCCACCTGTTCGTAGAACGTGGGCAGGAAGTGCGGAACGGAACGGTCGAGCCGCTCCCCGATCTCGTCGAAGCCCTCCTTGGCGAGCCCGGGCTTGGTGCCGACGAGCCGCGCGAGGCGCTCCATCTCCTTGACGACGGCGAGCGCGTGATGCCCGTTCTCCGGGTCGTGGACCAGCGCCCAGGCGGGGAAGCCGAGCGACTGCCGCTTCACATGCCCCACCGGCTCCGGCTCCGCCGCGGCGCCGAACCCCAGATACTCCAGCGAGAGATCCTCGGCGGGCCCGATCGCCTCCGGCACCAGCCGTACGACCGTGCGGCCCTCCAGCACGGGGTGCCCGTACGCCCGGGCGGTCAGCACATCCCCGGGGGACGCACCGCCGGCGGGGGCGTCCGCGTCGCGGGAATCCGACGCGCCCGTGGCCGGCGGTGTCGCAGCGACGCCCGCCGCGGTCGCCGCGCCCGTCAGCGGCAGCACGGCCCCTGCCTCCAGCAGCGCGCCCCTCATGCCCGAGGCCGACTCCGGCCCCGACCCTGACTCCGACCCCGACCCCGTACCTTCGTTGTTCACCGTGCCCCCCTCGGTCACAGCAGTGCCCCCTTGTCGCTCTCGTCGCCCTCGACGACCCGGCCCGCGTACACCAGCGCGGCCATCCGCTCGCCCTCCGACCAGGCGACCGGGCCCACCTCGGACAGCGGCAGCCGCCGGCCCGTACGGTCCCGCCACTCCAGCGGGCCCGTCAGGGCCTCCGTCTCGGGATAGTCGTCGCCCACCCAGAACGCCGCCTCGATCTGGCGGCCGTCCTCGACCAGGGGGCATATCGCCTCCCCGCCCCGCACCCGGTAGCCCAGCGACACCGCACGGGCGGTGGCATGCCGCAGCTCCGCGAACTTCCCGTGCTCGTACGTCCGCACGAACTCGCCGACCGGCGCCTGCGGGCGGCGCCACACCTCACGGAACAGCTGCTCCAGCCCCTGCTCGACACCGAGCTCGGCCGCGAACTCCCGGAGGTCCTCCAACTCGTGCAGAAGCAGCACCGGATGTGGCACCAGCACCGTCCGCACCCCCTGCGCCGCGCCCAGCCGCACCGAGTCACCGTCCAGGTCGACGACGCCGAGCCCCCGCTGCGGATCGGCGTCCCGCAGGAACCCCGCCCGCGCCACATCGGCCGAACCGTCCGCCGCGACCGGAGCGACCACCAGGTCGCGCAGCGCGCCCTGCCACGCCGCGTCCGGCCACACCCGGGCCAACAGGTCCACCGGCACCGGAAGCGACCGCACCAGCCAGGTGTCCACCTGCTCCCGGCACTCCCGCTCGTGCCGCTCAAGCCACTCGGCGAGCTGCCGCAGCCGGACGACTTCCGCGTCCTCCCGCAGCTTCGCCGGCACCTGCTTCAGCGTGCGCCCCGCGGCATTCCGGCACAGCACCCGTGTGCCGTCCAGCGTGACGGCATAACCGCCGCTCTCCGTCTCGATCCAGCCCATGGCGAGACCCCCTCCCCGGCCTTCCGGTTCCGGCTTCGACTCCGACGCGAATCCGGTGACGATCACAGTAGGTGAGGGCTCTGACAACGCCGCGGGCGAGCCGGTGAGGCTGTGGCAAACACCCGTCACCCCGGCGCAACGACGTGGCAACCTCCGCCCGCCAGGATCGGTTCATGACGGAGTCGGCACACCCTCGCGAGTCCCTGGCCCCGAACACGCCGCCCCTCGACAGCACGACACAGCTGCTCACCCGCATCACCGCGCAGCTCGGGGCACAGCTCAGTCATGTCCAGCTCAACGGAGTGCGCAGGCCCATGAACTCTTCCCGCACGAACGCCGAAGTCCCGTCCATACCCGGCCCCGGGCCCCGTGCCAGGCATGCCGGGACCCGGGAACCCGCCGCCCGCACCACCGCCGAGGCCCTCACCGCCACCGCCACCGCCCAGGCCCTCACTCCCACCGCCCCGGCCCTCGTCGCCGTCGCCCACGGCAGCCGCGACCCGCGTGCCCTGCGCACCGTGACCCGGCTGCTCGACCGGGTACGCGAGCTGCGTCCCGGCCTCGACGTACGCCTCGGGCACATCGAGCTCGACGAACCGCTGCTCCCCGACACCCTCGCCGCCCTGACCGCCCACGGCGACCGCGAGGCCGTCCTCGTGCCGCTGCTGCTCGGCCGCGGCTACCACGTGAAGCGGGACATCCCCGCAGCCGTCGCCGGCGCACCAGGGCTGCGCGCCAGGATCGCGCAGCCGCTCGGACCGCATCCGCTGCTCGTCGAGGCGCTGTACGCCCGGCTCGCCGAGGCCGGATGGCGCAGCGCGGACAACGGCAGCCGGAACGCCGGTGTGGTGCTCGCCGCGGCAGGGTCGCGCGATCCCGAGTCGGCCGCCGACGCCCGCCGGACCGCCGGAATGCTGAGCGAGCGCCTCGGCGGGGTACCCGTCGTCCCGGCGTACGCCTCCGCCGTCTCGCCCACCGTCTCCGACGCCGTGCGCGCGCTGGCGGCCAGGGGCCGGCACCGTATCGCCGTCGCCTCGTACTTCACCGCGCCCGGACGGTTCGCTTCGGCGGCGGCGGCAGCCGCCCCCTGGACCTCGGCCGACCCACTCGGCGCGCACCCCGCGATGGCGCGGCTCGTGCTGCAGCGTTACGACGAGACGGCGGCCGGCCTCTCCACGGCGAACCGGCGTCGACTGGTCACCGCCTGAGCGACGCTGTCCCCCCGGCGTACGCATCCGCCGTCTTGCCCACCGTCTCCGACGCCGTGCGCGCGCTGGCGGCCAGGGGCCGGCACCGTATCGCCGTCGCCTCGTACTTCACCGCGCCCGGACGGTTCGCTT
>NZ_JBSFDW010000017.1:30988-87318 GCF_053594115.1 Streptomyces sp. NPDC001970 | reverse complement strand
GGCGCGGCTCGTGCTGCAGCGTTACGACGAGACGGCGGCCGGCCTCTCCACGGCGAACCGGCGTCGACTGGTCACCGCCTGAGCGACGCTGTCCCCGTCTGCGGTTACCGTCAGGTGCATGGAAGGCACCACGGGCAGCACCCACCCCCACGACCACGGCGTCGATCAGCGCTACGACGCCGCGGCCACCGCGCGCTGGGCCGCCGAGCCCGACAAACGCCCGGGCCGCACCGCCTTCCAGCGCGACCGCGCGCGTGTGCTGCACTCCGCGGCGCTCCGCCGTCTCGCCGGCAAGACCCAGGTGGTGACCCCCGGCTCGCGCAGCGCGGCCTGGGACCCGAGCCCGCGCACGCGCCTGACCCACTCCCTGGAGTGCGCCCAGGTCGGCCGTGAGCTGGGCGCCGCGCTCGGCTGCGACCCCGACCTGGTGGAGGCCGCGTGCCTCGCCCACGACATGGGCCATCCCCCCTTCGGGCACAACGGCGAGCAGGCGCTCAACGACGTGGCCAAGGACTGCGGCGGCTTCGAGGGCAACGCTCAGTCCCTGCGGCTGCTCACCCGTATCGAGCCCAAGCGCTTCGTCCACTCCTCCGACACGGGTGAGCTGGTCAGCGTCGGCCTCAACCTCACCCGCGCGGTGCTCGACGCCGCGACCAAGTACCCCTGGGCACGCGGCGGCCACCCCACCGATCCCGACTCGCCGAAGTTCGGGGTCTACGAGGACGACCTCCCCGTCTTCGACTGGGTGAGGGAAGGCGCCCCCGCCCATCGGAAGTGCTTCGAGGCGCAGGTCATGGACTGGTCGGACGACGTGGCCTACTCGGTCCACGACTTCGAGGACGGCCTCCACGCCGGGCACATCGACCCGAATGCGCTGCTGTCCGAGCACGAGCGCCAGGAGATCTGGGCGGTGGCCATCGGCCGTTACGTGTCCAAGGACACCGATCCGCACAGGCTCGCCGACGCACTCGACCGGCTCGTCGACGAGGAGTGGTGGCCGCACGGCTACGACGGCTCGGCCGTCGCCCAGGCCCGCCTCAAGGACGCGACGAGCCAGCTGATCGGCCGGTTCTGCCTGGCCGCCGAGGGCGCGACCCGGCAGGCGTACGGCACCGGCCGGCTCACGCGGTACGCCGCCGAGCTGGTCGTCCCGGACGAGGCCCACCTCGAGTGCGCGGTCCTCAAGGCGGTCGCCGACCGCTATGTCATGCAGCGCGCCGAGCAGGAGGCGCTCCGGGCCGAACAGCGCATCGTCGTCGCCGAGCTCGCCGACGCCCTGGTCACCCGCGCACCGGAGGGCCTGGACCCGCAGTTCCGCGCGCAGTACGAGGCGGCGGACGACGACCGTTCGCGCAAGCGGGTGATCGTCGACCAGATCGCCTCGCTCACGGACGCCTCGGCCCGCACGCTCCACGCCCGCCTGACATCGCCCCGAGGCTGAGTGCGCCGGCGGGTGAGCGCGTCTGCCGAGTGCGCCGGCGGCCGAGCGCGTCCGCTGAGCGCGCCGCGACCGACCGCGCGGCCGGGCCCGCCCGGTCAGGCGGTGTGCGTCGCGAGATGGCCTGAACCGACACGCCCGCCGGGACACCCCCTCTTCCCCCATCACGCTCCGTGCGGGAGGCTCGCAGAAGGCGGCGTAGCGTGCAGTGGAAGCGGAAGCCAAGAGGAGGCATCAAGTGGTCGACGCGCATCAGACATTCGTCATCGTGGGCGGGGGACTCGCCGGAGCCAAGGCTGCGGAAACCCTCCGCGCCGAGGGATTCACCGGCAGGGTCATCCTGATCGGTGACGAACTCGACCACCCGTACGAACGCCCGCCGCTCTCCAAGGGCTATCTGACCGGCAAGGAGGAGCGGGAGAGCGCCTTCGTCCACGAGCCGGCCTGGTACGCCCAGCACGACGTCGAACTGCACCTCGGCCAGCCCGTCACCTCCGTCGACCGCGAGGGCCGGTCCGTGCGCCTCGGCGACGGCACCACCGTCCGCTACGACAAGCTGCTGCTCGCCACCGGCTCCGAGCCCCGGCGCCTCGACATCCCGGGCACCGGCCTCGCGGGCGTCCACCACCTGCGCCGCCTCGCCCACGCCGACCGGCTGCGGCAGGTGCTCGCCGGCCTCGGCCGTGACAACGGCCATCTGGTGATCGCCGGAGCCGGCTGGATCGGCCTGGAGGTCGCGGCCGCCGCCCGTGGCTACGGCGCCGAGGTCACCGTCGTCGAGCCCGAGCCCACCCCGCTCCACCAGGTGATCGGCCCCGAGCTGGGCCAGATCTTCACCGACCTCCACCGGGAGCACGGCGTCCGCTTCCACTTCGGCGTCCGCCTCACCGAGATCATCGGCCAGGACGGCATGGTCCTCGCCGCCCGCACCGACGACGGCGAGGAGCACCCGGCCCACAGCGTCCTCGCCGCCATCGGCGCCGCCCCGCGCACCGGCCTCGCCGAAGCCGCCGGGCTCGCCCTCGTCGACCGTGCCCACGGCGGCGGCGTCGCCGTCGACGCCTCCCTGCGCACCTCCGACCCCGAGATCTACGCGGCCGGCGACGTCGCGGCCGTGCACCACCCGCTCCTCGACATCCGGCTCCGCGTCGAGCACTGGGCGAACGCGCTGAACGGCGGTCCCGCCGCCGCCCGCGCGATGCTCGGCCAGGAGGTCTCGTACGACCGGATCCCGTACTTCTTCTCCGACCAGTACGACCTCGGCATGGAGTACTCCGGCTGGGCGCCCCCCGGCTCGTACGACCAGGTCGTGCTCCGCGGCGACGTCGGCAAGCGGCAGTTCGTCGCCTTCTGGCTGAAGGACCGCAAGGTTCTCGCCGGAATGAACGTCAATGTGTGGGACGTCACCGAGCCCATCCAGAAACTCATCCGTTCCGGCGCGCCCGTTGATGCCGAGGCCCTCGCCGACCCGGCCACTCCGCTCAGTGCTGTCACACCGGCCCCGTAGAATCGGTGCGTGGCAGGCAGGATCAACGATGACGACGTGAAGGCGGTACGGGACGCGGTCCCGATCGACTCCGTCGTGTCCGAATACCTCCAGCTGCGCAATGCGGGCGGTGGCAACCTCAAGGGCCTGTGCCCCTTCCACGACGAGAAGTCCCCCTCCTTCCAGGTCAGTCCGAGCAAGGGTCTCTTCCACTGCTTCGGCTGCCAGGAAGGCGGGGACACCCTCACCTTCGTGATGAAGGTCGACCACCTCTCCTTCTCCGAGGCGGTCGAGCGGCTCGCCGCGAAGGCCGGCATCACGCTGCGGTACGAGGAGGGCGGGTACAACCCGAGCCACCAGCGGGGCGAACGCATCCGCCTGGTCGAGGCCCACCAGATCGCGGCCCGGTTCTACGTCGAGCAGCTGGAGACCTCCGCGGAGGCCGAGATCGGCCGGAAGTTCCTCGCCGAGCGCGGCTTCGACCAGGCGGCGGCCCAGCACTTCGGCGTCGGGTACAGCCCTGCGGGCTGGGACCACCTCACCCGCTTTCTGCGCGGGAAGGGCTTCTCCGACAAGGAGCTCATCCTGTCCGGGCTCTCCCAGGACGGCCGCCGCGGCCCCATCGACCGCTTCCGCGGACGGCTGATGTGGCCCATCCGGGACATTTCCGGCGATGTCGTCGGTTTTGGCGCCCGCAGGCTCCGCGACGACGACAACGGCCCGAAGTATCTGAACACCCCCGATACGGCGATCTACAGGAAGTCCCAGGTGCTGTACGGCATCGACCTGGCGAAGAAGGAGATCGCCAAGTCCAGCCGGGCCGTGGTCGTCGAGGGCTACACGGATGTCATGGCCTGCCATCTCGCCGGGGTGACCACGGCGATCGCGACCTGTGGCACCGCCTTCGGCACCGACCACATCAAGATCCTCCGCAGGCTGCTGATGGACAACGGCAGCGCGAAGGTGATCTTCACCTTCGACGGTGACGCGGCCGGCCAGAAGGCCGCCCTGCGCGCCTTCGAGGACGACCAGAAGTTCGCCGCCGAGACCTTCATCGCCGTCGCGCCCGACGGCATGGACCCGTGCGAGCTTCGCCTGGCCAAGGGTGACGAGGCCGTGCGGGAGCTGGCCGAGCCGCGCAACCAGCTCTTCGAGTTCGCGATCCGGCACCTCGTGAAGAACTACGACCTGGAGACCCCGGTCGGCCGGGCCGCCGCGCTCGACGAGGCCGCGCCGATCGTCGCCCGGATCAAGAACAGCGCGTCCCAGCACGAGGTCGCCGTCCAACTCGCGGGGCTCCTCGGCATCCTCGACACCCAGTTCGTGGTGAAGCGGGTCGGGCAGCTCGCGCGGTGGGCCAGGGAGCGCGGCGGCGGCCAGGGCCCGGCGCCCGCGCGCCAGGCGCCGTCGTACGACACCGCGCGCCCCGCCGCGGGTCCGAGCGGCCCCGCGCTCAACCTCCGCAGCCCCGCCCACCGCACCGAGCGCGAGCTGCTGAAGCTCGCCCTCCAGTACCCGGAGCTGGTCTCCCCGGCCTTCGACGCGTACGGGGTCGACGAGTTCACCGCACCGCCCTACGCCGCCGTGCGCCAGGCCATCGCCGACGCGGGCGGCGCGGAGCCGGGCGTGCCCGACGCGCCGTCCTACCTCGCCCGGGTCCGTGACGCGGCGCCCGACGACACGGTCCGCGCGATGATCACCGAGCTCGCCGTGGAAGCGGTCCACGGCCGCACGATCGACGAGACCTACGCCGGCGACCAGCTCGTCCAGGTCCGCCTCCGCGCGGTCGACCGCCGCATCCGCGACGTCCAGGGCACCCTCGCCCGCGTCGGCGCCCACGGGGACCCGGAGCACCACGCGGCCGTGCAGAACGAGCTGTGGGTGCTGCAGCAGTACGGACAGTCGCTGCGGAGCAGGGGCGCGGAGGCGCTCTGACTCAGCGGCCGGCGAAGGTGGGCGCGAGAGCCGCGAGCAGCCGCTCGCGGTGGGCCCCGTACTCGCCGGCGAGGTGCGGATACTCGGCGCGGAAGCCCGCCCATTCCCGCTCGCCGTCGAGATCCTCGAAGACGCTCAGCGTCACGGGGTTCTTGGCGTACCAGGCCGAGTCGTCGGTCTTGAAGATCTCCTCCAGGAGCTCGTGGCGCAGCGGGTACCGCTCGGCGAGCAGCACGGCGTCGTACATGTCCTTGCCCTGCGGATGGAAGTCCGTGAACATCCACAGCAGTTTCCAGGCGAGCGACAGCTCCGGTGTGACCGCCCACAGCAGCGATCCGGCCCCGACCTCGGTCGGCTCCGCAGGCACCGGCAGGAACTCGTTGAAGACGAAGTCCAGCTGAACCGTCCCGCGTGCGTCACCGTCCGCCGCCCACGGCAGCACCATGCGCCGGCCGGGCACCCGGTCGTACGTCCAGATGTACTCGGACTGCGCCCCGTCCGCGAAGATGCGGACGACGCCGCCGCGCTCCTGCGCCGCACCCTCGGCGGCCTCCGCGATCCCGTCGAACATGCGCTGGGTGCGGCCCTGCTCGATGCGCCAGTCCGGCGGTACCACCACGAAGTCGAGGTCGCCCGGCTCCCGCGCGGCTGTGCCGAACCAGACGTCGAGCAGCACGCTGCCGCGCAGTACCAGCGAGTCCACCCATGCCGAGCCCGAGATCGCGGCAAGCACCGAGTTCAGGGCTTCCCGGCGCGCCGTTCGCCAGGCCGCGGCCGCGTTGTCGTCGGTGAACGTCGGTTCTCCCGGCCGGAATGCTTCGCCGAAGTGCAGGAGAGCCGGATCGAAGACCTTTTCCTGCTGCATGCCCTGCCCGTTGAACGTCACGAGCGTGCGAGGAAGCTCCAGTCTGCGCCGCCGGCGCTCCGCCCCGGGCTCGTCCGGGTCTTCCGGGCCCCGCGGAATCCGGCGCCGCTCCCATGCGGTGCTCATGGCTCCACCCCCCTGGAGCCGAGCGTCCCAGATGTCCGCGCCACCCCGCACCTGGATAGGCAGCCCCGTAACCGCCCGGTCACGGACCGGACTCAAAAAGTCACCGCACGCCCCTCGTGGCAGAGATGTGTCGTACCCCACACTGGGGTGCGGTGCCTGAGTCCTCGGAGCGCGGCCGGTCCACCGGAGGTGGGCCACACACCCCCGCGGATCCGCTCATCGTGTACGGGACGGACAGCGGCCCGGCCGCCGCCCCCGTCCCGCTGCCGCCTGCCCCCGAACCGGCAGCGCTCACCCTGGAGGTCGCCACCGTGCAGACCCAGACCCAGACCCTGACAGAAGCCGATACGGTCACGACGGTTCCCCCGCAGAGCCGGGCCGCGCACCACCCCGAGAACCAACCACCACCGACGCCGGACGCCGAGGCGGTGCCGGAACTGTCCGAGGCGCCCGAGCTGCCCGAGCCGCCGCGGGGCGGGCGCGCGGAGACCGGCAGCGGGCCCTCGTCCGACCTCTTCCGGCAGTACCTCCGTGAGATCGGCCGGATTCCGCTCCTCACCGCCGTCGAGGAAGTGGAGCTCGCCCGACGCGTCGAGGCCGGCCTGTTCGCCGAGGAGAAGCTCAAGCGCACCCCGGACCTCGACTCGCAGCTCGCCGTCGACCTCGACAAGCTCGTCGTCATGGGCCGGATGGCCAAGCGCCGGCTCATCGAGGCCAACCTCCGCCTCGTCGTCTCCGTCGCCAAGCGGTACGTCGGCCGCGGGCTGACCATGCTCGACCTCGTCCAGGAGGGCAACCTCGGGCTGATCCGGGCCGTGGAGAAGTTCGACTACGCACGCGGCTACAAGTTCTCGACGTACGCGACCTGGTGGATCCGCCAGGCCATGTCGCGGGCCCTCGCCGACCAGGCCCGGACCATCCGCGTCCCGGTCCATGTCGTCGAGCTCATCAACCGCGTCGTGCGCGTCCAGCGCCGCATGCTGCAGGAGCGCGGCTACGAGCCGACCGCCGAAGAGGTCGCCGCCCAGCTCGACCTGGCGCCCGAGAGGGTCGGCGAAGTCCTGCGCCTCGCCCAGGAGCCGGTGTCGCTGCACGCGCCCGTCGGCGAGGAGGACGATGTCGCGCTCGGCGACCTCATAGAGGACGGCGACGCCGCATCGCCCGTCGAGTCCGCGGCGTTCCTGCTGCTCCGCGAGCACCTGGAAGCGGTGCTCTCCACGCTCGGCGAGCGCGAGCGCAAGGTGGTCCAGCTCCGGTACGGACTGGCCGACGGGCGGCCCCGCACCCTGGAGGAGATCGGACGGATCTTCGGCGTGACACGCGAACGCATCCGCCAGATCGAGTCCAAGACCCTCAACAAGCTGCGGGACCACGCCTTCGCCGACCAACTGCGCGGCTATCTGGACTGACCGGCCAGCGGGACTGACCGCCCATCCGGACCGGCCGTCCAGCGGGACCGGCCGTCGTCGGGGGAGTCCGTGGGCGGGGCGGTCCGCCCCTCCCGTTTCGTCCGTGCGTCGATGCTCGCACCCACGGCGACGCCGAGGGCCGTCCCGATCGCGATGCCCGCCGCCAGGTTGTCCGTCGACAGCCCGAAGGCGACTCCGAAGGACATGCCCAGCGAGATCCCCAGTCGCGTCGCCTGGCGGCCGCCCGTCCGACCGACCTCCTTGTCGCCCGCGCCCTTCCCCATGGTCCCGCCCTTCCCCATGGTCCCGGCCCTCCCCGTTGTCCCCGCTGTCCCCGTCGTTGCCTCACCGTAGCCCGTCGACCGGGCCCGGCGTTCCCGCCGGACCCGGTCTCCCGTACGCATCAGTCGACTTCGACGACCGCCTGCGCGAACTGCGCCGCGTACAGCCGTGCGTACGCGCCCTCCGCCGCCAGCAGCTCCTCGTGCGTGCCCTGTTCGACGATGGAACCGTTCTCCATCACCAGGATCACGTCGGCGTCCCGGATCGTGGAGAGCCGGTGCGCGATCACAAAGCTCGTCCGCCCGTGGGCGAGGCGCGCCATCGCCTTCTGTATCAGCACCTCGGTACGGGTGTCGACCGAGCTCGTCGCCTCGTCGAGCACCAGGATCACCGGGTCGGACAGGAACGCCCGCGCGATGGTGATGAGCTGCTTCTCGCCGGCACTGACGCCCGAGCCCTCGTCGTCGATGACGGTGTCGTAGCCGTCGGGCAGCGTGCGGATGAAGCGGTCGGCGTGCGCCGCACGCGCCGCCTCCTCGATCTGCTCCCGCGTGACCTTGCCGGACGTCCCGTACGCGATGTTCTCGGCGATCGTCCCGCCGAACAGCCAGGTGTCCTGCAGCACCATGCCGATCCCGGCCCGCAGGTCGTCCCGCGACATGGCCGCGACGTCCACCCCGTCGAGGGTGATCCGGCCGCCCGTCACCTCGTAGAACCTCATCAGCAGATTCACGAGCGTGGTCTTGCCCGCGCCCGTCGGGCCGACGATCGCGACCGTGTGACCCGGCTCGACCTTCAGGGACAGGTCCTCGATGAGCGGCTTCTCCGGGTCGTAGCGGAAGGCCACCCTCTCCAGCGCGACCGCGCCGCGCAGCTTCTCGGGACGGGCCGCGCCCGCCGGGTCGGGCCCCTGCTCGTCGGCGTCCAGCAGCTCGAAGATCCGCTCGGCCGATGCGACGCCCGACTGCACCAGGTTCGCCATCGACGCGACCTGCGTCAGAGGCATCGAGAACTGCCGGGAGTACTGGATGAAGGCCTGCACATCACCGATCGACAGCGTGCCCGAGGCGACCCGGAGCCCGCCGACCACGGCCACGAGCACATAGTTGATGTTCGAGACGAAGAACATCAGCGGCTGCATGATCCCGCTGTTGAACTGCGCCCGGAACCCGGCCTCGTAGAGCGCGTCGTTCTGCTCGGCGAAGTCGGCCGCGGACTCCTGCTGCCGTCCGAAGACCTTCACCAGCGCATGGCCGGTGTACATCTCCTCGATGTGCGCGTTGAGCCGGCCCGTCGACTGCCACTGCTGCACGAACTGCGGCTGCGAGCGCTTGCCGACCTTCGCCGCGATGAACACCGAGAGCGGCACCGTCACCAGCGCGACCAGCGCCAGCAGCGGTGAGATCCAGAACATCATCGCCAGCACACCCACGATGGTCAGCAGCGAGTTGATCAGCTGGCCCATCGACTGCTGCATGGTCTGCGAGATGTTGTCGATGTCGTTCGTCGCGCGGCTCAGCACCTCGCCGCGCTTGGCCTGGTCGAAGTACGACAGCGGCAGCCGGGACAGCTTCGTCTGGACGTCCTCACGCATCCGGTACACGGTCCGGTTGATCACCCGGATCGAGGCCCGCGTCGCGACCAGCATCAGCAGCCCCGCGGCCACGTACACCACGAGCGCCACCAGCAGGACGTTCCCGACCGCGGTGAAGTCGATGCCGTGGCCCGGCGTGAAGTCGACGCCGGACAACAAGTCCGCGAGCCCGCCGTCGCCCCGCTCGCGCAGGCCCTCGACGGCCTGGTCCTTGGTCGAGCCGTCCGGCAGCTCGCGGCCGACGACACCCGCGAAGACGAGGTCGGTCGCCCTTCCGAGGATCAGCGGCCCGACCACCGACAGGGCCACGCTCAGCACCGAGGCCGCCAGCATCACCCACAGGGTGCGGCGCTCCGGGGCGAGCTGCCGCAGCAGCCGCTTGCCCGAACCCTTGAAGTCCATGGACCGCTCGCCGGACTGGCCCATCATCATGCGTCCGCCAGGACCCGCCATCAGGCAGCCTCCGCCTCGGTCAGCTGGGAGAGCACGATCTCCCGGTATGTCTCGTTGCTCTCCATCAGCTCGTGATGGCGACCGGTGCCCACGACCCGGCCCTCGTCGAGGACCACGATCCGGTCGGCGTCACGGATGGTCGACACCCGCTGGGCGACGATCACGACGGTCGACTCGGCCGTCTCCAGCGCCAGCGCGCCGCGCAGCGCGGCGTCCGTCGCATAGTCCAGGGCCGAGAAGGAGTCGTCGAAGAGATAGATCTCCGGCCGCTGCACCAGCGTCCGCGCGATCGCGAGCCGCTGCCGCTGCCCGCCGGAGACATTGGTGCCGCCCTGCGCGATCGGCGCGTTCAGCGCGCCGTCGAGTGCGCGGACGAAGTCGGCGGCCTGGGCGACCTCGAGCGCGTGCCACAGCTCCTCGTCGGTCGCGTCGGGATTGCCGTACCGCAGATTCGTGGCGACCGTGCCGGAGAAGAGGTACGGCTTCTGCGGCACGAGCCCGACGGTCCGCGCCATGAGGGCCGGGTCCAGCTGCCGTACATCCACGCCGTCGACGAGCACCTCGCCGCCGGTCACGTCGAACAGCCGTGGGACGAGCCCGAGCAGCGTCGACTTGCCGCTGCCCGTCGACCCGATGATCGCGGTCGTCTCGCCCGGCCGGGCCACCAGCTCCACGTCCTGCAGGACGGGCTCCTCGGCACCCGGGTAGCGGAAGTGCGCTCCCCGCACGGCCAGATGGCCGTGGCGTGGCAGTTCCCGCACGGGCCTGGCCGGCGGGACGACGCTCGACCCGGTGTCCAGGACCTCCTGGATCCGCTCGGCGCACACCTCGGCGCGCGGGACCATCATGAACATGAAGGTGGCCATCATCACGGCCATGACTATCTGCATCAGATAGGCGAGGAAGGCCGTGAGCGCGCCGATCTGCATCCCGCCGCTGTCGATGCGGTGCGCACCGAACCAGACGACCGCGATGCTCGACACGTTCACGACCGTCATGACGATCGGGAACATCAGTGCCATGAGCCGGCCGGTCGACATGGAGACATCCGTCAGCTCGGTGTTCGCGCCGCGGAACCGCTCCTCCTCGTACGGGTCCTTCACGAACGCCCTGATCACGCGGTTGCCGGTGATCTGCTCCCGCAGCACCCGGTTCACCGTGTCGAGCCGCTCCTGCATGGTCCGGAACAGCGGCCGCATCTTCTTCACGATCAGCGCCACCGAGATGCCGAGCACCGGCACGACCGCGAGCAGCACCATCGACAGCGGTACGTCCAGGGCCAGCGCCAGGACGATGCCGCCGACGCACATGATCGGCGCGGAGACCATCAGCGTGAACGCCATGAGCGCCAGCATCTGGACCTGCTGGACGTCGTTGGTCGTGCGCGTGATGAGCGAGGGCGCCCCGAAATGCCCGACCTCGCGGGCCGAGAACGACTGCACGCGGTCGAAGACGGCGGCCCGCACGTCCCGGCCGAGCGCGGCCGCGGTCCTGGCTCCGTAGTGGACGGCCCCGATGTTGCAGACGACCTGGACGATGCTGACGGCGACCATCAGCGCGCCGAAGGCCAGGATGTAGCCGGTGTCGCCCCGGACGACACCGTTGTCAATGATGTCGGCGTTCAGGGTGGGCAGATAGAGGGTGGCGCTGGTCTGCAGCAGTTGCAGAGCCACCAGCAGGGCGAGGGGTTTGCGGTACGGAAGCAGGAACGTTTGGAGCAGTCTTATGAGCACGCCAAGGTCTCTCGGGTCGGCACAATCGTGGAGTCGCCCCAATCTTGCGTCACTCCACGACCCGCTGCCCAAAGGATTTCGCCAAACCCAGGTCAAGAACGCGCACCCACGAGATGACGCGCACTCCCGACGGTCGACGGCCGGGGGGTGCGCGGGCGCGGGCTCACGGCGACCCGGAGTCCTGACGACCTGGGGACCCGGCGTCCCGGAGTCCTGACGACCCGGCGTCCGTGCGTCAGGAGCCGAACGCCCCCGGATGCACCTGCTCCCGTGTCGCGACGTACTGCTGCCGCACCGCCTGGCCCACCGGCAGGTCGTCGCCCGGCTCGAAGATCTGCGCCGCAGCCCCCTGCCAGGCCGGCGGGGTGTGCGGGGCGAGCGTGCCCTGCGCCACACCGAGCGCCCAGGCCGCCTGCCGGGCCGCGCCGAGCGCCGCGTAGTCCGCGGGCTGCGGTACGACGACCTGCGCGGCGAAGATCGCCGGCGCCGCCGCCTGCACCGCGTGCAGCTCCGCGGCCTGCCCCAGCAGGAACACCCGCCGCACGTCCACGCCGCGCCGGCGCAGCACGTCCAGCGCGTCGGCGAGCCCGCACAGCATGCCCTCGAAGGCCGCGCGCGCCAGATGCTCGCGCTTCATCGACTCGCGCCGCAGCCCGGTGAGGGTGCCCGCGGTGTGCGGCAGATGCGGGGTGCGCTCGCCCTCCAGATAGGGGAGCAGTACGAGACCGGAGGCGCCCGGGGTCGACTTCATCGCGAGCGCGGACAGTTCGGTCAGGTCCTCGATGCCCAGGAGCTCGGCGGTGCCCCGCAGGGCCCGCACGGCATTGAGGGTGTGGACGACCGGCAGGTGCATGCCGGTGGCGTCCGCGTAGGAGGTGATCATTCCGGACGGGTCGGTGAGTGCCTCGTGGTGCACCGCCATCACGGAACCTGAGGCGCCGAGCGACACCACCGCGTCACCGGGCCCGAGCCCGAGCCCGAACGCGGCGGCCATGGTCTCGCCGGTGCCCGCGGAGATCAGCAGCCCTTCGGGAGTGGTTCCGGCGGCATCGGAAGGCCCCAGCACCTCGGGCAGCGCGGCCTGATGGCCGAGCGCCATCTCCACGAGGTCCGGGCGGTACGAGCCCGTACCCGCCGACCAGTACCCGGTCGCCGACGCCCCGCCCCGGTCCGTGGTCCGGCGCACGGGCCTGCCCAGCAGCTGCCACACCAGCCAGTCGTGGGGCTGCATCACCAGCACGGTGCGCTGGGCCGCCTCGGGCTCGGTCCGCGCCAGCCAGCGCAGCTTCGCGACGGGCAGCCCCGACTGCGGTACGCACCCGACGGCCTCGGCCCAGGCCTGTCGTCCGCCGAACGCCTCGATCAGATCCGCCGCCGCGACCTGCGCCCGCTTGTCGTTCCCGACGAGCGCGGCCCGCACCGGGGCCCCGGACGCGTCGAGCGGGATCAGTCCGTGCTGCTGTGCCGACACACCGATGGCCTGCACGCCCTCCAGCAGCCCGCCGGCGGCCGCCTCACCCAGCGACAGCAGCCACGCCTGTGGATCGACGTCGCTCGCCTTGGCCTCGACCGGGTGCGGTGCGTAGCCCTGGCGCAGTACGGCGCCCGTGTCCGTGTCGCAGACGACGATGCGAGTGAAGGTGGACGAACTGTCCAGCCCGGCGACTATCCCCATGCCGTTAGATTCTGCCGCACTTGGGCGCCTGCGGCGGACCGGGGACGGTCGGAGCGGCGCCGGCCCGCCGTGCGGTCCCGGACCCGGCCCGCCGCCCGGGCCTCCCGGTCCCCCTCACGTATTGGTCGTACCCCAGTCGTCCTCGACGCCGCCCTGACTCCGCTCCCGCAGGGACCGCACCCGCTCGGCCACCGAGTCGGGCACATGGTCCCCGACCTTCTCGCTCACCGCGTGGTACGCCTTCCCCGCCACCTCGCGGCTCGTCTGCGCGGCGGACTCCGCGGCGTTGCGCACGGCCGGGTTCTGCGTGAACTCCCGGGCGGACTTCTTCAGCTGCTCGTAACGCTCGCGCCCGGCCCGGGTGCCGAGCACGTAACCGACGGCCACTCCGGCGATGAACGTGATCCGGTATCGCATCGCTGCCACCCTTCGCCTGCGCCGTCCCCGACGCCGGGATCTGAGGTCACGAGGTCACAGGGGGAACCGATTGGCGGAGCACCCCCCTGCTTGCGCTAATGTATGTGTCGCAGCGAGCGAGCGCCGCCCGGGAAGCCCGGGGTAGGTACGTTCGGTGCACACGCAGCAATCCCCTGTAGCTCAATTGGCAGAGCAGCCGGCTGTTAACCGGCAGGTTACTGGTTCGAGTCCAGTCGGGGGAGCGCGATCCCCTGTAGCTCAATTGGCAGAGCATTCGGCTGTTAACCGGAGGGTTACTGGTTCGAGTCCAGTCGGGGGAGCGGCCGAGAAAGAGGACCCTACGGGGTCCTCTTTCCATGTGTTCCCCGGCTTCCGGAACCGCGCAGGCGGCAGCGCAGTCCTCATGGTCAGAGCGACGCCGACCATCCGAGGCAGGAGATCGTATGAGCGGCTATGCTGCGGCAGACGGCGCGCACAAATGTGCGCGACGCGCCGTTAGGGGCGGTAGCTCAGCCGGTTAGAGCAGCGGACTCATAATCCGTCGGCCGTGGGTTCGAGTCCCACCCGCCCCACCACAGGCCAGTGGTGAAGAAACGATCTGACCAGCATCTTTGCTGGCCGGAGGCGAGCGCAGCAGGGTCTTGGCGGCCCGTCCTGGTCATGGTGTCATGATCGTGAGGACAAATTGAGGACGCGGGTCACGCGGCGGGGCGCATTCCCTCGTCCGGACCATCGTCGTCGGCCTCCGGGCCTTTTTCCTGGGCCTTCGACTGGGTCTCGTCCCGTCCTGGGCGTGCCTTTCGGGGGCGCGGCACGACTGCGCTCGTCGACTCAGCCTCGGCCGTCATGAGCTGAGGCAGGACACTTGTGTACGTGTCCGAGGTGATCTGGCGGGGGCTGTGCCCCATCTTGGACGACCTTGATGTCTGCTTTCCCCAGCAGCGCCGGCGTTGCCGTCAGGTGCCGCGTGTCGTGCAGGCGGATCGGGGGAAGCCCGGACAGCTCAACGAGCCGCTTGAATCTCAGGCTCATCCAGTCGGGGTGAAGGGGCTCGCCGTTCTCGTGGGTCCACACCCGGTTGGTCTCGACCCACGCTTTCTCACCGGACCACTGCTGTCGCTCCCTGTCCTGGCGCATCCGCTACTGCTGCCACAGCTCGCGCGTCTGGGAGTCGAGCGTGACGGTACGCACGCTGTCCTGCTTCGGGGCCTCGTCGTACTGGCGGTAGGCGATCTCAACGATCTGCGCGGAGATGCGGAACCACGAGCCGGTCAGGCTGACCTCCGGCCAGGGCAGGGCGCACATCTCCCCGCGGCGCGGGCCGCGGAAGATGAAGGCGTGCCACATGGCGCAGAGCCGGTCGTCGTGGACGAAGTCGGGGAACTGGCCGGTCTGCTCCGGCGTCCGGACCATGACGGCACTGGGCTTCTGGCCCGTGCGCTTCCACTCTTCGACTCGCTCCGGTGTCCAGACGAGCGCCTTGGGCCGCTTGACCGCCGGCAGCTCGACCACGGCGGCCAAGTTGGTCGAGTACTCAGCCTCTTCATTCCGGCGCCCAGGAATGAGCTGAGGGTGGCGTTGATGCGGTGCATCGTCGCGGCGCTGGTGATCTTCCGCTTGCCCTTGCGGCCGTCGCGGAGCGCGGCGTTGGCGTCGAGGTAGGCACGGCGCGCGATCCGGCGCCCTGCTTACCCGCGGCGCGGACCCAGGCCGTGTGGGCGGCGTCGCGGGCTTCGTGCAACTCGATCACCTTGGCACAATGACGTTGCAGGCCCAAGGGACGCTACACACGAACGATGATCGATTGGCGTGCCCAGGGATGCTCACCGGCAACCTCGCCCGAGGCCGGTCGACCGACGAGCTGTCGGCAGAGGTCACCCATGTCGGCCGCTGCACTCTCATCTCACCGGCCTGTCCCGATCGGGCATACACCATCCGTACGATCAGGGTGCCCGGCCCCAGATGGCCCCCGCGCCGACTGCTGAGTGCGGTAACCCCGGTCATTTATGGAGCCGGTGCGGGGAGCGGAACGTTGCCCACGTTCCCACGCCGCCCGTGCGCCTTGTGTACGGATCACGCCGGGTGGAAGGCCGTCCCTGCCCTCCACCCGGCACCGGAACGCCTCCGCTCGGAGCGTGCCGGGTATACGGGGTTCAGGACGCGGGGGCCTCGATGGTGGCGGCGAGGGCGCTGAGCACCTGCCTGAGCTGCGCGACGGCTTCGGTGTCATCGGCCGGGTGGGTCTCGGCGAAGCGGGTCACTGAGCCGGGTATCGCGAGTTTGGCGTCCTCCAGGATCGTGGCGCCGGCGATACCGGCGGACTTGCGGGCGTCGTCCTGGGCCCACACGCCGCCGTACTGACCGAAGGCGGTGCCGACGACGGCAGTCGGCGAACCCGCCAGGGCGCTGGCGCCGAACGGGCGGGACAGCCAGTCGATGGCGTTCTTCAGCACGGCGGGCATGGTGCCGTTGTACTCGGGGGTGACGAGCAGGAACGCGTCGGCGCGCGCGGCGGTCTCGCGCAGGCGGGCGGCGGCGGCGGGACGCTGCTCGTCGGTGTCGATGTCCTCGTTGTAGAAGGGCACCTCGGCCAGGCCCTCGTAGAGGGTGACCTCGACGCCCTCGGGGGCGTGTTTGACGGCGGCCTCGGCGAGCTGACGGTTGTGCGAGCCGGAGCGCAGGCTGCCGACGAGGGCGAGGACGTGGACGGACATGGGTTCTCCAGACATAGACATGCCGACGGAACAGATGGGTACTGAGCGAGGTGTGGATCTTGGTCTGCGGTAGCGAGCAGCGCTACTCGCGCATGGTCAGGCCGCCGTCCACCGACAGGATCTGGCCGGTGATCCAGCTGGACTCCGCGGACAAGAGGAAGGCGATCATGGAGGCGAGGTCCTCGGGCTCACCAAGCCTCGGGAGCGCGGTTTTCTCCGACAGAGCCTCGCGGACCTCGGGGGGCGTGCCGGCGCGGACGTTCTCCGTGAGGACGACCCCGGGGGCGACGGCGTTGGCCCGGATGTTCTTTCGGCCCCACGCATGGGCGGTGTGGCGGGTGAGCGCGTGCAGGGCGATCTTGGATGAGGCGTACGCGGTGAGCCACGATTCCCGCTGCCACGCCGCCAGGGAGGAGACGTTGACGATCGAGCCACCGCCAGCGGCGACCAGCGCGGGGAGGCTCTCGCGGATCACGAGCCCGGTGCCGGTGACGTTGATGCGCATCATGTCGGCCCACACGTCGGGGTCCATGGTGTCGACGCCCTGGTCGCGGGCCATGAGGTCCGCGCTGACGGCGGCGGCGACATTGGCGACGCCGTCGAGCCGGCCGAACCGGTCAGTGGTCTGGGCGACCAGAGAGGCGATGGAATCCTCGTCCCGGAGGTCGAACTGGACCGTAAGCAGCCGATCGGCCGCTTCCGATGCCTGCTCGCAGGTCCGCGCGAGCTTTTCGGCGCTGGTACCGGCCGCGGTCACTCGGGCGCCTTCGGCCAGCAGTCGCCGCACGGTGGCCGCGCCGATGCCCGATCCGCCGCCGGTGACGATGAAGACCTTGTCCTTGAGCCCTTCCATAGCTGGGCGCATCCTTTCGGCTTGTGAGGGTGCGGCGCCGGTGCGGCAGGCGGGAACAGTGCCGGAGCGATGAGGCGGGAATACGCTCGAAGTGCCCGGCGGTTGCCGCCCTGTGCGCAGAACGACCGCTTCGACCAGTGCGTTGACGCCTGGTGCGCAGCCCACTGTGCAGGAGCGCGACAAGGGTTACAAAAGGCATGTTTATGTTCCTGAGGAACACCGGAAGGGCGTCATCCGTGAGCAACGACGAGGGCCAGGCGGCTTCCGCCGACAAGGCGCGGGCGAACGTACTGCGCCTCTCGGGCCCGTGTGCGCGCTGGGACGAGCGGGACGCGGACTTCATTCGCGAGATCCTCGACCTGGTGGGCGACAAATGGAGCATGCTGGTCATCGGCGTCCTGGCCGCCGGCGACGCCCGCTACTCGGACCTCGACACCATGATCCCCGCCATCTCCCGGCGCATGCTCACCCTCACCCTCAAGCGCCTTCAGCGCAGCGGGCTGGTCGACCGCACTGCCTACGCGGAGGTGCCACCCCGCGTCGAGTACTCCCTCACCGGCCTCGGCGCCTCCCTGCTCTCCGCCATCGAGCACCTGGCCGCCTGGAGCTCCGAGCACCACATCGAGATCCGACGCCACCAGGACACGTACGACACGAGCGCCACACACAGCACGCGACCGGCGTGAGGCGGAGTGGACCTCGCGCCACAGGGGGATTCTTCAGCGGTCGGAGGATTCGGACACGACCGCGAGACTCGCCAGCTGAGACACCAAGTGAGACGTCACGTGACGTCTCAGGTCACAGCATCGTCGTAGGCCGCGACCGATGAGATCCCACAGACGTGGTCGGGTCTCGAATTTCGTGTCGGAATCTCGGAGTTGGTGTCGGATCAGAGTCGGATGCGACAAGGATCTGAGACTCGCAGGTCGTGCCTACCACTCGTCTAGGTGAAGCCGTGAAGGTGTTGTCAGTGGCCAGTTGGATCTCCCCGCTGGTGGCCAGTTCCTGGCGAGCCAACTGGCCGTGGATCTCACCGTGCGTGGTCGCGGAGGGCTCGTTTCGCTCGCCTGAGAGACTGAGCGCACCGTGCCCCCGATGGGCTGGGGCGGGTGGGGAGGTCTGAGTGAGCGGCGACGGGATCGGGTTGCCCGGCGGGCGGGTGTCCGTCTCGGTAGACGCGACCGGTGGACGCAGCGAAAGTGTTCGCGGAGCGGTACGGGTGTGTGCTTGCTCGGTGGCATGGGCCGTGATCGCGGGCGTGGCGTCTCTGGTGGCCGGCACGGTGACCGGTTCGCTGGCCCTGCTCGCCTTCGGCTTGAGCTCTGTGATCGACGGGTCGGCCTCCACAGTCTTGCTCTGGCGCTTCAACCGTGAGCTGCGACCGACCAGCCCTGACCCGCGTGCGCTGCAGCGCGTGGAGGGGCGCGCCACCCGGGTGGTCGGCGCCGCGATGCTGGCCTCGGCGGCCTATGTTCTCGTCCAGGGCGGACGCTCGCTGCTCACCCACGCCCACCCTGAGCAGAGCGCCATGGGTGCGGCGCTTCTAGCTGCCTCTCTGGTGCTGCTCCCGCCGTTGGGTGTGATCAAGGTACGGCTGAGCAAGCGGCTCCACAGCCACGCGCTGCGCGGCGACGGCATCCTCAGCCTGGTCGGAGGCACCTTGGCCGCCACCGCGCTCTTGGGCCTGGTCGCGAACGAAGCACTGGGCTGGTGGTGGACCGACTCCGTCGCCGCGCTCCTTATCGCGCTGTTCTTGCTCCGCGAAGGTGCGCGCACGCTCAGAACACCGACAGCCAGCCCCTGACGACTTGCCGTAGAGCCACGGGCACCCGCGCCTCCCGATCACAGATTGTCACGGCGTAAATGGCCGTACGTGGGGAATTCAGACGGCCCTGCCAACATTTCCGTGAACGGGCAGATGCCTCAGTGCGTCGGTGACGCTCCGTCACCCGGGCCGCGATACTCGCTCTTGCTGGCCTGATGGCGGTACATGGGTGCTTCGGACTCCCGTCGACACCGGCCTTTCGAAGAACGTCTCCAGGGCCACCGTCGCCTGGGTGCCGCTGACGCCTTCGATCTCGTACAACCGCCGCAGTACGTCCTGGAGTTGTTCGGTCGTCCCGGTCCTGACCTTGACCAGGACCGATGCGCTGCCCGCGATGATGTGGGCCTCCTGCAGCTCGGGGATCGCCGCGAAGTACTCGCCGGCGTCGCCCATCCAGGCGGACGAGTCGACCATGACGAAGGCCAGCACGCCGCCGCCGACCGCGGCGGGGTCCACCTCGACCGCCGTACGGCGGATCACCCCCGACTCGCGCAGCTTGCGCACTCGTTCATGGGCCGCGCCCGCGGAGAGTCCGATGGCCTTGCCCAGGGCGGCATACGCCTGGGTGGCGTCCTCCTGCAGCAGGTTCAGCAGCTTCCGGTCCACATCGTCCATGACGCCCTCTCCTAAACCCGCTCCATCTAACGCCTAGCCCTACCATATGACATCCTGCCATACTCAGCTTCGGCAGGATACTGTTCAGTGCTTGGAGCACAGAACGACCGAAGGAGAACGGACATGGCCACCGGCCGCCCCGCGCCTTACGAAGTACTCGACGACAGGTTCCGTACGGAGAAGTGCGCCGCGGGTGATCTGCAACTGGAGACGCTCCACGTGGGCTCCCGCTGGGCGGAGGGGCCGCTGTACATACCTGCCTGGCGCCAGCTGATCTGGAGCGACATCCCCAATGACCGGATGCTGCGCTGGGATGAGGCGACCGGAGCGGTCAGCCTCTTCCGCTCGCCCGCGGGGCACTCCA
This sequence comes from Streptomyces sp. NPDC001970, assembly GCF_053594115.1. NCBI lineage: Bacteria > Bacillati > Actinomycetota > Actinomycetes > Kitasatosporales > Streptomycetaceae > Streptomyces > Streptomyces sp. NPDC001970. Next base: position 67,534 of record NZ_JBSFDW010000017.1, on the reverse strand, counting down.
ACGGCAACACCCTGGACCGCGAGGGCCGTCTGGTCACCTGCGAGCAGGGCAATCGCCGGGTCACCCGCACCGAGCACGACGGCTCGCTCACCGTGCTCGCCGACCGCTACCAGGGCAAGCGGCTCAACAGCCCGAACGACGCGGCCGTGAAGTCCGACGGCTCGATCTGGTTCTCGGACCCGGACTTCGGGATCACCAGCGACTACGAAGGCGTGCGCGGCGAGAGCGAGATCGGCGGCAACAACGTCTACCGCATCGATCCGGCCACGGGCGAAGTGCAGCTGGTCGCCGACTGCTTCGGCGCGCCCAATGGCCTGGTTTTCTCGGCCGACGAGAGCGAGCTGTACGTCTCCGACACCCGGGCAGGCTTCATCCGGGTCTTCGACGTACGCGATGACGGCACGCTGTCGGAAGGCAAGATCTTCACCGAAGCGGGGGCTCGTAAGGAGGCTCGCTTCGACAACCTCCGCTTCGACGACCGGGGCCACCTCTGGGCCGCGGCCATGGACGACGGAGTGCACTGCTACTCCCCGGGCGGTACCCTGCTCGGCCGCATCCTGGTGCCCAACAAGGTCTCCAACATCCGCTTCGGCGGCCAGAGGCGGAACCGCCTCTTCATCACGGCGAACGACACGCTCTACTCGCTGGTCATGGGGGTTGCGGCGGCACCGATGGTGGTTTGATCCCCAACCCCACCCCTTCCCTAAAGGATCACCGTATGGAGCAGCGCGTATTGGGCAGGACGGGCCGCAAGGTGCCCGTTGTCGGGCTCGGGACTTGGCAGCTGGGAGAGGGGTGGGGTGATGTGCGCGCGGAGGACGCCTTCGCCGTGCTGGACGCGTCGGTCGCGGCGGGCGTGACATTCTTCGACACGGCGGATGAGTACGGCGACGGTCGCAGCGAGCAGCTGATCGGCGGCTACCTGCAAGAACGCCCGGATGCTGGGGTGTTCGTGGCGACGAAGATGGGGCGTCGGTCGGAGCAGCTGCCGGCCAACTACACGCTGGAGAATTTCCGCGCCTGGACGGACCGTTCCCGGGCCAACCTCGGCGTGGACACGCTGGACCTGGTGCAGCTGCACTGCCCGCCAGCGCCCGTGTACTCCTGCAACGAGGTGTTCGACGGGCTGGACACGCTGGTCGCGGAGCAGCGGATCGCGGCGTACGCGGTGAGCGTGAGGACATGCGAGGAGGCGCTGACGGCGATCGCCCGGCCAGGTACGGCGAGCGTGCAGATCGTCCTCAACCCCTTCCGGCTGAAGCCTCTGGATCAGGTGCTTCCGGCGGCCGCCGAGGCGGGGGTGGGGATCATCGCGCGGGTGCCGCTGGCGTCGGGGCTGCTGTCTGGCAAGTACACCAAGGACACGGTGTTCCAGCAGGACGACCACCGTGCCTACAACCGGCACGGCGAGGTCTTCGACCGGGGCGAGACGTTCTCGGGCGTCGACTTTGAGTCCGGCGTCGAGGCGGCGGCGGAGTTCGTGGAACTGGCACCCCAGGGCGCCACCTCGGCGCAGACCGCGCTGCGGTGGAACATCCAGCAGCCGGGCGTGACCACCGTGATCCCCGGCGCCCGCTCCCCGGAACAGGCCCGCGCGAATGCGGCGGCCGCGGAACTGCCACTGCTGTCGGGCGCGACGCTGGGGGCCGTGCGCGACCTGTACGACCGGCGCATCCGGGGGCAGGTCCACCACCGTTGGTAGCCGGGGCGAAGCCGATCATGAGGCCGTCGCTGCAGTGACACGGGATGGCCGGACAGCCAGGCGGCGGCGGTGTCGGCTTCCCGGTCTTCGAGCACGTCAACGGGCTCGCCAGTCTCACAGTTGATCAGGATGCTGCCATAGACGTGACCTCGTTTCAGGGCGAAATCATCGATGCCCAGCACGCGCGGAGTGCCGGCCACAGGATCGGGCAGGGACATGAGCAGTCGGAGCATTGTGGTGCGGCTGACCGGCGCGGGCAGCAGTTCCGCCGGCCGGGCGCCGGGTCGCCCGGCCAGGACGACGCTGATCGCCTCCAGCAGGAGGCCGAGAAGCGGCGTTCGGCGTCCGTAGCGGACGGTCAACCCTTCGACCTGCTCGGCGAAGGTGACGCGCACACAGTCTGCGTTGTCGCAGAGCAGGCGCCGGATCATCAGCTCGATACGCACCCGGCGGCCTCCGACCGCAACATCGGCCAGGCGGCGTTCGTAACCGCTGTGTCGTCGTCTCGACGGCGCACCGCAGTCCGGGCACGGCGCTGGCACGGCCGCGACCGTGCCCGCCACGATCCGTAACAGGTCGCCCTCGGGCACCACATGCTCCACCAGCACCCCGCCGAGGTGCGGCAACACCGTCTTCAGCAGCTCCTCACGCGGAGCGATTATCGCGGCCCGGGTGACGGAGCGTCACCGGCGCACAGAGGCATCTGCCCGTTCACGGAAATCTTGGCAGAGCCATTCAGACTGGCCGCTGTCAAGGTGTGCCCCCGTCGGCGTGTCGACGGGGGCACCGTGCTGTGGACGGTAATCCGGCTCCTCGCAGTTGAGGGTGTAGGGCTGGTCGGCGCGTCGGTGGCCGGGTAGGGCGACAGCCCGCATCCAGCCCGGTCGTATCGTACGAGCCGACATCCCTCGGCCAGGCGCTCGTAGAAGGCGCGCTCCTCCGACAGCTCCCAACTCAGCTCGAGATGGCTGAGCCGGCCGCTGACGTACAGCAGAGGCCGACCGGCTCCGATCGACGAGTAGGCCAGCGAGGTGCGGTCGGCCGAGGTCACCCGCCCCATGCGCTGCTGCACGCCTTTCATTATGGGCGCGCGACGCACGACCGACTCTGGCTGAGGTGCCCTCGTCAGCTGGCCGGGTCGTACTGGAACTGCCGGACCTCTTGCGAGCAGCGGCAGGCGACGGCGATCTTCGCGGCCCACTCGAGTGCCGCCTCCCGCGAGGGCAGCTCGAGAACGGTGTAGCCGCCGTTGGGCACCTTGTGGCCTGGGTACGTGCCCTCGGTGACGGTGCCGTCACCGGCCACGAGCACCGGGTCCACGTCCTCATCGATCCCGCCGCCGAAGACGTACACGCCCGCCGCCTTGGCCTCGTCGATGACGGCATGCGAGGCTTCGACCACCGCCTCGAAGTCCTCCTTGGGGAACACCATGGCCTCACCGGGGAACGAGATCAGGTACTTCGTCATTCGCGGACTCCTCTGCTCCGGCGGCGCCATCCGTCGGCTCTTCTCTGCGGCACCGCTCTGGTGCCCAGCCCGATTGTGGCTCCGGCGCCCGACATGTGGTCAAGGTAGAGCGTCGCGACCGACCCGCAGAACCTGCTTGAGCGGTGCCGTCTGAGAGCACGTTCTCAAGCGCGCGCCCGCGAAGGAGGGTCAGCCATGGATCACTTCGACACGATCGTGATCGGCGCGGGGGTTGCGGGTCGAGTTCTCCAGATGATGGAGGTTCCTAGGCCATCCATCCAGGAGACGCCGAGGTGCTCGACGCTACCCCCCGACCGCTTTCGCCTGTCCTGATCTGACCACGTTCTGTCGGCTCGACAAGCTGGGTCTGGAGGTCACCGGGCAGCGGCTCGAGCCCGATCGTGCGGTGCTGGCGTGGCGACAAGTACGTCACCGTGGTCATCGACCTCACCCCGATCCGTGAGGGCACCGGCCCCGCCCGCGCTTGTCGACGGGCTGCTGGAGATCTCCGGCAGCAGGGCTCGGCGGGGATCCTCCCGCCCCGTGGAGCTGACCGTCGTCGTCCAGTCCGATGTCCGTCCCTGGCGCTATCCGCCGACCTGCGAGTTCCTGTACGGCGAGTGGCTGCGGGACGAGTACGAGCGCGGCGGGACGCCGTCGCCGGCGCCGTGCCCCGACCTCGCGCCGCTGATCACCATGGTGCTGATGGGGGACACCCCGCTGTTCGGTCCGCCGCCGGGGGAGGTGCTCGATCCCGTCCCGCACGAGGACCTCGTCCGCGCCGTCGTCGCGGGTGTGCCGGCGCTGCTCGACGATCTCGAGGGGGACACGCGCAACGTCGTCCTGGCGCTCGCGCGCATCTGGACGACGCTCGCGACCGGGGACATCAGGTCGAAGGACGCGGCCGCGGCCTGGGCGCTCACCCGGCTCCCGGTGGAGCACCGGACGGCGATGGGCCGCGCGCGAGCGATCTGTGCCGGGGACGCGGCGGAGGACTGGACCGACCTCCTGCCGGACGTCCGCGCGCTCGCCGATCGGCTCGTCGCCGCGATCGAGGAGTCGGCCGCGCGCCGCAGCCGGTAAGTCCCTGACGCACCGTCATCGAGGGCCCGGGATCCGCGCAGCGTCATCAAGGCCTTGATCACGATTACCTTGGGTTCTACCGAGCCTCCCATTCATTTTCCCTCCGTTCGGCCTTCACCTTTCTGTGCACACAGGCCCTTCACAACCCGCGAGCGTCAGGTGCGCTTGGGGAGATCTTCCGACCTGTGGCGATAGCGCCGGGGTGGAAGTGGAAGGGGGTGGTTTCGATGGTTCGTGCACGTTTCTTGTACGTGGTGCGCGTATCGCCGCAGAGACCGGATGGCGGGGAGAAGCCCGTCGGATGGCGGCTGGTCGGTGCGAACAACCGTGAACTGGGGCGCGGCGCCGAGGCGTTCGGCAGCCTCGCGGAGTGCCAGGCCGCGGTGGGCGAGCTGCGGGAGAAGGTCGCGGGGGCCCGGCTGCTCATGAGCATGTCGGACGCGGCGAGCAACTGGACATGGCGTGTGGAGATCGAGGGGCGGGTGTTCGCGGTCGCCGGACGGCCCTATCTGCGCCAGCGGGAATGCCAGTTCAACCTCAACCAGTTCCTCGCGGCGGTCCCGGTGGCACAGCTGGCCGAGGGGATGCCGAACCTGCCGCGGCAGCGCGGTGGGTTGCAGCGGGGTCCCGCGCGGCCCAGGTCTACGCGGGCAGAGTCCGACGACGACGGTCACGCCGGCAAGCCGGTCGGCGTCCGGGCCGGGGCGGGTGCGTGATGACCGTGGTCGTGTCCGGAATCGGGCACCCGTCCGATCCCGGTCCAGAGCCCGAGCCCGTCGACGCGCCGCGTGCGGTGCGGGGCAGGGGCGCGCTCGCGGACCGCCTTTTCCGCGGCGGGGCGCGGGGCAGCGGGGCCGTGGTCCTGGCCGTCATGCTGCTGGTCGGGGTCTTCCTGACCTACCGTGCGTCCGAGGCGCTCGGCGTCGCCGAGTTCGGCTTCCTCACCACCTCCGCGTGGGAGCCGGACTCGCACAATTTCGGCATTGCCGCGGTCCTCACCGGCACGGTGCTCATCGGCCTCGTGGCGATCAGCATCGCGGTACCGCTGGCGCTGGGCACCGCGCTGTACATCTCGGAGTACGCGCCCCGGCGGCTGAAGTCGTCCCTCGTCAGCCTCGTCGACCTCATGGCCGCCGTGCCGAGCGTGGTGTACGGCCTCTGCGGCGCCTTCTTCCTGCAGGGGTACATCGTCGGGCTCTCCCGCTGGATCTCCACGTACTTCTCGTGGATCCCGATCTTCGCGGTCGACGGGGCCGACCCGACCGACCCGCTGCAGACGACGACGGTCTACACGTCCTCCAGCTTCATCGCCGGCATCGTCGTGGCGCTCATGGTCACCCCGATCGCCTGCTCGGTGATGCGGGAGACGTTCTCGCAGGCGCCTCCGGGTGAGCGCGAGGGAGCCTTCGCGCTCGGGGCGACGAAGTGGGGAATGATCCGCGCCGTCGTCCTGCCGTTCGGCTGGGGCGGCGTGATCGGCGGCACCATGCTGGGCCTCGGCCGTGCCCTCGGCGAGACCATCGCCGTCTACATGATCATCTCTCCGGTCTTCGTCGTGCAGTGGCACGTCCTGCAGAACGGAACCAACTCCGTGTCCGCGCTGATCGCACTGCGCTACGGCTCCGCGAGCGAGTTCGGCATGTCGGCCCTGATGGCCGCGGGACTCGCGCTGTTCCTGATGACGCTGGTCGTGAACTTCATCGCGTCCTCGGTCGCGGCACGCGGCCGCTCGGGCAGCGGGGCGGAGGCCTGAGATGACCGAACTCATGAAGGACGCGCCCGTGCAGCCGCCGGCGACCGTGCGGCCGGCGGTCGGCGCACCCGAGGACGCGTCCCCCGAAGTCCGCAGGAACACCTCGACCCTGCATGCATCGGACCTCCTCGCCCTGGCCGGCGCGGCCGTGGGCTCGCTGGCGCTGACGGTTCTCCTCTTCGTCTGGATCGCTCCGTTCGACTCGGTCCTGGGCTTCGTGGTCCTCGCGTACGTCCTCTTCCTCGGCCTGTACGCGGCGCTGGTCTCCTTCGACGAGAGCGGCGTGACCGTACGCGACAAGGTCGCGGCGGTGCTGTGGCTGAGCCTCGCTCTGGTCCTGCTGGCGGCGCTGGTCCTGGTGGTGGGCTACACCCTGTGGCGCGGCCGGCCCGCCCTGGTGCACCTCAACTTCTTCGTGGAGGACATGTCGAGCACCGGTCCGCTGCAGCCGCTCAGCCAGGGCGGTGTCGTCCACGCGATCGTGGGCACGCTGGAGCAGATCGCCATCGCGCTGGTGATCACCGTGCCGCTCGGACTGGCGTGCGCGGTGTTCCTCAACGAAGTGCCCGGCAGATACGCCCGGTTCGTACGGACCATCGTCGAGGCGATGACCGCGCTGCCGTCGATCGTGGCCGGACTCTTCATCTACGCCACGGTCATCCTCATCCTCGGCGTCGACAAGTCCGGGTTCGCCGCCGCGCTGGCGATCAGCGTGATGATGCTCCCCATCGTCATCCGGGCCGCCGACGTGGTGATCCGGCTGGTGCCCGGCTCGCTGCGCGAGGCGTCGTACGCCCTGGGCGCCTCCCAGTGGCGCACGGTGTGGACCGTGGTGCTGCCCACCGCGCGCTCCGGGCTCACCACCGCGGTGATCCTGGGCACCGCCCGGGGGATCGGCGAGACCTCACCGGTGCTGCTCACCTCCGGCCTCGCGACGGGCCTGAACGCCAATCCGTTCAGCGGCCCGCAGGTCTCGTTGCCGCTGGCCACGTTCGGACTCGTCGGGTCCCCCCAGCCCAGCCTGATCGCCCGCGGGTTCGGCTCCGCCGCCCTGCTGATGGTCATCGTGCTGATGCTGTTCGTGGTGGCCCGCGTGATCGGCGGTCGCGGTCCCGGCGAGCTGAGCCGCAACCAGCAGCACCGGCGGGTGGTGGCCTCGCGCCGCGACGCCGAGCGCATGGCCCGGCGCGCCCGGCTCAGGACGCAGGCAGCCGGGGCGCCCGGGGGCTTCCCGGCAACGGCCGCCCCACCGCCCGGCCCGTCCGACGCCTCCGTCCGGCCCCCGGAGTGACCGGACGCCGCGCAACGCGTCCCGCACCCGCACCGCCGTGCACCGCCCCGTACCGACCAGACCACACCGACCAGGAGTCACCAGCCATGCCCGGATCGCCTCCGGCAACGACAGCACGCCTCCTCCCGAGAGTCGTGACCGCCTTCGCTCTCGTGGCCGCCCTCCTGCTCGGCGTCGCGATGCCGGGCGCCGAGCCCGCCGTCGCCGCCACCTACGTCCCGATCTCGGGTGCCGGATCCACCTGGAGCCAGAACGCCCTCGATCAGTGGAAGGCCAACGTCAAGCAGTACGGCATGACGGTCAACTACAACCCCACCGGGTCGTCCGACGGCCGTAACCAGTTCCGGAACGGCACCGTGGACTACGGCGTCTCCGAGATCCCGTACGGCATCAAGGACTCGGGCGTCGTCGACTCGCCGCCGTCCCGCAAGTACGCCTACATGCCGATCGTGGCCGGCGGAACCTCGTTCATGTACAACCTCATGATCGGCAACCGGCGGGTGACCAACCTCCGGCTGTCCGGAGAGGTCGTCGCCAAGATCTTCACCGGGCAGATCAAGACCTGGAACGACCCGGCGATCAAGGCCGACAACCCGGCGCTCGCCTCGGCGCTGCCAGCCCGCCGGGTCGTGCCCGTGGTGCGCTCCGACGGCTCCGGCACCAGCGCGCAGTTCACCAAGTGGCTGAGCGTGAAGCACAGATCCCTGTGGGACGACTACTGCCGCAGGGCGGGCCGCCAGACTCCGTGCGGGGAGACGTCGAACTTCCCGATCGTTCCGGGCAGCGGCTTCGTCGGCCAGTCGGGCTCGAACGGAGTGTCCGGCTACGTCGCCCAGAGGGGCAACGTCGGCACCATCACCTACGTCGAGTACTCCTTCGCGGTGTACACCACCCACTTCCCGGTGGCCAAGGTGCTCAACGAGGCCGGGTACTACACCGAACCGACCGCCAAGAACGTGGCGGTGGCGCTCACGAAGGCGAGGATCGAGGAGAACCCCTCCTCGCCGGAGTATCTGACGCAGAAGCTCGAGGGCGTCTACAACGACACCGACAAGCGGTCCTATCCGCTGTCGAGCTACAGCTACATGATCATCCCGACCAAGCTGGAGTCCAACTTCAACGCCCAGAAGGGCAAGACCCTCGGGGCCTTCGCGTACTACTTCCTCTGCCAGGGGCAGCAGCGGGTCGACCGTCTCGGCTACTCACCGCTCCCCATCAACCTCGTGGAGGCCGGGCTCCAGCAGGTCCGCAAGATCCCCGGCGTGAACCCCGAGAACATCAACATCAAGAACTGCCACAACCCCACCTTCTCCAGCGACGGCACCAACACGCTGGCCAAGACCGCGCCCTACCCGCCCGCCTGTGACTTCAAGGGCCCGACGCAGTGCTCCACCGGCACGGGCGGCGCCAAGACCCCGACCACCGTCAACGGCTCGGGCTCGGGCTCGGGCTCCGGCGGCAGTTCGTCGGGCTCCGCCCAGGGCGGCACGAACGGCGGCAGCACCGGCTCGGGAGGTGCGACCGCCGGCGCGGGCGGCAAGGGCACGGGCGGTACGACGACCGGCACCGGCAGCGGCGGGGCCACGGGCGGCCCCGGTGGAGCCACGATCGACCCGGACACGGGCCAGGTCATCGGGGACGGTGGCGGGGCGGCCGGCGGCAGCGGCGATGCTTTCGCCGTACCGGTCACGACCTCCAGGGGCATCGGCGGCGGCACGCGGACCGCGCTCATGGCGGTGGCGGGCGTGCTGATGGTGGCGATCACCGTCGGACCGCCGCTGATCGGCCGGCGGCTGAAGCGAGGCCGGTCATGATCGCAGCGCTCCGCCGCTTCCTCGCGACCTCGGTCACTGTCGCCCTCGTCCTGCTCTCCGTGATCGGCACCGCCGTGCTGGCGTCTGCGCCATGGCCGGCGGACGCCGCAGACCGGGCCGGAGCCGGGGACGGATCCGCGGTGACCGTCTCCGGACAGGGCCCCTACGCGAATGTGAAGGTGACGGTCGGCCAGACGCGGAACCTGGTCAACCAGGCCGTGAAGATCAGCTGGCAGGGCGCCGCTCCCACGGTCCCGGACACCAACTACGCCGCCAACTACCTCCAGATCATGCAGTGCTGGGGGGACGACGCCGCGGGACCCAGCCCCGAGCAGTGCCAGTTCGGCGGCACGTCCGCACAGGAGCTCGGCAACTCCGCCGGCGCGTTCACCAACACCCGGCAGCTGACCTACGGCGGGCTCAAGGACCCGGCCCAGCAGCTTCCCCCGGCGGGCGAGACCGGCATCTCGTACGTCCCCTTCAAGTCCGTCACCGGCGATGTGAGCACGAAGGGGAACTGGAACGACTTCTACGACGTGAACACCACGAACGAAGTCGCCCACGCCCGCAGCGGCCCCGACGGCAAGGGCGAGGTGTACTTCGAGGCCCAGACGGCGCTGGAGGCGCCGGGTCTCGGCTGCGGCGAGGTGCAGGCCGGCTCCTCGAACGGGTCGCAGGGACGATCCTGCTGGCTGGTGGTCGTGCCGCGCGGCGAGACGGAGGTCGACGGCAGCTCGTACCGCGCCCAGTCGAGCGGACAGCTGCAGTCGTCGCCGCTCAGCGCGAGCAACTGGCAGCACCGCCTCGTCGTGCCGTTGCGCTTCGAACCGATCGGCAGCTTCTGCCCGATCGGCGCCGACGAACGGAGCGCACTCGGGCACGAGATCATCGCCGAGGCCGTCATCCGCTGGCAGCCGGCCCTGTGCCAGACCGGCAGCCGGACCATCTACGGCTATGCGAAGGTGACCGACGAAACGGCCCGCGGCCAGTTGGTCTCCGACGCGCCCGGCATGGTGTTCCTGGGCCGCCCGGTCACCGGCGACCAGGTTCCGGAGGGACCGAAACCCGTCTACGCGCCCGTGGCGCTGTCCGGGCTGACCATCGGCTTCTTCGTCGAGAGCCAGGCCCGCTCCAGCGCGCCCGCCGAGGTCAAGGCACGCAACGGAGCACGGCTGACCAGCCTCAACCTCACCCCGCGGCTCGTCGCCAAGCTGCTCACCGAGTCCTACCAGGACGGCAACTCGCGCTTGGCGCCGAGCACCGCGGAGAACCCCTTCAACCTGGTGTACGACCCGGAGTTCCTCAAGCACAACCCCGCCTACAAGGACCTCGAGTACCGCTCCAGCCTCGGCGACGCGCTGGTGGCGGAGGAACTGTCCGACGCGACGGGGCAGCTGTGGAACTGGGTCGACCAGGACCCGGCCGCCCGGGAGTTCCTCGACGGCACCCCGGACAACGAGGGACGTCACGGCGACCCCGCCTTCTCGGGGATGAAGGTCAACCCGCACTACCGGGGCATCGACCTGCCGATCAGCGACTTCCCCAAGAGCGACCCGTTCTGCCAGCCGTTCGCGGACCACCCGGACCATCCCCTGTGCATCCAGGACAAGCACCCGTACGCCTCCGACATGCACACGGCCGCCCGAGCGGCCTCCCGCGGCGACACCCTGGCCCGGGCCAACTGGGACGGCACCAGCACGCCCCCCGGCTACAAGAAGACCCCGCCGCAGACCGCGGGCCAGCGGGCGGTCCTCGCCGTGACCGACACGGCGACGGCCGGCCGCTACGGGCTGGTGACGGCCAAGCTCCAGAACGCCGCGGGCCGCTTCGTCGGCCCGGACGAGGCCGGACTGCTCGCCGGCCAGACGGCGATGAAGCCCAGCGGCGTCGACGGAGTGCTGAGCCCCGACCCGATGACCAATGCCCGGGACGCCTACCCGCTCACCCTCCTCTCCTACGCCGCGACCGTGCCCGAGCGGCTCACCAAGGAGGAGGGCCGGGACTACGCGGCGCTCCTGAAATACGCGGCGGGCGCCGGCCAGCAGCCGGGTGTGGCGGCCGGAACCCTCCCCGAGGGATATGCCCCGCTGCCGCAGAGCCTGCGCGCGCAGACCCGTGCCGCGGCCGATGCCATCGCGTCCCGGGCGGGCGCCTCGCCCGCCCCCGGCGATGACTCCGGCGGCTCAGCGGCGGGCCCGGACTCCTCCGGCGGCGGTACGGCAGCCGGCGGGAACACGAGCGGCGGCACCGGGACGACGGGCGGGCAGCCGGGCGCGGCCGGAGGCGCCGTGGCGTCCCCGTCCGCGGCGGCCGCGCAGCCCTCGGGGAAGCCCTCACCGGGCGCACCCGCCGCCGCCTCCGGGGAACCGCTCCTCCGCACTCCGGCCTGGGCGCTCGGAGCGGTGCGCTACGCCCTTCTGATCGCCCTCGTCGTCGGGCTCGCCGCCGCGGCCGGCGGCCACCTGCTTCCCCGGGTGGTGCCGCGGCTGTCGGCGGGAATCGCGGCCCGGCGTGCCGGGGCCACGCCCTCAGGAAAGCAAGGGGGGTGATGCCCGAACCCGAAACACCGACAGGTCCGCGCCAACGAACTGTCCGAACACGCGCCGGGCATCACCCGGCGAAAGCCTATCCGAGAGGTAACGCACGTGAACAAGCGAAAGACAGCCATTGCCGCCGTCGGCATAGCCGGTCTGCTCACCGGCAGCGTCTGCGCGAGCCAGGCCGTCGCCGACCCCTCCGGGCCGCCGCCCTACCGCCAGCTCTCCGGTGTCGGCTCCGACACCACCCAGGACGTGATGAACGGCCTGGCCAACGCCATCACCATCGGCGGCCAGAAGGTCATCGGCTCGTACGACGCCACCGGCTCGGCCCAGATCACCACCAAGAACCCCGCCACCACCCCGGGCTGCACCATCAACCGCCCGAACGGCTCGGGCGCCGGTCGCACCGCCCTGCTGAACTCCCTGCAGGCGAACAACGGCTGCCTCGACTTCTCCCGGTCCTCCAGCCTCAGCCTGGGCGCCGCGAACCCCGGGCTGACGTACGTGCCGTTCGCCGTGGACGCCGTGAGCTACGCGATCACGCCCACCAGCGCCGTGCCGCGCAAGCTCACCCTGAACGACCTCAAGGCGATCTACCACTGCGACGCCAACTACGTGGGCCAGGGCCCCAACTACAGCCTGACGGTCTACCTGCCGCAGGCGGGCTCGGGCACCCGCAGCTTCTGGCAGTCCACGATGGGCATCACCGAGGCCGACGTGGTCGCCGGTGTCTACCCCTGCATCAAGGACGCCAAGGGCGGCGCTCCCGTCCAGGAGCACGACGGCCGTGTCCTCGACGACAAGTCGATCGTCCCGTTCTCCATCGCGCAGTACAACTCGCAGGCCTCGCAGACGATCGCGGACCTCCGCGGCCTCGCGATCCTCGGCACCATCGACGGTTTCGCGCCGAACACTCTGAACAGCAATTTCGGTGTGAAGCGTGACGTCTACAACGTCATCCCGACCAGCAAGATCGGGACGGCGCCGTGGAGCACGGTCTTCGTCGGCTCGAACTCCCTCGTCTGCCAGCAGCAGGGCGTGATCAACACGTACGGCTTCGCGACCAACGCGAACTGCGGCGACACCAGCAAGCAGACCCCCTGACGCTCCGGCGGCGCGCCCTTCCCGGCCGCCTTCCGAAGCACCCCCAACCCCCCATGTCCGACGCAACGCTCATGCCACTTCCGAATCCTTCCCAGAAGGAGAGCACGACTGTGTGGAAGAACTCACTCTCGCGGAGCCTGGCGGGTGGCCTCGCGAGCCTGATGGCCGTGCTGGCGGGCGGCCTGCTCCTGGCCCCCGCGGCGCACGCCGCCGAAATCGGTACCGCCGAGGTCACCCCGGCGACCGGCTCCGACACCTCCAGCATGTCGCTGACCACGTCGGGCCCCTGCCCCGACAGCGCCACCAACGTCATCGTCACGGTGACCGGTTCGGGCTTCCCGGCCGCAGGCCAGAACGTGGTCGGCAACTCGCCGATCGCGACGTACGCATCGACCCCGGAGGGCGGGCTCGTCATCCCGCTCACCCAGACGATGCGTGACTACGCCAACACGGCCGGCTTCACCAACCTGACGGGCAAGTACACCTTCCTCGTCACCTGCCGTACGGCCTTCAACCCCACCAGCCTCGGGGACTTCCCGGGCTCGGTCTGGTTCACGTCCAACACGACGTACCAGAACACCGACCCCTCCGCGGTCACCGACACCACCACCTCCCTCGCCGTCTCCCCGGCCGCCCCGGTCACCGCGGGCACCCCGGTGACGCTGACCGCGAACGTCGGCCCGGCCGGCGCGGCGGGCACCGTGCAGTTCCGTGACAACGGCGCGGCACTGGGCGGCCCGGTGACCGTCTCCGGCGGCCAGGCCCAGCTCACCACGAGCAACCTGGGCGCAGGCACCCACTCGCTGACGGCCGCCTTCACGCCGTCGAGCGCCGCCTACAACGGGTCCACGTCGAGCGCCGTCTCGTACCAGGTCAACGCCGCCCCGGCGACGCCGACCACCACCGCGCTGGCCGTCTCGCCCGCGGGCACCGCCCCGCAGTTCAGCCCGGTCACCATGACCGCGTCGGTGGCGCCCGCGGCGGCGGCCGGTTCGGTCAAGTTCCAGGACACCACGGGCGGTACGACCACCACGCTGGCCACGGTGCCCGTCGCCGCCGGCCAGGCGACCTTCACGACCAGCAGCCTGGCGCCCGGCGACCACTCCTTCTCGGCGACCTTCGTGCCGGCGAACACCGCCGCCCACCTGGGCTCCGACTCCGCCGCGGTCGCGTACGTCGTCGGCGCCTTCGCCGGTGTCACCGCCTCGCAGGACATCACCACGACCGTCGAGGCCGGTGCGCTGGTCATCAGCGTCGACAACCCGCACGTCACCCTGCCCTCCCCGCAGCTCAACGCCAACGGCGACCTGCTGGCCACCACGGGCGCCATCAACGCGGTCACGCTGACCGACACCCGCGCCGGCAACCCCGGCTGGTCCGTCAGCGGTCAGGTGGCCGACTTCTCCGACGGCGGCACGCACAAGATCAACGGTCAGAACCTCGGCTGGACGCCGAAGCTGATCGACAAGGGTGCGTCCCAGACCGTCACGGCCGGCGCGGCGGTCGCCGCGGCGAACGGTGTCGACCCCGCGGACGCGGGCACGGCCGGACTCAAGTCCTCCCGTTCCCTCGCCACGGGCGCCGGTCTGGGCACGGCCCACCTCGGCGCGGACCTCGCCCTCAACGCGCCGACCTCGACCGTGGCCGGCACCTACACGGCCACGCTCACCCTGACGGCCATCTGACCCCGTCGGATGGTTCCGGGCGGCCCCACCCCCAGGTCGTGCCGCCCCGACCGGGACGGGCAGCGATGCCCGTCCCGGTCACACCTCCGCTCCCGCCGTTCCGCGCCCGATCGGACGACCCGACATGATCACCACCTCAGCCCGCCGAATCGCCGCCGCGCTCGCCGCCGGCCTCATCGCCGTCCTCCCGGCCACTGCCGCAGCCGCCTCGGCCGCATCCCCGGTCCCGGCCACCCGGCAGAGCGACGGCGGACAGGGGCGCACCACGTTCGGCGTCCAGCCCTCCGCAGCCAAGAAGCCCGACGCGCGGCCGAACTTCTCGTACGGGGCGACCCCGGGGGCCGTCGTCAAGGACCACATCGCCGTCTTCAACTACTCCGACAGGCCGCTCACGCTCCGCGTGTACGCGGGCGACGCCTTCACCACGGCCGACGGCGGCTTCGACCTGTTCGCGGCGGACCACAAGCCGACCGATGTCGGCGCCTGGGTCAAGCTCGGCAGGAACGTCCTGAGCGTGCCCCGCCGCTCCCACGTGATCGTCCCCTTCACGATGACCGTCCCCCGCAACGCCACCCCCGGGGACCACACCGGGGGCATCGTCGCGTCGCTGTCCGCGGTGCGTACGGACAAGAAGGGCAACAAGGTCTCGGTCGACCAGCGGGTCGGCGCCCGGATCTATCTGCGGCTCTCCGGCGAACTGAATTCCCAGCTCGCCGTCGAGGACCTGCACACCACCTACCACGGCACCACGAACCCCTTCGGGACCGGCAGCGCGACCGTCACGTACACCGTGCGCAACATCGGGAACGTCCGGCTGGCGGCCCGTCAGGCGGTGCACGTGCGCGACGCGCTCGGCGGCGAGGCCGACGTGGCGAAGGTCCGCGGCATCACCGAACTGCTCCCCGGCGCCTCCCTGAAGATCACCACCTCGGCCACGGGCGTCCGCCCCACCGTGCGCGACACCACCACGGTCACCGTCGACCCCGAGCCCGTACGGGGCGACGTGAAGCACCGCGTGCTGCCGCGCGTCACCCGCACCGCCGCGTTTCCGGCCGTGCCGTGGACGCTGCTGATCGTGCTGTGCGCCGTCGCCGTGCTCCTGACGCTGAACCTCGTCCGAAGGCGTCGGCGCCGCGGACCGACGCGGGGCCCCTCCGGGCAGCGCCGCACCGAAGCCGCCGCGACCCAGGGCCTCGCCTCGTCGGCCGCCGGCCTGGCGGCGGTCGTGCTGGCCGCCGCGGCGATCGTGGCCGGCACCCCGGCCGGCGCACGGGCGGCGGAGAACGGGGCACTGGCCGTCACCCCCGCGCGGGGAAGCGACGCCGAGCCGATCACCCTCACCGCCGCCGGACCCTGCCCCGCGAAGACCACCAACGTCATCGCCCGCGTCACCGGAGCGGGATTCCCGCGCGGCGGCCAGATCGTCGTCGGCAACGCGCCCCTCGCCACGTATCCGCAGGCGCCGGGCGGCGGTCTCGCGATCCCCCTGACCTTCACGATGCGGGACTACGCCAGCAGGGCCGGGTTCACGGCGCTGCGCGGCACCTACACCTTCACGGTCAGCTGTCTGAAGGGCCCCTTCGACCTGACGAGCCTGCGGGACTTCACCGGATCCCTGCGGTTCACCGCGAAGAACGCGTACCGGGACGGGACGTCCGTCGCGGCCGTGGAGGGCACCGCCCAGGGCGAGAAGGCGCCCGGGCGGTCCGGACAGCCCGTACCGCCGACCGCGTCGGGGGGCGGTACGGGCGCAGGAACGCAGGGAGCTGCACCGGGGAGCGCGGCGGGCGCGGGCGACGCGGCCTCCGTGATGCCCACCGCCCCCGCGAACGGTGCCGGTGCGCCCGCCGCCGCTGCCGGCGACGCGGATCCCCGGAACTCCGGCACCTCGTTCGCCGCCTGGTCGGTGGCCGGTTTCGCGGTCGCCCTCCTCTCGCTCGTCGCGGGTGCCGCCCACTGGGCGCGCGGCCGCCGGGCTCGCGCCGCCGCCCCGTCCGCCACGGACGACTGACCACGCCCCGCACCCCCACCACACCCACCCCACGCACTCATGTCGTGCATCCACTGCTGAGGAGAGACCCACCATGCCGAGCACATTGATCACCAGGCCGGCCGCCGTCGTCATCGGCTCGCTGGCGGCGGTGTCCTGCGCGGCCGCGCTGTTCGCCGCGGGCGCCGCGCATGCCGAGCCCGCCGGTTCGATGGAGGTGGCCCCGCACACCGGAACGGACGTCAGCCTGATGGAGCTGACCACGTCGGCCGTCTGCCCGGAGACGGCGACCAACCTCATGGTCACGGTGAAGGGCTCGGGCTTCCCGGCCGAGGGCCAGAACGTGGTGAGCAACTCGCCGCTCACCACGTACGGGACCACGCCGGGCGGCGGCATCAAGGTGCCGCTGACCTTCACCATGCGGGACTACGCGAACCTCGCCGGGTTCACCACGCTGCAGGGCCGCTACGACTTCACGCTGATCTGCCGCACCGCCTTCAACGGCACCAGCCTCGGGGACTTCACCGCGCCGATCTGGTTCACCTCCGACACGGAGTACCGGGACACCGACCCGGCCGGCCCCTCCACGCCGCCTTCCTCCTCGTCGCCCTCCACCACCAACTCCCCGACCGGCACGGCGTCGCCGACGGACACCGCCTCGCCGACCGACACCGCGAGCCCCACGGACACCGCGTCGCCGACGGACACCGCCTCGCCGACCGACACCGCGAGCCCGACGGACACCGCGACCCCGGACGGCGGCTCCCAGGGCATCACGACCGAGGTCAGCGGCGGTTCGAGCGGCTCGGGCGGTACGGGCGGCGGCAACGGCTCCCTCGCGGCCACCGGCGCCGACGCGACCGTGCTCGGCGCGGTGTCGGCCGCCCTCGTCGCGGCGGGTGTCACCGTCGTCCGCCGGGCACGCCGGCGCGAGGAGTTCCCCGTCACCGACACCCCCAACGTCTGAGCCGGGGAGACACACCGACCATGAAGTTCCCCACCGCGCGTCGGCCCCTGTCGGTCGCACTCGCGCCCCTGCTCGCCGCCGGTGCGATCGCGCTCGGCACCGGCGGCGCCCGAGCGGACACCCTCGGCACGATGGAGGTGACGCCCGGCGCCGGTACGGACAGCAGCGGCGCCCCGGGGCATCCGATCACCCTCACCGTGACGGCGAAGCGCGCCGGACACGCCGCCGTCCCCGCCACCTCCACGGCGCGGAGGATCGGATGACGGCACCGGGCGCCGTGGCCGACACCACGGCACAGGGAGAGCAGCCGCCTCCGGCGGGCGGCCGGCCCGCCGGCGACCCGTGGCTCCCGCCGCCCGGCCGGGCGCGCCCGCCGCGCCCGGCCGCCGGCCCCGGACTGCGCGTCGCAAGCGCGGCGCTGAGCATCCTGGCCGCGCTGCTGCTCGGGTTCGTCGTCGACGCCGGTCTCGTCGGCCAGCTGCGCCACGCGCGCGACCAGCAGGTCGACTACGCGGACTTCCGCAACGCCCTGGCCAACGGGACGGCCCCGGTCGGCCGTTCCGAGGGCGGCGGCACGGCGGCCGCGCCCGGGGATCCGGTGGCGCTGCTGGAGATACCCGCGCTCGGCCTGCGCGAAGTCGTCGGCGAGGGCACCACGGCGGAGGACCTGGGACGGGGGCCCGGCCACCGCCGGGACACGCCCCTGCCCGGCCAGGCCGGAGTCAGCGTCGTCATGGGCCGGCAGGCCGCCTACGGTGGGCCGTTCGGCCGGCTCGGCGAACTGAGCACGGGGGACAGATTCACCGTGACCACGGGCCAGGGCAAGCACACGTACCGGGTCATCGGCCCGCGCCGCGCCGGTGACCCGCAGCCGCCCGCGCCCGCCGAGGGCGGCGGCCGGCTCACCCTCATCACGGCCGACGGCACCCCGTTCATGCCCCGCGGCATCCTGCGGCTCGACGCCGACCTGGTCTCCGACGTCCAGCCCACACCGGCGCCGGCCCTCCCGCCGGGCGCCCTGCCGGAGGACGAGACGGCGATGGCCACACAGCAGGCGGCCTGGCTGCCGCTGGTGCTGTGGGGGCAGGGCCTCGTGCTTGCGGCCGCGGGCCTGGCCTGGGCACACGCCCGCTGGGGGCGGCCGCACACCTGGGTGGTCGGGGTACCCCTGCTCGGCGCACTCGGCCTCGCCGTCGCCGACCAGGCGGTCCTGCTCCTCCCCAACCTGCTGTGACCGTGACCGAGTTCTGCCGGACTTTCATGAGTAAGGACATGCCGTGACCCAACAGAGCACGCGGACCGAGACCACCCTTCCGCTGCCGACGCACCCCGGCGGGGCCCGGAGCACCGGCGGCACCGGGGCCACCCTCGACGCCCGGCGGATCTCGGCCTGGTTCGGCGACCACAAAGTCCTCGATCGCGTGTCGCTGACCATGCCGGCGAGCCTGGTCACGGCGCTCATCGGCCCGTCCGGCTGCGGCAAGTCGACCTTCCTGCGCATCCTCAACCGCATGCACGAGCTCGTCCCGTCCGCCTCGCTGGCGGGCGAGGTGATGATCGACGGGCAGGACATCTACGAGGCGGGGCAGCGGCTGACGGAAGCCCGGCGCCAGGTCGGCATGGTCTTCCAGAAGCCCAACCCGTTCCCGGCGATGTCCATCTACGACAACGTCACCGCGGGCCTGAAGCTCACCGGCATCCGCATGGGCGGCGCGGCCAAGGACGACCTCGTCGAGGAGTGCCTGACCAAGGCGGGTCTGTGGAAGGAGGTCCGCACCCGCCTGCGCCAGCCCGGCGGGGCGCTCTCCGGAGGCCAGCAGCAGCGCCTGTGCATCGCCCGGTCCCTGGCGGTGCGGCCCAAGGTGCTGCTGATGGACGAGCCGTGCTCGGCGCTGGACCCCACGTCCACGCGCCGTATCGAGGAGACGATCCGGGAACTGGCGCACGAGGTGACGATCGTGATCGTCACGCACAACATGCAGCAAGCGGCGCGGGTCTCCGACCAGTGCGCGTTCTTCCTCGCGGAGCAGGGCACCCCGGGGGCGATCGTCGAACACGGCCCCACGTCGGCCATGTTCGGCACCCCCTCGGACCCGCGCACGGCCGACTACGTCGAGGGCCGCTTCGGGTAGGGGCGCCACCTGCGGCGGGCCTCCTCCCCGAGCCCGGCCCCGGGGCCCCGGACCGTCCGGTGGGCCCGCCGCAGGCGCCCTCGCGCGCGCACCCAGTGCGGTAAGGGGCCCTTGCTCATGCGTCCCTATACTTCCCCCATGCCGCCCATAGCTCACCGCCCCCGCCCCGCGGTCGTCGTCGCATGACCGACACCGGCACCGGCACAAACACGGGCACGCCCACCGGCACCCCGGCCCCCGAGGGACGCGGCCGCGTCCTCGCCGACCTCACCCCGCTGCGGACCTCCGTGCACTACCGGCGGCTGTGGTTCGGGAACACCGTTTCGTGGATCGGGCAGGGGATGACCACCCTGGCGATCTCCCTCCAGGTGTACGACATCACCGGGTCCACCTTCTCCGTCGGGCTCGTCGGGCTCTTCTCCCTCGTCCCCCTGATCGTCTTCGGGCTGTACGGCGGAGCCGTCGCCGACACCGTCGACCGGCGCAAGCTCGGGTTGTACAGCGCGAGCGGGTCCGCGGTGCTGTCGGCCGGGCTCGCGTGCGCCGCGTTCGCGGGGTTCCACCACGTCTGGTTCCTGTACGGCGTCGTCGCGCTCCAGGCCGTGTGCGCCGCGCTCAACGCGCCTGCGCGGTCCTCGATGATCCCGCGACTGCTGCCACCCGAGCAGTTGCCCGCGGCCAACGCCCTCAGCTCCATGACGACGACCTCGGGGATGCTGATCGGGCCGATGCTCGGAGGGCTGATCGTCGGGTACGGGGGCTATCAGACCGCGTACCTGGTCGACGCCGTCGCCTTCGGCGCCTCCCTCTACGCCATGTGGCGGCTGCCCGCCATGCTGCCCGACCGCGACCGCACGGCGGCGAAGCGGGCGTCGGTCCTCGACGGGCTGCGCTTCCTCGCCACCCGCCCGAACATCCGCATGACGTTCTTCTCCGACTTCTGCGCGATGATCCTTGCGCACCCCCGGGCACTGTTCCCCGCCGTCGCCGTGCTCTGGTACGGCGGTGACGCCCGCACCACCGGGCTCCTCGTCGCCGCACCCGCCGTCGGGGCCCTCATGGGAGGGGTGTTCTCCGGCTGGCTGGGGCGGATCCGGCGGCACGGGGCGGCCATCCTGCTCGCCGTCGCAGCCTGGGGGACGGCGATCGCCGTGTTCGGGCTGACCAGGAACCTCTGGCTCGGGCTGTTCTTCCTCGCCCTCGCGGGCTGTGCGGACACCGTGTCCATGGTGTTCCGGAACACCATGCTGCAGGCGGCGGCGCCCGACGAGATGCGCGGGCGCCTGCAGGGCGTGTTCATCGTCGTCGTCGCGGGCGGGCCGCGCCTCGGGGACTTCCTCGCCGGGTCCGTCGCCGGCCTCACGTCCCCCGCGGTCGCCGTCACGGGCGGCGGGCTCGCCTGCGTGCTGGCGATCGGTCTGCTCACCCTGCGCGCACCCGGTTTCGTACGGTACGACGCCCGCACGCCGACGCCGTAGGAGCAGCCGCGGCAGCACACGCCGGGAAGCCGCGGGTGACTGGCAGGTATCCGCCATGGCACGTAACCGCCAACATCAGGCCGCCCCAAGCGACTTGGGTTCACCCCACACTCTTCGAAACGCCCGGAGCCACCCCTTCACCGGGTGTACGAGGAGAGACACTCATGACCAGAGCGCCCGCGAGAAGGAGAGCCCGGCTGCTGGCGGCCGGGCTCTCGCTCGTACTGCTCCCGGCCGGACAGGCCCTCGCCGCCCAGACCCCCGAGAGCCCCAAGGGCGGTGTCGCGCCTGCGGATGCGGCTCCCCGCCACACCGTCACCCTCATCACCGGTGACAAGGTCACCGTCACCGATCTGGGCGGCGGCCGCAAAGCCGTGGCCGTCGAGCGTCCCAAGGACGCCACCGGTGCCGTGCGCAGCGAGATATCGGACGGCCGTGTCACCGTCGTACCCGACGAGGCCCGGCCCTACCTCGACGCCGGGGTCCTGGACAAGCGGCTGTTCGACGTCACCGGGCTCATCGAGCAGGGTCTCGCCGAAGGCGGACCGCTCCCGCTGATCGTCACGTACGCCAAGGGCAGCCGTGCCGCGACCCCGCGCGGCGGGGACACCGTACGGTCCCTCCCCAGTATCGGCGGCGTGGCGATGAAGGCCGAGCCGGGGATCCTCTGGGACACGGTGGCCACCACCCGCCGTGCCTTCTCCGGCGGCATCGAGAAGATCTGGCTCGACGGACGCGTCGAGGCCGACATGGCCGAGTCCAACGCCCAGATCGGCACCCCCGACGCCTGGGAGGCCGGACTCACCGGCCAGGGGGTCAAGGTCGCCGTCCTCGACACGGGCGTGGACGCGGGCCACCCCGATCTCGCCGGACGCGTCGGTGAGTCGAAGAGCTTCATCGAGGGCCAGGAGGTCGCGGACCGCCACGGCCACGGCACCCATGTCGCCTCCACGGTCGGCGGCAGCGGCGCGGGCTCCGACGGCAGGGAGAAGGGCGTCGCGCCCGGTGCCGACCTCGCCGTGGGCAAGGTCCTCGACGACGCGGGCAGCGGCAGCGAGTCGCAGATCATCGCCGGCATGGAGTGGGCCGCCAAGGACATCGACGCCAAGATCGTGTCGATGAGCCTCGGTTCGCGGGAGCTGAGCGACGGCACCGACCCGATGGCCGAGGCCGTCAACGCCCTCAGCGCCCAGACCGGCGCCCTCTTCGTCATCGCCGCGGGCAACGCCGGCGCTCCCGGCAGCCTCGGCTCGCCCGGCACCGCCGACTCCGCGCTGACGATCGGTGCCGTCGACTCGGCCGACGAGGCCGCCTACTTCACCAGCCAGGGCCCGCGCCACGGCGACCACGCCCTCAAGCCCGACCTGTCCGCGCCGGGTGTCGGCATCCTCGCCGCGCGTTCCCAGCTCTCCTCCGGCAGCGGCCTGTACACCGCGATGAGCGGTACGTCGATGGCCACCCCGCATGTCGCGGGTGTTGCCGCGCTGCTGGCCGAGGAGCACCCCGACTGGACGGGCGCGCAGCTCAAGGAAGCGCTGATGTCGTCGTCGAAGCCGCTCGACGCGAGCCCGTACGTGCTCGGCGCCGGCCGCGTCGACGTACCGGCCGCGACCCGCGCCCGCATCACCGCGACCGGCTCAGCCGACCTCGGCTTCTACGGCTGGCCGTACGAGGCCAACAAGCCGGTCACCAGGACCGTGACGTACACCAACCACACCGACGCGCCCGTCACGCTGACGCTCGCCGTCGAGGGCGCCCCGGCGGGTGTCGCCACGCTCGCCGACTCCACGCTCACCGTGCCCGCGCACGGCACCGCGCAGACGACGGTGACCGGTGACGGCGCCAGGGCCGATGTCGGCAACAACGGCGGCCGGATCACCGCCACCGCCGCCGACGGCACGGTCGTCGCCCGCACCGCCATCGGCCTGGTCAAGGAGGAGGAGCGGTACACGCTCACGGTTCACGTGAAGGACCGCGACGGTGCCCCGACGGCCGCCTACCTGGGCGTGCAGAAGCTCGCCGAGGGCGAGGACCCGTTCCCCGAGAGGGTCGGCGAATCCGGCACGCTGGAGCTGCGCCTGAGGCCGGGCACGTACACGGTCGACACCTTCCTCGACGTACGCGGCAGCAAGGGCAAGGACTCCCTCGGCCTCGGTTTCCTCACCGAGCCGGAGATCACCCTCGACCGGGACCGCGAGATCACCCTCGACGGCCGGAAGCTGCGTGAGCTCAGCGCCGACGTGGACAGGCGTACCGAGACCCGTCAGCTGCTGATGGAGTTCGACCGGAAGGCGAACGGATCCCACTACGGCGGGGCCGTGCAGGTGCCGCCCAAGTACGACTCGGTCTTTGCGGCGCCCACCGGCAAGCCGGCCACCGGCACCTTCGAGTACCGGACCGTCTGGCGCCTCGGCAAGCCGATGCTGGAGGCCGAGGCCGGCGGCAAGCGGATCAGCGACACCAGGGTGCAGGCCGGCACGACCCCCCTCGACGGCGAGCTGCGCCTC
This sequence comes from Streptomyces sp. NPDC001970, assembly GCF_053594115.1. Lineage (NCBI taxonomy): Bacteria > Bacillati > Actinomycetota > Actinomycetes > Kitasatosporales > Streptomycetaceae > Streptomyces > Streptomyces sp. NPDC001970. The sequence goes on along the minus strand of NZ_JBSFDW010000017.1, from coordinate 44,021 downwards.
GGCATCGTGGACGCGGGCACCGGCGACGCCGCCGCCTACGAGGGCAAGGACGTGCGCGGCAAGGCCGTCGTCGTCCGCCACACCGGCGCGGTCACCCCGGCACGACTCGCCCAGAACGCGCAGGACGCGGGCGCCAAGGCGCTGTTCGTCACCGATGACGCGCCCGGCCGGCTGATGGCCTGGTTCGGCACGGCCGAGTACGAGGACCGTCCGCTGCACGTCGTGACCGTCAACGCCGCCGACGGGGCACGGCTGATCGCCGCGGCCGCCCGGCACGAGCGGGTGGAGCTGACCGGTACCCGGTACACGCCGTACGTGTACGACCTCTCCGAGGGCCACCGGGGCGCGGTGCCGGACCGGGACCTCACCTACCGGCCCGGCGAGCGTGATCTGGCCGTACTGAACACCAGGTTCCACGCCACGAAGGCCGCGGACGGCAGCGACTTCCGCTACTCGATCACCGACACCTTCCCGATCGGCTTCGGCTTCCAGGAGAAGGTCGCCTTCCCGGTGGAGCGCACGGACTACGTCAGCACCGGCCCCGGCCAGCGCTGGCACGAGTCCGTCACCAACGGCCCGGGCGCCGTCGAGCAGCGCAGCGGCACACCCGTCTACAAGGGCGGCACCCGCTCCACGCTCAACTGGTTCAAGCCGGTCTGGCACCCGTGGCTCGGCACCGGACTCGGCTGGGGTCAGGAGCGCGCCGGCAACAACCTGCAGTTCAACACGCCCGGCTGGGGCGACTCGGGCCCGGACCACACCGGCTTCGGCGACGTGTGGAGCGACGACTCGATGACCCAGTTCACCGAGGTGTACGTGGACGGCGTGCGGGTCGACCGCAAGATGAGCTCGGGCGCGTACGCCCGGAACGTCAAGTCGACCGAGCAGGAGTTCAGGGTCGTCACGGACACGACGATGGACCCGGAGCGGTGGGTGCTTTCCACCCGCGGCCACTCCGAGTGGACCTTCCGGTCCAAGGAGACCCCGGACGACCGGTGGACCTTCCTGCCGCTGCTGAACCTCGGCTTCGACGTCGACACCGACCTCAACGGCAATGTGCGGTCGGGGAACAAGCTCGACGTCGGGATCTTCTCCGAGTACGTGAAGGGCGCCGTCGGCACCGGCGCGATCACCGGCGCCGCGCTGGAGGTGTCGTACGACGACGGGAAGACGTGGTCGAAGGTCCGGCTCGACGGCGTACGCGGCAAGTCCGCCGCGTGGGAGGCGTCGCTGTGGGTGCCGAAGAGCGCCGACCACCTCTCCCTGCGTGCCTCGGCGACCGACGACCGGGGCGGCTCGGTGAAGCAGGAGATCATCCGGGCGGTCGGCGTGAAGTGACACGCTGACCGATCCCCGGAGCAGAGGCCCGGTACGGCGAAGCGGCGCCGTACCGGGCCGTTCGGCGTGGTACCGGGCTTTTCGGCGTTGTACCGGGGTTCGGCGCCGGGCCGGGCCGTTCAGCAGGTGGGTGCGTCGCCCGCCGGGCGGCCCGTGCGACGCCGGGTGTCGAGCGACCACATATGGGTGCAGCCCGGGCACTGGAGGTGGACGACCGCCCCCTTGTTGGAGATCAGGTACCGCCAGTGCTCCCGGCAGTTCCGCCCGTCGGTGCAGTCGGCGCAGTCCTTCGCGTCGTCGCAGCGGGGGCAGGGCACCCAGGCGCGGCGGGCGATGTCCGCCTGCGGATCAATGGGCAGCCGCACGGCCGGGCTCCCCTCCGGGCAGGACACCGGCGGCCACGAGCATGTCGTACGTGCGCTGCTGCTCGGCGTCGAGGCCGGAGTACAGGAGCGCGTAGGCCTCGTCCTCACCCTGCAGCGCGGCGATCGGGTCCCAGTCGGGACCGAGCGCCGCCACGACCTCGGCGCGTCGCCTGGCCTCCTCGAAGGTCAGGTCGATCGTGAAGGGTATGTGGCCGGGGGCGCTGTCCTGGTCCATGGCGAGACTTCCGGTGGTGCAGTAGAGGTCTGCCACGTTTATCAGAGGGCGGGGACGAGAGTGAAGCGTCGCGGTTCGGCTGTGACGCACTTCATGAGTGCCTTGTCCTGTTACTCCTGACTTGTCACGATTCCGCGTACGACGCCGAACTCCACCAGGTCCTGCGGCCGCAGCCGCAGCTGGTCCGCGGTCGCGGGAGCGTCGGACGGGGCGCGCTTGAGGATGGCCGCGGCGAGTTCCGGGGCGATGACGGAGAAGTAGCTGTCCGGCGTGGCCCAGGTGTGGCCCGGAGCGGCCAGTGCCAGGGCGCCGCCCGACCCGCCCTCACCGATCAGCAGCGTCGTCACCGGGACCCGCGCCTCGGCTATCGCCGCGAACACCTCGGCGATGGCCGCGCCCGCGCCGTCCCGCTCCGCCTCGGCGTCATTGGCGGCGCCGGGCGTGTCCACGAGCGTCAGCACGGGAATGCCCAGCCGGTCCGCGAGCCGGATCAGCCGGGCGGCCGTCCGGTACCCGGCGGGCCGTGTCGCGGTCCCCGTCTGCGCGGCGTACGCGACCGACCGCCCGCCCCGCAGCCCGAAGCCGCAGAGCATCCCGGCGCCCGTGCCGCCACGGCGTTCGCCCCGGACCGCGAGGCGCTCGTCGAAGTACGCGTCGAGATAGGCCCCGGCCCGCGGGCGCCGGGCCGACCGTGCCTGCTGGACCGCTGCCCAGCCGGTGGGCGCGACCGTCGTGGCGCCGAGGGCGGCGGGCGGGGGGACGGGCGGGCCGCCGCGGCGGACTTCCTCCGCGCCGGCCGCGACGGCTCCGGAGGGCCCGTGCGTGGCCGGCGCTCCGGTGGCCACGGGCGTGCGTGCACCGGCCCGCGGCTCCGCCGCTGTCTTCGAGACCGCCGCGTCTCCCGTGGGCGACGCCCTGTCCGGAGGGGGCGTCCCGCGTCCGGCTTCGCCGCTGCCGGCAGCCGAGCCGACCGCCGTCGCGGCAGCCGAGCCGCCAGCCGTCGCGGCAGCCCGGCTGCCCGCCGTCGCGGCGGGGGAGCCCGGTCCGGAAGGCCGTCCGGCGACAGGTTCCGGTGGCCGCGACCCGCCCGTCAGCAGGGTCAGCCACAGCGCCAGCGTCGGGCGCAGCTCCTCCGGGCGGACGATCGCGTCGATCTGCCCGGCGGCCAGCTGGCCCTCCGCCGTGTACGCGAACGGATCGGCGTCCGGCGGGCGCACCCGGGAGCCCGCGAAGCCGATCTGGGCCCCGGGCAGGGCGAGGATCACGTCCGCGCCCGCGCCGAGCGTGGCCCAGCCGCCGCCCGTCGTGGGGTCACGGACGACCGCGACCTGCGGGAGCCCGGCCGCGCGGACGAGGGCCGAGGCGCGGGCCACGCGCTGCAGCTGGGTGAGGGCGACCATGCCCTCCTGCATCCGGCTGCCACCGGTCGCGATCAGCGACACCAGCGGGAGACACGCGGTGCGCGCGTGCGCGTACGCCGCCTCCAGCCGGTCCCCGGTCCGCTCACCCAGCGACCCGCCCATGAAGGGGAACTCGAAGGAGACGACCACGGCACGCCGCCCGCAGAACTCCGCGGTGCCCCAGAGGACCGACTCCTCCTCGCCGGTCCGCGCCACCGCCCTGGCCCGCGAGGCGCCGTAACCGGCCCAGCCGATGGGCCCGTCGCCGGATGCGGACGCGGATGCGGGCGCGGCCCCCGGCGCGGCCCCGGTTCCGGGTCGCGCCTCCTCGAACCCGTCCGCGACCAGCGCGATCGCTTCACGCGCGGTCAGCCCGTCAGACATCGGCCCGGCCGTCGGTCAGTGCCCGCTTCATGATCTTGCCCATGTCGTTGCGGGGCAGTGCGTCGAGGAAGCGGACCGTGCGCGGCCGCTTGTGCGGGGCCAGTTGCCCGGCCACATGGTCCGCCAGCTCCCGCGCGGCCGGCGGGCTCGCCGGATCCGCCGGCACCACCCACGCCACCACCCGCTCGCCCAGATCCGGGTCCGGCTCACCGGTCACCGCCGCCTCCCGCACCCCGGGGTGCTCCAGCAGCGCGTTCTCGATCTCCCCGGCGCCGATCTTGTAGCCGCCGCTCTTGATCAGGTCCGTCGCCCTGCGGCCCACGATCCGTACGTGACCGTCCGCGTCCCGGACCGCCATGTCCCCCGTACGGAACCAGTCCCCGTCGAAGGCCGCCGCCGTCGCGTCCGGCCGGTTCAGGTACGCGGTGAACAGGTTCGGGCCGCGCACCTGGATCTCGCCTGCCGTCTCACCGTCGTACGCGGTGATCTCGGAGCCGTCGTCCTCGACGAGCCGCAGCTCGACGCCCGGCAGTGGCAGACCGACGGACCCCGGGCGCGGCTCGCCGTCCACGCGGACACTCGTGTTCATCAGGGTCTCGGTCATCCCGTACCGCTCGACGACCCGGCGCCCCGTCGCCGCGAAGATCCGCTCGTGGTCGTGGACCGGCAGTGCCGCCGAGCCCGACACCAGCAGCCGCGCGCCGGCCAGCGCCTTGCGCAACTCCGGGTCGTCCTCCACCGCTTCGGCCAGCCGGTGGTACATGGTCGGCACCCCGAAGAGCATCGTCCCGCCCGCCCCGAGCTCCCGCGCCACGCCCTCCGGCGAGAACCTCCCGAGGTGCCGCACCGAACCGCCCCGCCGCAGTGGCCCGAGGATCCCCAGGATCAGCCCGTGCACATGGAACAGCGGCAGGGCCTGCACGAGGACATCGTCACCGGTCCACGCCCACGCGTCCTCCAGCGCGTCCAGCGTCGCCGCGATCGCCCGCCGGGGCTGCACGGCACCCTTGGGCGGGCCCGTCGTCCCCGACGTGTAGACGATCAGTGCGGGAGCGCCCGGGTCCGGCTCGGGAGGCAGCTCGGGCCGGCCGGACGGCGGCGCCACCGGGATGTCCACGCGCTCCAACCCGCCCAGCACCGGCGGAAGTTCGTCCTCCGGCCCCGCCAGCACCAGCGACGGCGTGCTGTCCCCGACGATGTGGGCCAGTTCCCGCTCGCCGGTCTTCGGGTTGAGCGGTACCGCGGGCACCCCCGCGAGCAGCGCGGCGACCACCCCGACCGCGGTCTCCAGCGACGGCGTGGCCCACACGGCGACCCGCCCCGCCTCCGGGAGCCGGCCCGCCAGCGAGCCGGCCGCCGCGGCGAGCTCACCGTAGGCCAGCGCACGGTCGCCGAAGCGCAGTGCGGGCCGGCCGGAACACTCGTCACCCGCGGCCAGGGCCGGAAACAGGGCACTCACTCGTCGTCCTCCTCACGTCACGCGTGCACGGGGCTGGTCATCCCCGCCCGCAGCCCCCACCATTCTCCCGAATACTCGCCGAGGGGAATGCCGTGGCCGTAGCGCGCGCACGAACGATCATGCTCTTCGCCGTCCTCGTCGCGCTCCTCGTCCCCCCGGCCCAGGCACATGCCCAGGCCCGCGCCGCGCGCAACCCCGTCGTCCTCGTCCACGGCTACAACGCCGACCCCGGCGTCTGGGGCAGCCTCCGCGACGACCTCAAGGCCGACGGCTACACCGACGCCGAGCTCTTCTCCTGGGGGTACGACACCCACCGGTGCGTCAACGAGACCCTCTCCGGCAACTTCGCCTCGTACGTCGAGGACGTCCGCCGCCGGACCGGCGCCGAGCGCGTCGATGTCGTCGCCCACTCCTTCGGCAGCCTCGTGACGCGCTGGTACGTGAAGTTCGGCGGCGGCACCGGGACCGTCGCCCACTGGGTCTCCCTCGGCGGCCCCAACCACGGCACCTCCGTCGCCTGGGCCTGCGCCCTCTGGGACCAGGCCTGCCGCGACATGACGCCCGGCTCGTACGTCCAGACGAACCTCGCGTCCGGCGACGAGACCCCGGACGCGGTGAAGTACGCGACCTGGTGGTCCACTGCGACGAGATGATCAACCCGGACAGCAGCGTTCCCCTGACCGGGGCCACGAACAACGCCGCCGGGTGCCTCGACCACAACGCCCTGCTCGGCGACGACGCGGTCTCGCAGGGCGTTCGCGCGTTCCTGCGCACCTAGGTGCGCAGGCCGGGGACGTGGAAGCTGCGGTGGCCCTGGCGACGGCAGGTCATGTACGGCAGGTCATGCGAGGACGATCAGCATGGCCAAGGCCAGTGCGAGACTCATGATGACTGTGGCGACGCAGATGCACAGCAGACGTTGCTTGAGCGCGGCGTACCGCGCGGCGTACTCCCGGCGCAACTCCTGGGCGCGGGCGGCCGTCATTTCCAGGGACCGCTTCGTGACAGCCATGCGGTCCTGCGTGTAGAGGTTGACGATCTCGAGCCGCTGGCTGGAGGTGAGCCAGTACATTTGATCGGCGAATTTCTCTGCGTCGCGCCGGGCTTCCTGAATTCTGCTCTGGACGAGCAGATACCCCTCAATCCTGTTGATACCTGCTGCGGTCTCCGAGACCGGGTCCCCCGAGGGGCCGTTCATTCATGACCGCCCGTCTTGATCGCCGCGCTCCGCGGAGCCGCCGCGGTCCCGCCTGACCAGTTCACCGTCCTCGGCGGGGCGGTTGTAATGCATGGCGGCGAGGCCCGGATGGTGCAGGTCGAACGCCGGGGATTCGGAACGGATCCGTGGCAGGGTGAGGAAGTTGTGCCGCGGCGGCGGGCAGGACGTCGCCCATTCGAGCGAACGGCCGTAGCCCCACGGGTCGTCGACCGCGACCTTCTTGCCGTACTTGGCGGTCTTCCAGACGTTGTAGAGGAACGGCAGCATCGACAGGCCGAGCAGGAACGAGCTGATCGTGGAGATGGTGTTCAGCGTGGTGAAGCCGTCGGCGGCCAGATAGTCCGCGTAACGGCGCGGCATGCCCTCGGCACCCAGCCAGTGCTGGACGAGGAACGTGCCCTGGAAGCCGATGAACAGCGTCCAGAAGGTCATCTTGCCGAGCCGCTCGTCCAGCATCTTGCCCGTGAACTTCGGCCACCAGAAGTGGAATCCGGCGAACATCGCGAACACCACGGTGCCGAAGACGACGTAGTGGAAGTGCGCGACGACGAAGTACGAGTCGGAGACGTGGAAGTCCATCGGGGGCGAGGCCAGGATGACACCGGTCAGACCACCGAAGGTGAAGGTGATCAGGAAGCCGATCGTCCAGAGCATCGGGGTCTCGAAGGACAGTGAGCCCTTCCACATGGTGCCGACCCAGTTGAAGATCTTCACACCGGTCGGCACCGCGATCAGGAAGGACACGAAGGAGAAGAACGGCAGCAGCACAGCGCCGGTGACGAACATGTGGTGGGCCCATACGGTGATGGACAGACCGGCGATCGCGATGATCGCGGCCACCAGGCCGATGTAACCGAAGATGGGCTTGCGGCTGAAGACCGGGATGACCTCGGAGATGATGCCGAAGAACGGCAGGGCGATGATGTACACCTCTGGGTGCCCGAAGAACCAGAAGAGGTGCTGCCACAGCACCGCGCCGCCGTTGGCGGAGTCGAAGACGTGGGCGCCGAACTTGCGGTCCGCCTCCAGGGCGAACAGGGCCGCCGCCAGCACCGGGAAGGCGAGCAGCACCAGCACAGCGGTCAGCAGCACGGTCCAGGTGAAGACCGGCATACGGAACATCGTCATGCCGGGCGCGCGCATGCAGATGATCGTGGTGATGAAGTTGACCGCACCGAGGATCGTGCCGAAGCCGGAGAAGGCCAGACCCATGATCCACAGATCGCCCCCGACCCCCGGCGAGTGGACCGCGTCCGTCAGTGGGGAGTAGGCGAACCAGCCGAAGTCGGCCGCACCCTGCGGGGTGAGGAAGCCGGACAGCGCGATGATCGAGCCGAAGAGGTACAGCCAGTACGCGAACATGTTCAGCCGCGGGAACGCCACGTCGGGCGCGCCGATCTGCAGCGGCATGATCCAGTTCGTGAAGCCGGCGAACAGCGGCGTCGCGAACATCAGCAGCATGATCGTGCCGTGCATCGTGAACGCCTGGTTGAACTGCTCGTTCGACATGAGCTGCGCACCCGGACGGGCCAGCTCGGCGCGCATGAAGAGCGCCAGGACACCGCCGAGGAGGAACATGCCGAACGATGTGACCAGATACAGCGTGCCGATGGTCTTGTGGTCGGTGGTGGTCAGCCACTTCACCACCACATTGCCGGGCGCGTGGCGGCGCAGGGGAACTTCATTCTCATAGGCATCCGCCGGCGGAATGCCGGACTGGGTTCCCACGTCACCGTTCACACAAACTCCCGCAGAAATAGGCTCCCGGACCCCGCCCCAAGGCTTGCAGTCATGCTTCACTCGATACACATGCATGCCCGCTGGGCAATCTATCCGCACGCCCCGACTCACGTCCCGCCTGGATATCGGCTGTTCGGGTGATACTCCATCGAAATCGAGGAATTCTCCGGGTCGGCCCGCGGTGCGTGAACTATTCGTCACTTCATCGTCGGAGCCATCTGCTCCGGCGGCGCGGGCGGGAGCCGCCGCCCGTCGGCAGCGGCCGGTCGGTGAGCGCCCGCCGGGATCCGCCCGAGCGGCCCCACCGGAACCGGCACTGCCACCAGCGGACTTCTCGAAGGAGCTCATGCCGAGCCGGTCCTTGCAGCCGCCCGGGCGGCGCCTTCGGATTCCACGCCCGGAAGTGAGCAGGGGAGGGCCGGCTGCGGCTCACGGCAACCGGCTCACCTCCCTCACGGAAGCGGGAGGGCGATCTTCACCGCGTACACGGCCACCAGGCCGTACCCCACGCGAAACGTCCAGGCCCGCGCCCGCGCGCCGATCCGCGACCCCGCCAGCCCGCTCGCGGCGACGAGCAACTGCTGCCACACGAACGACGCGGCGAGGACCCCGGCCACGAACACCACTCCTGCCGTGCCGCCGCTGAGGGTGGAGCCCTGGGCGGTGGTGAGCGCCGCGAAGTACAGGGCGGTGGTGGGGTTCACCAGGGTCAACGCGGCGAACCGGGTGAAGGTCCGCACCGGCCCGCCGGCCCCCTCGGCGGCCTCCGCCGTCGAAGCGGTCTCGTCGCCTGCCGGCCGTGCCGACCGTGCCGACCGTGCCGACCGTGAGGCCCACAGCCCCCGGACCGCGATCACCATCAGCACGGCCGCCGACACCAGTCGCACCCACGCCTCGGCCCCCGAGAGCACGGACGCGACCAGCGGGCCGAGGGCCGTCGCCACCGCCGCGTACGCCATGTCGACCACCGCCACCGCGGCGGCCGCGGCGACGGCGCCGCGGCGCTCGCGCATCCCCTCCTGGATCAGCAGAACCCCCACCGCACCCAGCGGCATCGCCACGCCAAGGCCGGCGGCCGCGCCGGCGACCGCCGTCGTCCACGTCTCGCTCATGGCGCACACCATCGGACGGTGCCCGTGGCCCGCGCGGCCGATTTCGGGCGCGCACTGCGACAATCGCGGTATGGACCCCCTCGACAGCGAAATCCTCGGTGTATTGCAGGAGGATGCGCGGATCTCGTACCGCGATCTGGGTGTACGGGTCGGGCTGAGCGCGAACGCGGCGGCCGACCGGGTGCGGCGGATGCGCCGCGAAGGCGTCATCCGCGGCTTCACGACGCTGGTCGACCCGGCGGCGGCCGGCGCCCGGGAGGGACTCGTCGTCTTCATCGACATCACGCTGCGCCTGGACACGACGAACGAGGAGTTCGAGGACGCGGTGCGCCGCTTCCCGGGCATCACGGAGGTCGTCCACGTCACGGGCGCCCACGACTACCTCGTCCGCGCCCGCGCCGCCGATCCGACGGCCCTCGACACCCTCCTACGCCGCCTCAAACGCGAAGCGGGCGTCGCCCAGTCCAGCACCCGCATCGCGTTGCGCACGGCGAGGTAGCCGATCGGGGCTCCCGCCCACCGGGCTCAGCCGCGGGGGCCGGCGCCCGAGGGGGGACGCGTAGGGGTGGTGTTCCGGACGTGAAGGCGCCCGCGGTCCGCGCGGAGTGCGGTGAGGACCGGCAGTCCTGGACACGAGCCCCGGAGCGGACCCCGACGGCAACCGCACGGCACCGGGTGCCCCCGTGACACCCAGCCTGTTGGGGGGCACCTCCCAGGCGAAGCTCCGGGGGAGTTCGAGGACGGACACACCGGGCGCCGGCGCGTCACCGTGTCACCCCGCACCCCGCCCGGCCGCCGCGGCGCCGGGCAGCCGCGGGGGTCCGAGGGCGTCAGCCTCCGGTCCATGTCGTCGTCGTGCCCGAGCCGCCGTCCTCCCGCATTCCGTCGTCCGTCACCGTCAGCCGCAGCCCCGGACGCCCGTCCGGAAGCGTCACCGTCGCATCGACCTCCACGCCGACCGCGGTCAGCCCGGCCCGTCGGTGCGCCGCCGCGAGCGCGCCCCGCAGGGCCGTCAGGAGCCGACCGGCCTGCGGCTCCCGCACCAGCGCGTCCACCGGCCCGGTGAAGTGCACCGACGGCTGGAAGCCGAGCAGCACCGCCGCCCCGCCCGTCTCCCTCAGCACCCGCCCCCGGAACGACGTCGGCGCCTCCGCCGGCGGCTGCTGCAACGCGAAGATCGCCGTGCGGACCTCCTGGATCGTGGAATCCAGTTCGTCCACGGCCCGCCCGAGCAACTCGTCCTCCCCGGGCTCCGCCCCCGCCGCCCGCCGCCTGGTCGACTCCAGCATCATCTCCGTGGCGAAGAGCCGCTGGACGACGAGGTCGTGCAGATCGCGGGCGATCCGGTCGCGGTCCTCGTACACGGCGAGCTGCTCCCGGTTGTGCCGCGCGTCCGCGAGGACCAGCGCCAGCGCCGCCTGGGAGGCGAACTGCGAGGCCAGCAGCCGGTCCACGGCGGTGTACGGGCGCCCGCCGCGCCGCCTCGGCAGGGCGAGCGTGCCGATGAGCTTCCCGCCGCTCTGCAGCGGCAGCATCATCGAAGGCCCGAAACGGTGCCGCACAAGCGTCGTCATACGGGGATCGGTCGCGGAGTCCTCGATGAACACCGGTTCACCACCGAGGAGTCGGGCGAGCACCGCCGACCCCGGCGCGATCGTCGTACCGACCAGATCGCCGGGGTCGTCCAGCGTCGAGGCCGCGACGATCTCCATCCCGCCGTCCTCCGTGGGCTGGAGGACCACCCCGGCGGAGGCGTCCGCGAGTATCCGCGCCTGCTCGGCCACGGTCATCAGGGCGTCCGAGGCGCTCTCTCCGGTGAGCAGCGCCGTCGTCACCGCCGCCGCGCCGTCGATCCAGCGCTCGCGCTGACGCGCCGCCTCGTACAGCCGCGCATTGCCGATCGCGATGCCGGCCTGGGAACCGAGGACCCGCAGCAGCGCCAGGTCGTCGTCGGTGAAGCTGCCGGAGCGTTTCTCGGTGAGGTAGAGGTTGCCGAACACCTCCGTGTGCACCCGGATGGGCACACCGACGAACGAATGCATCTCGGGATGGCCGTCCGGCACACCGCACGAGCGCGGATCGGCCGTCAGGTCGTCGAGCCGCAGCGGCCGCGGATCCTGGATCAGCGCGCCGATGAGTCCGCACCGCCCGTCCGGGAGGCGTCCGATCCGCTCGCGTTCGTCGCCGGTCAGGCCGGTGGTGAACAGTTCGGTGATCCGGGCGCGTTCGGGGTCGACGACACCGAGCGCCCCGTACCGGGCGCCGATCAGCGTGGCCGCCCAGTCCACGATGTGCTGGAGGGTGGTGCGCAGTTCGAGGTCGGTGCCGACGCTCAGCACCGCCTCCAGCAGCACGGGCAGCTTCGCCGGGGCCCTGCCCGCTCCGCCCTGACCGGGGGCATCCTCAGGCGGTGAGCGGATCGAGGATCATCGCCTGGATACGGCCCTCCAGCATCTCCCCGAGCCCGAGCACCGCGCACACGTCGGGCCGCTCGGCGATGTTCACCGGCATCCCGGTCGCGTCGCGCAGCATCTGATCGAGTCCGGGCAGCAGCGCGCTGCCGCCGACCATCATGATCCCGAGGTCGGCCAGGTCGGCGACCAGGTCCGGCGGGCACTCGCGCAGGATCTTCCCGATGCCGTCGAGCACGGCGGTGAGCGGGGTGTGGATCGCGTCGCGCACGGCGGCGGTGTCGACCTTCACCGAACGGGCGAGCCCGGTGGCGACGTCGCGGCCGTGGATCTCGGTGACGTCGGGCCCGTCGGGGGTGAGGCCGTTGCCGCTGAGGGCGAGCTGGAGGGGGCGTACGGACTGGCTGGGCAGCATCAGCTCGTGCTGGTGGCGCAGGTGCTGGATGACGGCGTGGTCGACGGCGTCACCGCCGACGGGGATCCGTACGGCGGTGACGATCGAACCGAGCGAGAGGACGGCGATCTGGGTGGTGGCGGCCCCGCACACCATGATCATGGTGGCGGTCGGCTGCTCCACCGGCAGCCCGCATCCGACGGCCGCCGCGATCAGCGTGTCGACGAGCTCGACGCGCCGCGCGCCGAGTCCGACGAGCGTCTCCACGGTGGCGCGCTGCGCGAGCGGATCGGCGTCGTGCGGGGTGCAGGCCGCGGCCCGCAGCCGGGGCTTGCGGCGCAGCTGGCGGCGGAGCTTCTCGCCGAGCAGATGGCGCAGCATCCGCTGGGCCATCTCGATGTCGACGACGGTGCCACCGCTGACGGGCCGTACGACCCGGATGTAGTCGGGCGTCCGCCCGGTCATCTTCTCGGCGAACTCCCCGACGGCGATGAGGGCTCCGTTCCGGGTGTTGACGGCGGCTACGCTCGGCTGGTCGACGACGAGCCCGACGCCCTTGACGAAGACACGGGTCCTCGCGGCGCCCAGATCGACGGCGACTTGGCATCGGCGCAACTGCTCAAGACTGACGGTCATGCCGTTCCTCCCGAGAGCGGTTCTCTTCGCATGGTGCGATCACCCGCGGCCCGGCGCGCGCTGGGCTGAGCCGGTCGGGGGGTGGGGGAGGGCTCGTACCTGACGTCACATCAGCAGCGACGGCGACCGGCATCCCGAACACGGGGGTGGTCACACGGCCGCTGGTGCAACCCTCGCGTGGCTGTGTCTTTCGGGGGGCACCCCCTGGACTCTCGGTCGGGTGGCCTGTGGCGCGCCGTTACGTGGGCCGCTGGTGCAACCCTCGCGTGGCTGTGTCTTTCGGGGGGCACCCCCTGGATCCTCGGTCGGGTGGCCTGTGGCGCGCCGTTACGTGGGCCGC